>NZ_RKQF01000003.1 GCF_003814875.1 Streptomyces sp. Ag109_O5-1 | reverse complement strand
TGCAGGTCACCGCCCGGCCCACCGGCCACGACGGGTCGGCGCGCACCGGCTGGCGGATCAACCCGTCGGCGCTGACCGGGGACTTGGAGAAGAGCGGACTGTCACGACCGCTACGTCGGGTCCTGCGTTCGTGCGCGACGATCTCGGCCTGCAACCGGGCCGGCGCGTGCAGCCCGCACCCCGCGCGGCGGAGCGGCCACCAGCTTGGCCCCGCGGTGATCGACGCGCTGGCCGCGTGGTCGAGGCTCTGCGGCCGACGCTGACGCCTGGCCCGAGGCTGCGGTAAATGCCCCTGCTCCGGGGGGCGTTCGCCTCTAAAGTGACGCAATGGCACGCTCATGGACTCGGCTGCACGAACATCTCGGGCACCCGCCCGGCCCCCTCACCTACGACATGGTGGCCGCCGCCGTGGCGGACAAGCTCCCCGAGAGCGATGACCTCGACTGGAAGGAACCGCTGCCGGGCTTCGCGCGGACGCCGGGGGTCTGGAACGAGTTCGCCAAGGACGTCGCCGCCATGGCCAACACACGCGGCGGGCTGCTCATCTACGGCGTCAGCGACGACATCAAGTTCGTCGGCGTCGACCTGGCGAAGGTGGACGAGAAGCAGATGCTCAGCGCCATACGCAACGGCATCCAGCCCTACATCTCCGGCATCGACATCATCCCGCTGCCCGCCCCGGGTGGCGCCGGCCCCGACGTATTGGTCGTCGATGTCCCGCCCAGCGAGATGGCACCGCACTTTCAGTACGGCTGGGAGGCCAAGGACAGGGACCGTGCCACGTTCAACGCGCCGCACCGCATCAACGACCACACCTTCTACATGCCCGAACACCAGGTGGCCCGCGCCTACCGCGAGCGGTTCGCCCGTCAGGACGCGGCCGATGCACTGCTGCAGGCAGGTCTGACGCAGACGACCGAGACCGTCCTGAGCGAATCCGAGGGGCTGCCGGCCTGGCTGGTCATCGCCGCCCGGCTCACACGTCCGGTCCCGCGGATGGTGCCCGCGCCGACCCACACGGAAGCGAAGTACACGCTGCACGAGGCTCTGAAGACGGCGGGACGGATCAACGACGTCGGCGAGCCGGCCGTCCTGTCCAATGTGCTCGGCAGCGACCTGCAGGTCGGACTGCGCCGCTGGGTAGCCAGCAGCTTCCTCGTCCCCGACCGGCGTTCCCCCGGGCGGGACGCGATGGTCGAACTCCACCACGATGGGACCGTAACCGTCAGCGCCGAACTCGCCCACGGCCTCCCGCCCCATGACGGCGTCCCCGTCAACCTCCAGGTGCTGCAGACCGTCGTGCTCGAGGCTGTGTCTCTGGCCGATGGTTTCCGTCGGCGGCTCGCCGCCGACAGCTCGCTCGACATCACCGCCACCATCGCCACGGCCAATACGGGCAACCGCCTGCTGCCCTTCGGTAACCGCTTCGGAGGGTACGCACTGATGGCGGAGACCCGGCGGCCCCATCGGCTGTTGCCCGCCTCCACCGAACTGGCCCCGAATGCGGATGACGAGACGCTGCGGGATGGTGCCCACGAACTTTCGGACGGACTTCTCCACCAGTTCGGGATCAACCTCCAGCGCTGATCCCGTGCAGGGGCCCTCGTCGACGCGCATCCCCCGGCTGCACGGCACGCCTCAGCCCAGGGGGCTGCGGCCGGACGGCATGGTCTTCCCACCGTCTGCTTTCCTGCTCTTCACCGAGTCCGTGCCGCTGTCCCTGCCCGAGCAGAGCGGCGGCCGCGTGCGTATGCGGCGCCCATGCGCCGGCCAGCGTTGGCGCCTCGCCAGGGTCTACTCGGCACTGAGCAGAGGCCTGACGGGAACGCGCTGGGACCCGGTGCACGCGGTGTGCCGGGCCCCAGCGGCAGGGCGTGCGCCAACACGGCCTGCGGGGTGTCCTGATGCGCCGGAATCGCGACCCGTACACAGCTCAGGAGTGCCGCCGGCCAAGAGCCGGTCGGCGTTGCCCCGCATCATGAACCCGGCACTCCTCCAGAGGCAAGAAGGTCTGGAACACGGATGACCATCGTCGTAGCCGAGCGTAACCGATGGACGGCCGGAACTACCGGTCGTGACGTGGCAGATCCGTATCAGGTCCGCCAGGGCCGACGCCCGGTGTCACCGCGTGACATCGGATGCTGGGCCAACCCTGACCAACTGGCGGACATTTGGGGCAATCGGGGGAGGCGGTGCAGCTTTGCGCCGTGGCATGCTCTGGCACACCGGCCCCGCGTACGGACAGCGCCAACTGTCCGCGGAAACCGGTCCCTTGCGACCCGTCCGTCGTCGGCGGCCCGCTCCCAGCATGCGGGCGGGCCCGCCCCCCGCTGCAGGAGTGCCCGCGTGCCTCACGTCGTTCCCCTTTCCTCGCCCGAACCCACCCCTGACGGCCGTGCCCGCCTCGGCACCACCGCGCAGGTCGCGGGCGTCGTCGCGTTTCCCATCATCGGCGGAGCTCTCGCCGTGACTGGCCTGCCCGTCGGCGACATCCTCGCCGTCGTCAGCGGCTGCGGCGCGATCGGCGCCATGTCCATCGCGTTCGCGGGCGGCCGCCTCACCGGCCGGCTCGCCCGCGCGCTAGCAGCGGCCGCCGCCCGCGCGGCCCAGGAGCCGCGGCCGTGACCTCTCGGACCGATAAGGCACCCGCCCGGGACCGGGTGGCCCTCGCCGCCTTCCTCACCGAGCTGCACTGGATACACGGCCAGCCTGGTCCGAACTCTCCTACCGCACCGGCCTGTCGGTCTCCACCCTCCAGCGCACCGCGCGCCGCAGCGGACCCGTGCTGCGCGAGGAGAACGTGATCGCCTACGTCGGAACGCGGTCGGCTGCGCACCCTCAACGCCCCCGCGTCGGCCTACGTCCGCAACGCCGCCGACCTCCTGGCCGCGCTCGCCGCCGCCTACGAGAAGGCCGGCGCCCCACCGCTGCGCACCCTCCAGCGCCGCGCCGGATACGCCGCCGGCAACGTGCCCAACCTGCCTCTCACCAACGCCTCCCGCATCATCAACCGCGAACGCCTGCCCACCGACCAGCGCCAGTACGAGGCCTACCTCACCGGCTGCGGCATCCCCGCCCACGCCCTCGCCCCCTGGCGCCGTGCCTGGAACCGCGTCCAGTCCACCACCCCGACCACGCCACCCGCACCCGAGGAGCATCCCTTCGCCCCTCTGGCCCAACACCTCATCTCCCAGCGCCGGGCTCGGGCTGCCCAGGCACCATGAAGTGGAGCAGTGTGCCGCGAGAGACCACGGTGAGGTGGCAGTACAGGCAGCCGTCAGGGGCCTTACGTATGGTGTCCTACGGTCAAGCTGGCACCTTGCCCTGTAGATCAGATTCTCAATCCGTACAGCACCGCAGGTCAAAAGCTTGTAGAACCTGAATCGACGCCCACGCCGGCGTGTGATGCGCTCGCCTGGCCTCCTTTTGCCGCCTCGCGGGCGAAGCGGCAGTTGTCTGCGCGATGCGCTGTCCGCGGGCCGAGGGCTGTTACTCGGATGCGGGGGAAATCCAGTCCGCCTGGAGGATCTGCGCCATCAAGTCGTCTTGCTCCTTGGTGAGTTGGCCTGCGTCGCGCCGAGTGCGGGCCTTGCACAGCCACGGTCCGATCATGATGCGTTCTCCGTCGACGTCGATCCATTCGCGTGCGCCGGGCGGTCGGTCCCAGTGTTCGACGAAGAGCCGCAGGATCTGCGCGTTGCGTTCGAAGGAACGGCGGGTCCGCTTTGCTGCGGGCCTCGTCGGCTTGGCAGGGGGCAGGGGGGTGGCGGGGGTCAGCCGCAGGCGGGTGAGGAGTTCGCGTTGCGCGGGGGCGAGGCGGTCCCAGGTGGAGAGCTGGCGGTGCAGCCAGCTTCCCATCTTCACGTCGTCGATCACTGTGCCGCGGTGCAGGGTGGCGGGGCTGTGGCCGGCTTCGATGTGGCGTCGCAGGAGGTGGTACTTGCGGTGCCAGTCCGGGCCGTGCGGGAGGGTCCAGTGGGGATCGAGGGCGTCGAGCTGGGCCAGACGGTCGGGATCGAGGCGGTTCTCGCGGGCGAGGGCGCGCTGGGTTACGAGGAAGCGGCCGCCGGGCTGGTGCTCGGGGATGGCGAGGTGGCCGTGCTCGGCGTGGAAGGCGGTGATGGTGGTGAGGTTGCCCTGCCAGGCGGCTTCGTGGTCGTCCCAGATCATGCCGAGCGCGTCGAGTTCGGCGATCCAGTCCTCGGTGAGGATGCCTTGTCTGCGGGCGTTGCGCTGGCCGGTGACGAAGGCGCCGAGTCGGTAGCCGTAGGCGTCTTCGTAGTCGGTGGGGACGCGCAGGTGGCGGTGTTCGGCGTGGAAGCGGGTCGCGGCCGCCAGGCCCGCCCGGCGGGGCGCAGAGAGGGCGGCGGCGTTGGCGGGCCAGGCGATCAGGTCCATCGCCCGGGCGATGCTGTCGGGGTCGAGGCTGAAGTCGAAACGGAAGCGGCGGGCCAGGAGCGTGCGGGTGCCTTGCTCCAGGCGGCGTTTGGCGGTGGTGCGGGGGGCGCGGGCGGCGATGGTCTGGTCGTGGTGGCGCAGGGCTGCTGTGACGAGCCAGAGGGCTTCGTAGGGGGTGCCGAGGAGGTCGGTGGGGTCGGCGCCGTGAGAGATGTAGGCGGGGACGACGAGGCTGGCGGTCTTCGTGGCCAGGGTGGGGGGTTTGCGCAGGGCACGGCCCAGGGCCTGGACGATACGGCGGACGCTGGCGGTGCGGTCGGCGAAGACGACGGCGTCGACGGCGGGCAGGTCGACGCCCTCCCCTAGTACTTGGGAGTTGGTCAGCACAGCGCGGTCGGCGGTAGCGAAGTCGGTGAGGATGTCGTGGCGCTGGCCGGGGCTGTGGGTGCCGTTGATCGACTGGACGACCAGGTCGCTGGTCCAGGCGGGACGTTGGTCTTCGGTGAGGGTGCGCAGGGTGTGGGGGAACTGGCGGGCGAAGTCGGTGGCGTCGGCGACCTGTTGGAAGTACACGATCACGTGGTGGAGGTCGTGTTCGGTCATCGCTTTGAGGACTGCGAGGTGTAGTGCGGTGGTGCGGCGTGCGGTCGGGCCGAAGCCGGAGTAGGTGTCGGGGGTGGTGAGGACGGTGCGCAGGTGGGTGTCGGTGATCGTGGGGACGACCAGTTGGTAGTCGGCGAGGACTCCGTCGTCGATGGCATCGGCGTGGCTGTAGGTGTGCAGGCGGGGGCCGAAGGTTTTCGTGTCCGCCATGGAGGCGACGAGGGCGGGGGTGTCCCAGGCGGGGGCGGTGGCCGCGGTGCGCTTGGGCTGGGGGCGGGTGGTGGGTGCTTCGGTCAGGCGTGGTGGATCCCATTCGTAGGGGGTGGCGGTCAGGTAGAGCCGGCGGTCGGCCCGGATGCGGGTGTGGTCATGCAGGACGGTCCAGTCCTTGTCCCAGCTTCCCGCGGTGCGGTGTGCCTCATCGACGATCAGGAGGTCGAAGGTCGGCACGGGAGCACGGGTGTGCTGGGTCTGTTCGATCTTCGGGAGGGAGTCGAGCGTGACGAAGACGGTGGCGTGCTCGTGCCGGGCCAGCCACGTTGCCAGGAACTCCGGGTTGTTGGTGCTGTGGACGGCTGCTCCGGCCAGGACCGGGTGCTTGGCGGCCGCCAGGGAGGAGACGGCCATCATCGGTTCTGGGCGTCCGTCGTTGCGGGCTGTGCGGGCCCACTGTGAGATGAGGTCTAGGCTCGGCACGGCGATCAGCAGGTGTCGGGCGTCGAGGGCTTCGGCGGTCCGCAGCGCGGTGAGCGTTTTCCCTGTGCCGCAGGCCGACACCATGTGTCCGCGGGTGTGTGCGCGTGCCAGGTGACGTGCCGCGCTGTCGACCGCCCGCTGCTGGTCCGGGCGTAGTGAGAGCCGGGCGGGGCGGGTGCGGGAGGCGGTGACGGCGGAGATCTCGGCGATGGGCTCCTCGGAGGGCATGAAACAAGATCCTCAGTGCGCGATGGAGCGGTGGCCGGCGGGATCCATCGTGTCGGGTGTCCTTCGCTGAGTGATGTTGCGGGAGGAGTGGGCCGGGTCGGTGCTTGCGGGTCGTGTCCGTGCCACGTTAGGGGATGTCGTGGGGCTGGTCTGGGGGCTAGGCGAACAGGGCTTCTACCAGGACTGCTTGGAGCCTTCCTTCTTTTAGGGCGGTCGTGATTTCGGCTGCGGAGGGGTCTCCGGTGAGGCCGGTGCACAGGACCGCGCAAGGCGGCTCGTTCTGGGTCATCTTCCACATCGCGTCGGACAGAACGGTGGCTGGGACGCGGAAGGTCTGCGTCTCTTCAAGGGTGGGGCCCTCGTAGTAGATGCCCCTGAAGGTGCGGTCCTGGGTAGCAAAGACGGCCTTCCACTTCTGGTGGGCCTCGGGGATGGTGTCTCCCTGCCAGGTCGGCCAGATGAAGCGGCTTGGATCGACGTCGGTGTCGGCCAGGTGGGTGGCGGGGCTCACCACGATCACGATCACGTCGGTGCCCAGAGTGACTTCGTTGATGAGCTCGGTCAGGCGGTTGACCTGTACCTGTGAGGTGGGGAGCGTGACGTGGGTGAGGCCGATGTTGAAGACAGGCAGCCGGCCGGGCGAGTGGGGCGGTGTCGTCATGATGCCGTACTCCTGGTTGAGGTCGTTCGGTTCTTTCGTGCTTTTGTGCTGCGATACGTCTGGTGATGTCGACCGGGCTCGGGTTGCGGGTCGGTTGGACGGGTGCGGCGGCCGCTGCCGGGAGGATCCGATGCAGCTGTTCATGCGGGGGGCGGAGCGCAGGGGCGCCCGTGGTCTGCCGGTTGGTCGGCGGTTCAGGGTGTGCGGTGCCGGTGGCGTGAGATCCAGCGCATGTCGAGGGCTTCCAGGGCGTCCAGTTGTTCTCGCGAGAGGGCCTGCGGAAAACGCCGCTTCTCGGCGAGCCACCTTCCCAAGGCGAAGCCGTCTTCGCAGGTGTAGTTGTAGGGAACGTCCAGGTGATGGTGGCGGCAGCGGTAGGCGTAGGCGGCCTTCAATCCTCGGGCGAAGGCCCGTTGGGAAGCGCCGCGCGGGCGGCGCAGCAGGAGAGCCAGGGGGTGCTCGATGGGGAGGTCGCCCATGAGGTGGCGCTGGTAGTCCTCGAGCTTGTCGAGGTTGTCGATCTGCTCGGCCAGCCATTGGGTCAGCACAGGGGCGGCGCCGGTGAGTTGGTGCGGGCCGGGGAAGATCAGGGTCTTGTCGCGTGCGGCGGCGTGGGCGCGGGCGTAGGTGCGTTTCCATTCGGCTCTGCCTTTGGTGTTCCACCAGGGGTAGATCTCGTTCAGGGCCCGCTGGTAGCAGTGGGGCAGGCGGCGGGTGTTGGCTTCCTTTCGGCTGTCGGCGAGCCAGCGGCCCAGGTGCAGGCCTTGGTGGTGTTCGCCCCACCGGGGTGCGAGGTGTCCGTGGCGGGTGACGTAGTCGCGGGCGATGAGGAGTTTGCGCTCGATGCTGTGCGGGGGGTGCTCCCAGATCATGCCGAGGGTGTCCAGTGCTGCGATGCGTTCGGGCAGGAGCAGGCCGTTCTTGCGCATGGAGCGCTGTGCGCCGATCCACCAGCCGAGGTAGAAGCGGCCGTCGTGGAGGTAGCGGCTGGGGACGTCCAGGTGGCCGTTTTGGAGGTAGAAGTCTGTGGCGACCTCGAAGGCGGCCTCCCATACGCGGTTGGGGGCCATGACGTCGTTCAGGTCGAGAACGGGGATGATCTCGTCGGCACGTTCCGGGCGCGGGGCGATCTGGGGGGTGGCGGTGGGGTCGCTCGGGTACCGGAAGTGGTCGACGAGGTGGAAGGTGTGCTCGTCGTAGACGTCGAGGTCGATGAGGACCCGGTAGATCAGGTGGAAGGCGGTTTTCTTGACGGCCTCTTCGAGGGTTTCACCGGGTGCCATGTAGATGGGGATGACGATGGTGGAGATCTTGTTGTCGCCTGGGGTCTGGCGCAGTGCGCGTCCGATGGACTGGATGATGTCGATGCTGCTGGTCTTGGGGTGGGCGAAGAGCAGGGAGTCGATGGCGGGGATGTCGACGCCTTCGGCGCAGCAGCGGCAGTTGGTGAGGACGGCCCGGCGGGGCGGCTGCTGTGAGGCGGGAGTGTTGAGGGGCGCGGAGGCGAAGTCGGTGTAGTTCTTGTGGCGTTCGAAGGGGGTCTGCCTGGAGCTGACGGTGCCGACCTGCAGGGGCGCGTGGTAGGCCGGGGGCATCAGGGCCGCGGTCTCGTGGAGTGTTTCGGCGAAGACGTCCGCTGCGGCGATGCAGGGGTGGAAGGTCAGCGTGCGTCGCAGGTCGTAGCGGTGCTGCGCGACCAGCAGGGCCACTTGAGCGGCTGCGGCACGCAAGGCTTCGCCGGTCCAGGTGTTCGCGGGAAGCCGGTTCAGGAGGCCCCGCAGGTCTTCGTCTCTGATCACGACGCCGGCGATGCGGTAGTCGGCGAGGAGCCCCTCGTCGATCGCCTCTCTCAGGGAGATGCGGTAGACGACGGGTCCGTAGATGTTCACGTCGTCCATGGAGGCGATGACGGTGTCCGCGTTGATGCCCTTTTCGCGGGCTTTCTTCTCGTCGAAGACACGGGGCGTCGCGGTCATGTAGAGACGGTGGCGGGCGGGCAGCTTGTCGTCGTGGTGGATGCGGGCCCAGGGCTTGTCGTAGTCACCGGCGGTGCGGTGAGCTTCGTCGGCGACCACGACGTCCCAACGGGGCAGATGGAAGTCGCGGTGGGCTTCGACGACCTTGTCCAGGGAGTCGTAGGTGCAGAACACGTTGAGCGGTCCTGGGGTGTCGGCTGCCTGCCAGGCCAGGTCATCGGCGGTGTCCACCATGGTGAGGACGTCGGCCAGGTACGGGTCTGCCGGGTGGCTTGAGGAACAGACACCGAGGTAGCGGCCGGGACGTCCTTCGCTGTGCCATTTCGCGGCGGTCTGCTCAAGCAGTCGCAGGGAGGGGACTGCCACCAGGGAGGTGCCTTCGGGTGCGGTTTCCTGGACGACGTGCAGGGCCACCAGGGTCTTTCCGGTGCCGGTGGCCATGTAGACGCTGACACGGCGGTAGCCCTCGATGAAGCTGCTCGCGGAGGTGTCGACGGCGATTTGCTGGCCTCCGCGCAGGCGGGTCTTCAGGCGCGAGGCGGTCGCGGGGGCGGTTGTGTCCGGGCGGATGCGTGTCGTCGTGGCCATGGTCCTCCCCCCGGGTGACGGTGTGCACAGGCACCTGGTTCACAGGGTGGAAGGAGTGTGCGAGGCCGTGGCTGGGCGTTCGCCTGGGTTCACCTGAACGAGTGTCGGTGCTCTTGACCGCCTGCTGGCGGGCCGGTCACGGTGACCCGTGGTGACGGCTTCGGCGGAAGGGCAGCGGTGCTGGACGATCCCGGTCTGTACGGGCCTCGCCGGCCGCTGCCGCTGCGTGTGCGGCCGGTGCCGGGTGAGTCGACGGGGTCGTTCGTGAACCGGCTCGCGCACGCCAACGGCCTGAGCCTGGCGGCGTTCCTCGACCGCGTCGGGCAGGGCGAGGCATCCGCGTACCCCGAGCGGGTGGAGAAGTACCCGCAGTCCACCGAGATGTATGTGAACGAGGCGGGGCTGCGCTATCTGGCGGTCCTTGCTGACCGGGCGGCTGGTCTTCTGCAGCAGGATCTGCCCAGTCTGGGCGCGGAGCACCTGCTGCCAGGCCAGGAGGCGGCGGAGTGGAGGTGGCGCTGGGAGCCCGTGGCGGGGTACCTCGTGCGGTACTGCCCGCTGTGCGCTGGTGCCCTGGGTGTCGGCGAGGCGGTGTGGCTGATGTCGCCGGACAGCTGGCAGGTCTGTCTGCGGCACGGTTACTGGTCGGACGACTCCCGCGGCCGCGGTCCGGACTTCGTGCAGCTGGCCGAGCTGCCCGAGACGGTGACGGCGCACCAGGTGCGGCGGCAGCTGGCCGAACGGTGGGGGCCGGCCGGCGAGGAGTTGTTCGCCGATGCCTTCCAGGTGGCGGTGTACTGGTGGACGCGGATGCCGGACACCGTATGTTGGGTGCGCCGGGCCTGGACGGCTGGACTGGACGCGCGGGAGATGCGGGCGGCCCCACTGGTGATCTACCCGGAGGCCGCGGAACTCGCGCACGCCATGGTGGACTTCGAATGCGCGGGGCGGCGGGATACGGCGGACCGGTCCCGATGGCTTGCGGGCGTGGAGCAGTTGATGGCCGGGTGGGGGGTGGACGTGACTGAAGGGCGTCAGGCGCTGCTGATGTGGCTGGGGCGCCACCGCAGGGGGATGCCCGCGCCGTCCGGCCCGGCGGGCGGAAACGGGCTGGTGCTTGGGGCGGGACACAGCCGGATCGCGTCCCCGACCGGTGCGGTGAGCCAACGCTCTTGCCTGACCTGGCAGTTGGGCATGGCAGCCGCCGACATGTAGGGGTCATGAGAGTGGAGAGCCGAAGCGGCCCGTTTCCGGTACGGAGCCTATTGGCCTGGCAGTGGCGTACGGTCTGGCCATGACACTGGCTCATGCCGCCGACGGTCGGCCTGTCGTGGATGTAGACGACCCCGCCACGTGGCCCCGGTCGCTGGCGGACCTCATCTACACGATCGCCGACGAAGCCGACCTGGACGAGCCGGATCTGTACGTCGACCTGGAGTTGACGGACAGGGAGGAGCAGGTCCGCGACCTACTGCGTGGCCGCCTTCTGCGGGCGCAGCACGCCACCAGGCTGCTCGACCACGAGGCCGATGCGATTCGTGCGCATGGCCTGCGCCCCTTGGATGCCGCTCTCGTTGACGATCGTCTGGAGCAGGCCCATGAGCGGGGCTGCCTGAGCGACGCTGAGCGGGAGGTGCTGCGCTCCCAGAGCATGGTCGTCGCGGGCAGGCAGAGGGTGGCCAGCCGGGAGGGCCAGGTCTGCCTGACCCTCTCCGCCGAGGCCACCTCCCACGGCATCAATGGGGTGTGGCGGCTGCTGTCCTTCTGGGGTGGCGAGGCGATCTACTGGCAGCACTGCGACGACGCTGACGGCATGGCTCAGAGACTGCGTTGCCTGGGCCGGCCCGCACTGGTCACCGCTTACGTGGACCTCGCCAGTCCCGGCAGGCACCTCGTCTTCAAATCGGTGGTACACACCTTCGTTGGCAAGGCCATCGGCTACGCCCCCGCCAACGCCGACGTCCTCTACCGCAACGCGATCCCGCCACAGCACATCGAGTCCATCGCCTTCCCCGGCGATCCCGCCTACGACCGGCTTCCGGGCCTGCCCAGCGCGTGATTGACCGCTCCGATCGCCCCGGTGGAACGTCCGGCGTCCGTCCCCTGGGCCGAGGGGGCGGCTTCTACGCGGCGAAGCCGATGTTTTTGACGTACTCGTACTGGCCCCACTGGGAGCCCAGGTCGGGCAGGACATCGGCGGTCCAGGCGTCGTCCAGGCCCTGATGATCACCGGCCGCCCAGGACGCGACGATCTTGTCCCAGCGGCGCACGTTCATCGTCCGGTGTGCCACCACCCGCTGGAGCTGGCGCGCCACGCCGGACTGGTCGAGGGGGTGGATCTCCACGCGAGTGCCGCGGCCCTTGCGGTTGAGGCGGGCGGTGAGGTGGCGGGCGACGTTGCGGCGCCGCACCGCCCGGTAGGCGGCGTCGATGCGTTCCAGGTTGGCCTTCGAGGGACGGCGGGTGCCCTGCATCCATGCCTTCAGCGTCCGGTCGCTCACGGTCAGTCCGGCGTCCTTGGCCGCCTGCCAGGCCCTGTCCGACGTCGTCAGGTAGTGCAGGCGTGCCATCAGGCCACGCCTGGCGGTCACCGGGGTGGCGATGTGAGCGGCGAGCCAGTCGAGCTGGCGAGCGACGGCTTCGCTGCCCTTGATCCCGCTCGCGCCGAACTTCCCGAAGTCGATGTTCTTCTCCGGCATCTACTGCATCTCCCCCGTGCTGGCTTCGGCATCGATTCCGGCGGTGTACGTGTCCTTGACCTTGACCTCGGTAACACCGCGGCCTTCAGGGAAGACACGGCGCCAGTCTCCGACGACGTGGAGCTCGTCGGTGCCCATCGCCCGTACGACCGTCAGTGACGCGTCGTGGGCCTTGAGTGCCTTCATCCAGAGGTTGGCGAAGGCCTGGGAGCGGATGATGTGCATCCAGTCCGGGCGGTAGAGCTCCCGGTTGTAGTTCGACTCCCCCATCGTGGAGACGAACTTGGAGTACATCGCCTTCACGTACTCCAGCGTCAGCTCGTCGCCGTCTGCGATCGCGGTGTCGCGGGCGTCTTTGAGGGCGATCCGGAACTTCTCCAGGAGGTTCTCGGTGGCACCCGAGGTGTATGACTCGTGGATCTCGGGCGGCTCGCACAGGCGGCGCTTCGGGCCGGACAGGCGCAGCAGCAGGCGCAGGGTCGGTTCGGTGACCCACAGGGGGCCTGGTTCGTCGCGCTGGCCGATCGGGTTGGGCAACACCGCGTCGTGGTCCCAGGCGGGCGGGGTGATCAGGTGGACTCCGGCGCGGCGCCGGTCGTGTGCGAAGCCCGTGGAGTGTTCCAGCTGGCCGAGCGGGAGGTGGGTCTTGAGGGCCGAGAGGTAGGCACCGTTGATGTCGAGCGCGGTGACCTCGTGCCGGCCGGGCGGCAGTTCCGGCCGCGTCCACTTTGGGCGTGCCTCCCAGATCTGGTCGGCGCCCCTGGAGGTCTGCTTCTTGAGGATGTCGGGGATCCAGGGGTGGGCGATCACGTCGTAGCGGGCGCCCTTGCGGGTCTCGTCCAGCAGGCGCATCGCGTCCGGGATGGCCCGCTTCAGCAGTACGGCGCTCGCGGCTTCGACGTCGCCCTGGTGCTCGGCGAGCACGGCGTGCACCGCTTCGTGGATCAAGTCGGCGGGTCCGGACGGTTCCTGGAACGCCCGCCCGCGCGGGGCCGTGTCTTTACGGCCGGCCGGACGGGGCGGGCGGCCCGTACGCGGCACTTGGGCTCGGGCAGATGGGGCGGTGGGCGAGGGCTTCGGGGTTTGTGCAGGGTCTGCCTGACAGCCGGAGGGGTCCAGATGCTGAGCGAACCCCGCCACACGCTGTTGGGCCGGACGCCCGCACAGCACACATGGCTCGGGCACGGCGAGCAGCTCCACCTCGTCCTCGTCCTGGCCGGGTTCCGTCGAAGGCGGAGAGGCGACGGCCGCAGCAGCAGTGCCTGATGCCACAGGCCCCTCCTCAGCCGGCTCCGCCGTGGTGGTCTCGGTCTCGGTGGTGAGCTTGGCGTTCAGCCCGTCCAGCAGATACGCGTACTTGGTGCGGACCTCACCGGCCGGGTCCCGGCCGCTCTCCCATCCGCTGAGGGTGGAGGGGCTCACCCCGAGCGCACGGGCCACCTGCGCCTTGGACAGCCGGGCTCGCTCCCGCAGCTCGCGGCGTACCCGGCAGGGCGGGAGTTCGGCCTGCGGGCCGACGGCGTCGAGGAGCGAGTCGATCGCGTCGAAGTCACTCACCGGCTGGCCCCCTTCGTATCAACCCGGACGGAACGGCGCCGGTCGGCGGGCAGCGCCTCGCATGCTCTGGTCGGACCCGCAAGCAAGTCCAGGGCGCCGATGCCGTAGTGCTCGGCCAGGACATCCACGTCGCGCAGGCTCCACGAAACGGCACCCGACTGCCGGCGCGACACCTGCGTCTGCGTCAGCCCCAGTACTGCCGCGACCGACCGCTGCGAGTCACCCGTCACCTGCATCAACGCGGCCACCGTCAGCCGCAGCGACTCTTCCAAGGTCAATCCCACGCCCTCATTGTATCCGAGTCGATGCAAATTACGCATGAATATCAGCGAATTGCTTTCAGTGATGCACAGAAGCTTCATCACCTTGCTCGCGCGGGCCCTTGCTACGGGCCTCTCCTCAGGCCTGCAGGTCAGCGATGGGGACGGTCTTGTTCACGCGGAATCCGGCGGGCCGCGCGCCGCGCGTCCCGCTTCGCCTGGCGTGCCTCTTCGACCGCGCGGTCGGACAGACACCGCGGGCACACGAGGTCCAGGACACGGCGGCGCAGGGCCCGGCGCAGCCGGGGCCCGGGAGGCAGCGGCCACCCGCGGCAGTGACGGTGCACCGTGCGCGCGGGTGCCCAAGAGCGCGGCGACCACGGAGGCGTTGCGGGTGTAGGCGGCCAGGAGGAATGCCATCTGCGCCTGGTGGCCAGCCGGGAACCGTGCGGCAAACTCGGCCTGCTCCTCCGGATGGAGGAAGGCATCGTGGCGCTCGCAGCGCGGCGCCTTCCTGTTGGTGCGGGCGGCGCCCGGCGAGCTGGTGTTCATGACTTCAGGAGCCTGCCCGGGTCCGTCTGTGGACAGCGGGCGGCCGGTGGGGCCGTTCCGCATGCGGTGGTGACAGCGCTTTTGGTGCGTCACTCGGGCTGATGCTGGGTGGCTGTCCGCATGGTGCACAGGTTGGCGTCCGGGTTACGCCTGTGCCGTTGTGGCGCGATGATGGCGTTGCGGTGCGGCAGAGGTGGCCGTGCGTACAGCCCTCTTACGTTTGCGGAGTCACCGGTGTACGAGACTGCGAGAGCCGCTCTGCAGGAGCTCGAGAACGATCAGGTTTTCGAGCGGGTGGCGTTGCATGTGCTGCGGGTTCGTTTTCCGCAACTGCGGATCACCAGTTCCACGGGGGATCTGGGTCGGGATGCGTTCGGCCGTCCCTTGTTCGGCGAGAACGACCAAGTCGTGCTGTGGGCGAGTCTGCAGCAGCGGTGGACGGACAAGCTGAAGTCCGAGCTGGTGAAGAACGCCAAGCACAGCAGGCGGGCCAAAGCGATCTACGTGATGAACCGCTCGACCAACGAGATCACCAAGGAGAGGTGGAGACAGAAAGCACGCACAGAGTACGGCGTTGAGATGGAGATCGTCACTCTGGCTGAACTGGTCACCGAACTGGAAACAGACGGCTTGCGGTGGGTGGCCGAGCTCGAGCTTGGTGTACGTCCACGGGCTCCACGCAGGCTGTCGACGTGGGCGCAGTACATCGACGCTCTGTCCGTGTCGGTGCCCGGGATGACCGCGCCCTTGGTGGGACGCGAGGCGGAGATGCAGGCGCTCAGAGCGGCATTGGCTGACAGGAGTCCGGCGGCGCGGGTCGTGGTGGTGGAGGGTGCGGGCGGGGTCGGAAAGACCCGTCTGGCGATCGAGGCGTCGCGGTCGGTGTCGGCGGTTCTCGTCGCGCCCACGGGTGTGTCGTTGGAGGCCAGCGCGTTCACGGAAGCGCCGGTCGATGCTCCCCTGCTTGTTCTCATTGACGATGCCGACCGTGCCCCGGATCTGAGCGGGCTTCCCGCGCTCCTGCACGACGGCCGTTTCGACCGTGTGCGTCTTGTCCTGACAGTGCGGCCCGGCCGTCACCTGGGGGTGCTGCAGCGCTGGAACATCGAACGCTGGGGCGGTGCTGTCGTCCCGCTTCGTTCCCTGGACAGAGGAGGCATCGACGCGCTTGTCACCGGGCGGGGGATCATGAATCCGGCCTTCCGTGAAACCGTCATCAATATGGCTCAGGGCAACCCGCTCATCGCTCATGCGGCCTGCGAGGCGGGGCTTGCCGCAAACCGGTTCGACTGGCCGAGCGCGGCCGATCTGCTGCGGGTCACCGTCGGGAGGCGTCTACCGGCCGACGACCCCGCACAGGAGCACCGGGCCGCGGCGGTGGCGCTGTCGGTGCTGGGCACGGTCACCAGTGGGGAGGATCTCGCCGTGCTGGCTGGTGCGGTGTCGACGCTTCCGCCGGAGCCGCACCGGTTGTCCGTCCTGCTGGATGAGCTGGCCGATGCCGGGCTGGCCGATTCTTCGCCGTACTCGGTGCGCCCTGCCCTGCTTGCCCCGGTTCTCCTCGCCGACGCGCTCGATCCTCACGCCCGGGTCCGGCTGGACGTGGACCGGGTGCTGCAAGCGGTGCTGGGGATGGCCGGGCTCGAGCTGGACGGGCGGCCCGTCACGTCCGCTGGCCGGCACCTGGAATTCGGGGCGTCCCGGCTCGGTCCTCAGTTGAACGTCCTGGCGCAGGCAGCACACGACCGGGCAGACCATGTGGTGGGTGCCCGGCTGGCTGCGGCTGTCCGCGCGCTGCTGCCGTCCGAGGCGCATCTGGGCGAGTGGGCGGCTGTGGTCGGCCTAGCCGGTGAAGTGGCCGTGGCCGCCCCCACTATCTTCGCGGACCTGCACGAGACGCTGGTGAAGCGGTGGCCGCCGGATCCTGCACCCCGCTTGCTGGACGGCGGAGACCCGGTTGCCCACTACCGGTACGGTCTGCAGCACTTGGGCGAGCGGTTCGCTCAGCTCGCCCACCGCATCGGGCTCGATGCGGTACCCAGTCCGGTCAGCCTGCTGCTCGATGTGGCCTGGTTGATGGAACCGGCCCTCCCCGTAGAAAACTCTGACCGGCGCGAGGGGGTTCTGCGTGCCATCGGGCAGTGGTGCTCCGCGCCGGCCCACGCCCTGCCGCAGCAAATTGACGCACTGTTCGAGCGGCGTCGCGAGGTCCTGCGGGTCATCGCCCAGTGGCACCGGGACCGGGCTGCCTACCCTCCGCAGGAGCTGGACGCCGGGGAGAGCGCCATCCGTGGCCCCCTCAGCCTCGCGCGCGTGCTTGTAGTAGCCCTCCAGCCGCTGCTATGCCTGACCGTGGAAAGCACTGGCGGCACACCCGAGTCAGCGAACACCATCTCCCTGCACGCCGCTGTGCTGCCTGACCGCCCCGAAACCCTCACCCTGCTACGCGAGGCGCTCACGCTGCTCGCCCCGCTGCTGGACGAACCCACAATGCGCAGTGGTGAAGGCTTGCCCGTACTGCACACGCTCGTCTCCCTGCCCGGTCAGTTGCGTGGCGAAGGAGCGCGGCCGATGGCGTTCTCCGGCGTGCCCATGCCCAGCCACGCGGTCGCCGTATTGGACATCGCAGCGGGAGAGTTCACCGAACAGATCGCCGCGCGGTGGGACTCGCTTCCTTTGGCGGTGAGGCGCAGCGCAGCCCAGGCTGTGCTGGGACCTGATCCACGGCCTCGTTCCCTCGCCGGAGCGGCCGAAGCCGGGGATGCGGTGGCAACCGTGGCGCTCGCCGACACCCGACTTGGCCGTCTCCTTGTGCTGCAGCCGCTGCGCAGCCGCGCTCCCTGGCGTAAAGCGCTTGAAGATCAGCAGCGCGCCGCACAGCAACTGGGCAGCGAGATGGATCTGCCGGATGCGCTCCAGCTGCTGGAGGAGACCGGCCCGAATGTCACAGGCGTAGCAGTCAGCGCGCTTCCTGCCTTCACTCGGGCGGTCGGAGCTGCGGCCCCAGATCCCCAGCCCGCGTTCGAGCGGATAGCCCAGGCGCCGATGGCCGGCGAAGATGCTCTGCTGGCGGGACTCGCACAGCGTCACCCCGATGCCCTGTGGTCCTGGATGGAGGAACGGCTGGGCGAGCCGCGCCTGGCCGCTGCGGCGCTGTCCTTCGCCCACGAGCACCCAGCGCGCGAGCCCCGCCTGTTCGACTTGATCCTGCAGGCCGCCTCCGCTGCCTCGGCGGCAGGGGACGAGGGCGCGGCCCGCTTGGCGGGGAACCTGACGTGGCATTTGGTCGCGTGCAATCAGCCGCTCGCCCAACGCATGGCCGTCCTTGCCTTGCTGGCGGAGCAGTGCCCTGCCCCGGCTCTTCCCACCACGCTCGAGGTGATCGGTTTCTTGCTCCAGGAGGCGCGCAAAAGCAGCTTTCGCATCGATACCGCCGTCGCCGCGAAGTACGCGGATGGGCTGCGCCGTCGGTTCAGCGAGTCCGATCAGATTGCCGCAAACGTCGACTTCGACGAGGACACGGCCTACGGTGCCGCCGAGATCGCCTCCTCCCTGCCGGAGGAGTTCGCCGCCGTCGCATCCGGGCAGCTGCTGGCCGTCGACGGCAGATCCGGCCTCCCGCTCGCTTGGAAGCGGTCACTCGAGAAGCTCCCTCCGTCAGCGCGCGAACGGCTCGTCATCGCCTTCCAACGGAGGATGGACGAAGCCCGCGCTGCGGCGGGAGTCAGTGCCCGTGTCGATCTGACGGCCGCTGGGGTTCTGACGGTGCTCGGTAACGGAACGACAGCCTGGGCCGACATCCTGCGGCAGTGGGCGTCCGGGGCACCAGCCCAGCGTCGGCAGGCCGCGGCCGCCCTCCAGCACTCATGGCAGGATCCGCTGTGGGCAGAGATCATCTCGGTGCTTCTGTCCGCAGGCGTCGACGCAGCCACTAAAGACGCCCTGCTGGCGGGTGTCGTCCTGCCCGGTATGACAACCGATCTTCCTGATGCACTTCAGCCCCGCCGGGAGGCATTGTCCCCGCTGCTCACAGACCCGACCGCTGCTGTCCGCGCTTTCGCCGCCGACGCCCTGCACAGCCTCGACGTCCTCGAAGAGGAAGAGCGTCGGCGGGAAGCCGACTTCGACCGCGGATACCGCACCTGAACCATCCTGGGTCGGTGCGGTCCTGCGTCCCGCCTGTAGCTGTCGCGCCCGCCGCTCCGCCCTGCACTCCTCCAGGCGAACCACCAACCGCCAGAGCCCACAGGGCGTGATCACTGCAGCGACCGAGAACTGGCCAGGACTCCTTCCGGATGCTCGTCGATCCAGGACAGGCCTCCCAGGTCAAGGCGTCGGCGGGTGCGCGTGACGGCGACGTAGGCGAGACGGGCCTCGGCGTCGTCGACAGGGTCGGGGGCGAGCGACGGTGTGCTTCCTGCCGGGTCGTCGGCGGTGTCGTTCGGGGAGCGGGCGAAGTCCTCGGCGATGAGGACGCTGGGCCATTCGCGTCCCTTGGCCTTGTGGGCGGTGGAGACGGTGACGTGTGCGTGCGGTTCGGGGGCGAGTTGGGTGATGGCGGCGAGGATGGCGTCGGCGCCGTGGGTGTCGACAAGGTTGACCAGGGGCTGGAGGTCGCGGCCGGCGGGGTCGTGGGCGGCGTAGTCCTGCAGATCGCCCCAGCAGGGGAAGAGGAGCAGTTCGGGGTGGTGAGTGCGGCGGCCTTCCTTGAGGTGGCGGGCCGCGAGGGCCAGGGCGTGCAGGTTGTCTCCTCCCCCGGCCAGGGCGACCCGGTGTCCGGCTGCCATGTGGGTCATGACCTGGGCCATGGCGCCGACGTTGGTGCGGCACAGGACGGCGTCCGGCTGTGTGACGAGGCCGAGTTCGGTGGGCACGGCGGGGGTGCCGGTGAGGCGGATCGGCGCGTCGGCCAGGTGCAGCCAGCGGTTGGCTTCGGCGGCGAGGTCGGGGCCGAAGCGGAAGGACTGGGACAGGGCGAGCTGGGTGCCGTCGAAGCCGGTCATGATGTCCTTGGCGCCGCGCCAGTGGTAGATGGCCTGGGCGGAGTCGCCGACCATGACCAGCTGGGCGTGGTCGCGCTGGGCGAGGAAGATCTGTTCGACGACGGGGTTGGTGTCCTGGGCTTCGTCCAGCAGCAGGAAGTCGGCCTGGATGCGCGGCCGGGTGAGGGCCCAGATCTTCAGGTAGTGGTCGTGGTCGAAGCGGACGGCGCCGTCGTCGGGGTGTTGCAGGTCGGCCCACGCCTTGTGGGCGAACGGCACGATGTGGGCGGCGAGTTGGGTGTGGAGGTCGGTGTCGTCCAGGCCGCGCAGCCGGGGCACGTGATGGGGGGTGATGGCTTCGTCGGCGGTGTGGCAGAAGCGTGCGACGGTGCGCAGGGTGGCGTTGGAGAGGGCTCGTTGCGTCACCTCGCGGTCGCCGATGCGGACGGCTTTGTTGATGCCGAGCATCTGTCCGGTCTGCCAGGCGGGGCGGCGGGGTGCGTTCAGGCGGTGGGTGTAGCGGTGGCCGACGGCCGCGTAGGCCAGGGCGTGGGCGGTTTTGCACTGGACGGTGTTGGGGAAGCGGGTGCGGGCGTCCTGGGCGATGGCCCGGTTGTAGGCGAGGTAGCGGCCGCGGCGTGTAGTGGTGCGGGCGAGCAGGGCCAGGGTGGTGGTCTTGCCCGTGCCGGCGCCGGCCTGCAGGGCGAGGTGCTGGCCGGCATGGAAGGCGTCAGCCGCTGCCGTCTGTTCGTCGGTCGGGTTCATGCGGGGGCTGCTCCGGGGGTGCGGGTCAGGGCGTGGCCGACGGCTGCCAGGAGGTGTGCGGCCGTGGTGTGGGCGAGCAGTTGCTGCACGGCCCGGTCGAGCCGGTGGGCCTCGTCGCTGGCGTGTTGGGCCAGCGCGCGGTGCAGGGCCAGCTTCACGAAGACTTCCGGGCTCTGCCCCGCTTCATGGGCAGCCTGGCGGATCGTGGCATCGACGGCGGGTGGGAAGGCGAGGTTGAGCAGGACCTGTCCTGCGGCATCCGGGTAGTGGGTGGTGATCACGTCCACGGGAAGCCGTGCGGCGAGGCGTTGGCGCAGCCGGTGCGCGGCGCGGTGGGGGGTTTTGGCGCGTACGAGGGTCATGAGGCGGGTGGTGTCGTGGTTGGTGGCGAGCGGCAGCACGCGGACGGCTTCGCGGAGTTCGGCTGAGCTCAGGGGGCGGGTCAGGACGACTTCCAGGGCGTGGTGCGGCATCGTCACCGCTCTCTGCTGTCGTGTGCCGGTGGATAGGGCAGATCGGTACGCAGGTGCTCGGCGTGCAGAAGGGGATCGAAGACCTGCCATCCGGCCAGTGCCAGATCGGCGGTGCCGTGGGGGAAGGCGTGCGCGGAGCAGCGCTGGATGCGCCAGCGTCGTTGTTCGGCGTGAGGCAGCCGGCTGAGGTCGTAGACGGCCATCATCTGTTCGGGCAGAGCAAGCTCGCCGCGCCGGGGGCCGACAGGCAGCAGGCTCCAGGATCCGGCCGGGCCGTCCGGACCGAGGACGGAGCGGGGGCAGCGGCGGCGGTGGTTCGTCTGGGCTACGCAGCGGACGGCCTCCACGGGGCCGTCGGCGAGGTAGAGGCACAGCAGCATCCGTACGACCGGGTGGTCGGGGGAGCCGGTGCCGGTGGGCGCTGTTGTGGTGGGAAAAGCCGTGGGCGTGAAGGCGCCGGTGTCGATCAGGCGGCGGGTCCGTACGGCGAGTTGGCGGCGCGCCGACTCAAGGGGCCGGCTGATCCGGCAGATGGGGGTGCGCTGCGGGCAGAGCACGGCGTGCGGAATGCGGCACCAGGTACGGCCGTCGTCGTGCGGGTGGGCGATGCCGGAACTCAGGTGCCAGCGGCAGGGGGCGGGGACCTGGGCAGTGGCGAGTTCGGCGGGATGCAGGGCGATGGGCCGCCCGTCCGTACGTGGGTAGAGGTCGATGCGGTTGCCGCATTGGGGGCAGCGGCGGCTCTGGCCGGCGCGCAGCAGGCGGCTGGGGCTGGTGGTGGCCACCCGCAGCGGACGGCGCACCGGTGCGGTGCGGGGGCTGCCGTCCCAGTGGCAGCCGGCGGGGGCGGTGTTGGGGCGCATGGCGAGGACCGTGCCAGGCGCCCCCTGCCGGAGGCGGGGCAGGCGGGCCGACAGTCCCCCGGCCAGCCCAGCGGTATCGAACGGCGACGCGGTTCTGCGAGTGTGCGTTCTATACGTGCTCGCCGGTTCGGGTGATTTATGCCGCGCTGCAGGCCTGGCGCGACCGGAGTCAGGCGCCCTTGGATCCGGGCGGGGTGTGGCCTTCACAGAGCGAGCCGAGCAGATGCTCGATGGGGACGTCGAAGGCGTGCGCGAGGGCATGCCAGGTGGTGACGGTGCCGGCGGCTCGGCCGTGTTCGAGGTCGATCAGCGTGCGCCGGGCCAGGCCGCTGCGGCCGGCGAGTTCGTCGAAGGTCCACCCGCGCTCATTCCTCAACCGCGCCAGCGTCACACGCAGGGCGTCGCGGTCCGGGTCGGGGGGCAAGATCGTCACTCCACCATCCGACGGTGCAGACACCTGCCCTGTCAGTGCGGATTTCTGCACTATCAGTGCAGGTGAGCGCACCGGGCCCCCACTTCTGCGCGAGTGCAGGAATCTGCACTACGGTGCGGGCGGCTCCCGCGTGCGCACCGGGAGACCACCGCGCGACGCCGGCGCAGACCAGAGCGGAGGGACAACGAACCGATGCGGCTTGCCAGCACACACGCCACGGTGCAGCGCATCTGGACAGTGCGCCTGCGCCCGCAGACGGGCGGACCGGCCCTGGCCTGCCCCCGCTGCACGCACAGCCCCGTCCTGCAGGCCGTCTCCGCCCGCTCGGCCGCCCTCACTCATCTGGCCCGCCATGCCCGCGCCGACACGTTGCCCGGGCATCTGCGCACCTGCCAGTGCCGGGCGCTGGGCTGCCGCTGGCACCCCCGCCACCGCGGCTGTGCGGGGCCCGTTCTGCTCGCCCTGACCTGCGACCGCGGCGGCCGTACCTGGCGACTGGCCGATGCCTGCGCCGCCTGCGCGGCGGCGATGAGCCGCACCGCCGTCGTACCGCCCACCCTGCTCCGCGCCGACCGCACCCCGACGCACTCCAGTACGTCGCGCTCTGCGCGCATCGCACCGCCATTCGGCCCGGCAGAGCAGCAACGCGTACGCGAAATGCTCACCTACCTCGCCACAGCACTGCCGCGTTTCTCCTCCCCCGCGGCCCGGCTGCTCGCCCTGCAGTGCGCACTGCGCGCTGACCGCCAGGGGCAGATCCGCCTGCCCCACGGCTTCCTGCGCGGCATGCGGCTGCACGGCCGCGCAGAGCTGTGGCTGGAGCTGGAACACGCCGGCTGGCTGCACCGCTTCAGACGCAGATGCTCTCCCATCCAGGCGCAGTTGCTCGATGCCCCCGTCCTCCACCAGGATCCCGGACGCGCCGCGCGCGTCCGCGCCGCCCAATGGGCGCTGCGCCCCGCCCCGCTGATCCTCTCGCCCGCCCTGCCCTCCGCTCTACGGCTGGCCGCACTGGCACTGGCCGCCCACAGCACCGCTGGGGCGGGCGGGGGTGAGCTCGATGCTCTCGCCCGCCAGTGCGGGCAGCCGCCTCAGCAGTTGGAGGACCTCCTCGACCAGTTGGTCCGCGCCCGTCTCGTGACCACCTGGCGCCTCCATCACGACGGTGACGAGGTGCGGTGGGAGCTGCCCGGGCACTCCTGATCGGGCAGAAGTCGTCCAGCGGGCCGAAGTCGGCTTCTTGGCAGGCGAGTTCAGCAGCCGCTCCGCCGCGCGGGATGGCGACCGGGCAGCGCCCGGCGTCCTTCGTTGTCGCCGACTTGTTCACCCTTTCAGGTGTATCCGGCAGGCGGGAAAGTCCTCGCAGCGCGGAGCGGAGCAGCATGGGCATGCCGGGCTACGGCAGCAGTCATCACCGAAAGAGGCAGGGGCGGGTGAACAGGTGACGGGAGCTTGGCTGTCCGGCTCCTGCCAACCCGTGCCGGTGCGGGGGCAGTCGACGGCGGGCGGGTTTCGTGGGGCGGCCGGTGCAGGTCAGGGACTGGGCCCAAAGGGGCTGCCGACCGGACAGGTATGCGGGACCCTGCGGCGGCACGGCAAGGGGTGGGCGGCGTGAACGCGGCGGAGGGTCCCGGCGGCCTGATGGAAGGCGAGGCCGCGCCGAAGGCGGGGCAGGGTGTCGTGGTTTTGTACCGCGAGCCCTACGGGCCGGTGCGCCTGCGCAGCGCGGCCGGGCTTCGGGGCGTGGCACTGGAGGAGTTCGGGCCGGTGAGCGAACCGGTGCCCTACCGGGGCCGCAAGGGCATCATCACCTACTGGCCGGTGGCGACCCGGGAGCAGACCGTGGTGTGCGGCAGCCTGCGGCAGTGGCGGCTGGCGATAGAGCTGGACTTCGAGCCGGCCTGGGCGGCGTTCAGCGCCGGCCCGGTGGAACTGCGGTGGCGGGCCGGAGGACGCCTTCGCCGCTGGCGCCCCGACTTCGTGGCGCGCACGGCCGAGGGCGAGCGTGAGGTGCTGGTGCTGAAGCCGCCCCGACAGGAGAGCCTGCCCGCGGTGAGACTCGAGGTGCTTCAGGAGGTGGCGCAGGCGGCCGGGTGGCGGGTGCGGCAGGTGCGTGAACCGTCGGGGCTGCGCGCGCGGAACCTGGGCTGGCTGGCCGGTTACCGGTTTGCCGTGGGCGACGAGGAGGGCCTGGGGCGGGCGCTGCTGGAGGCGTTCAGGGCGCCGACCGGTCTGCGGGCGGGGGTGGCGGCCAGCGGGCTGGACGAGCTGACCGGGCTGGACCTCGCCTACCGGATGCTTTGGCAGCGGCGGCTGCTGTTCGATGCCGCGTATCCGCTGCTGCCCGACGCCGTGGCCTGGACGGCCTGAACGACCAGGAGGGGGCACATGGCGGGAGCAGACGAGGGCCGGTCTGCGGGGTCGCTGTCCATCGGGGCGCTGGTGCGCTGGCACAGGCACGAATGGGAGGTGGCGGAGTGGCAGGGACCGCTGGTCACGCTGGTGCCTCGGGACGGCGCCGAGGCGCCCCGGGCGGTGTCGTTCCGGTGGCTGGTGGGCGCGGAGGACTTCGCTGTCCTCAGTGGCGGTGCGGCACCGGCCGCGGGTGGGACGGCTCTCGGCGGGTGGGGCCGGCCGGAGGGGCGGGAGGAGGAGGCCGCGCTGTGGCAGGCCCGCATGGTGGAGATCGACACCGGTCTGGCGCCGGGCCGAAGCGAGCATGCGTGGGGATTCGGGCCGGAAACGACGCTGGCCCAGCGGTGCGCCGCGATGTCGGCGCGGCTGGCCGCCGACGGCATCCGCTGCTCCGCCCACACCCTCGCCGACAAGCGGCGCAAGTGGAAAGCGGCCGGGGAGAACCCGGTCGTCCTGCTGCCTCAGCCGCGGGAGGGGCGGCCGGGGGGCTTCACTGATCCGCGGTGCCTGGCCGCCATGCAGGAGGTGGTGGCCCGGCGTGCGCATGCGTCGGACGTGACCATCGACGTGATCCGCGAGGAAGTCGAGGACCTGCTGCACTCGCGGTACGCCGAGGAACTCGGCTCGGCGGCCGTGGCGGCCCTGCTGCCCTCCCGTTCCACCTTCTACCTGCGGATGAAGGAGTCCGGCCTGGCCGATGCGCTGGGCCAGCCGACACGGGCCCGGGCCGCCCTGGCCTCCACCCCGCCGCTGCCCCATGGCGGGCGCGAGGTCGTGCTGCGGCCGGGACAGGTGACCCAGACCGACACCACGCCGCTGCGGATCCTGGCCCGCGGCGACGACGGCCGGCCCACCGCAACGGAGCTGTCCACGCTCATCGATGTGGCCAACCACAACGTGTGCGCGCTGATGATCACGCCCAGCCGCCCCCGGGACGCCGAGAACGGGCAGGTGGGCCAGGCGACCCGGGCGATCGACCTGACCCTGATGCTGGCTCAGGCCTTCGCGCCCTGGCCGGTGATGCCCGGCTGGGACCCGCTCAGTGGGGCCGCCGCCTCCAGTCTGCCGTTCGGAGCGCTGCGGGCGGCGGACGAGCGGTTCACCGAGGCCACCGCCGCCCGCCCGGTCATCCGCCCCGAGCTGATCATCTACGACCAGGGCAGCCCCTATGTGAGCGAGCACTTCACCGAGGTCTGCGACCGGCTGCGCATCGCCCGCCGCCCGGCGCGCAAGAAGACCCCGACCGACAAGCCGCTGCCCGAGCACTTCTTCGTCACCCTCGCGCACCGCTTCAGTCAGCACGTCACGCACGGCTGGCAGGGCCGCAGCCACAAGAAACGCGGCCGCGGCATCGACCGGATGCCGCTGTACACGATTGCCGAGCTCCAGCAGATGGCCCAGGAGTGGGTGGCGCTGGAGTACCAGCAGACCCCCGACGCGGGGCTGCGCGACCCGTTCCGGCCAGGCGTCGTGCTGTCGCCCAACGAGATGTACGCGGTCCAAGTGGCCCGCAGCGGCTACCGGGCGGTGCCGCTCTCCCCCGCCCAGAACCGCTTCTTCCTGCTGCGGCAGTGGGTCCGCCCCGGCAAGGGCGGCTTCATGATCGACTATCGGACCTATCAGCCCATCGCGCAGGACGCCGGGCACTACCGGGAGATCCTCCTGCGTGGCGGCTCGAAGCTGCCCGGCCGGGAGAAGCAGTGGGAATGCCGCTTCAACCCCTACCGTCCCGAGCGGGTGTGGTTGTACGACCACACGGCCGACACCTGGGTGACCTGCGATTTCCGGCTCCGGCACCTGCTGCACGATCCGTGGACCGCGGACATGTGGCAGGAGCACGCCGAGCGGCACCAGGCGGCCGGCGGCAGCAAGCAGGACGAGGAGGCGATCGCCCTGTCCCTGGCGCAGCGCGACCGGCGTCGACGCAGTCGCAGGCCGCCACCGAAGCGCACCGGGTCCGACCGCCTTTCCAGGGGCTGGAGTTGGAGACGGAGCAGCCGTCCCAGGACCCGTACGCGGGTCTGGAGGAGTTCGACCTGTCGACCCTGCGGCCCTACCCGGCGCTGCCCATCTCGCCCATGGCACCCCCCTCTGCACCCGCCAGGTCGTCGCTGCCCGTGGGCAGCGACGACGTGGGGCGGACTTCGGGCAGCGGGCCGGCTCCGCATCCGCTCGCAGCGCTCTTCCCCGACGACGGCGACGGCCGCGGGCCGCAGGCCCTCACGGCCGAAGCATCGGCATCTGTAGACGAGGTCGTCGACGCAGAGCTCCTCGACGACCCCGATCCGGACGATGACGAGGCCGAGAACGACGTATGGGATGTGTAGGCGACCTGGGGGCAGGGGCCGTGAACGACGCAGCCGCAGTCCGGCACCCCTGGGGGCGGACGCGTCCTCCGGCCCGGGGCCGGTCTGCCGGTGCCGAGGCAGGAACCGCGATGAGGGAGAAGCGTGATGAAGGCATCCGTTGAACTGCGTGATAAGCGTGAAGCCCGCCTGCGCCAGCAGCTGAGGGACACCCCGATGCGGCCTCTGCCGCTGTTCCAGCTCACCGGCTGGACCCACTTCGTCGACGAGGAGGTGAACCCGCCCGTCCTGGCGCCAGGCACCAGTCCCACCGAGGACAGGAAGACGGACGAACAGGCCATCGCCTACCACCGGCACCTGCGGATGGTGCCCACCGACGCGATGACGCACATGCAGAAGACGGTCGTCGAGGCGGTCCACCGCAACAGCGGGAGCCGTGAGGGCCTGATGGACCATGTCATCGACGGGCCCGCGGGCACCGGCAAGACCTGCCTGCTGCGAGCGATCGGACGCACCGCCCAGCAGGAGATCGAAGTCGCCACGAACGGCCGGCAGCCCAACACGATCCCGGTGGTGCACATCACCACCCCCGCGGACCCGGAGCCGAGGGTGAACTGGATCTGGGAGATCGGCTCCTACCTGGGTCTCAACCCCGAGCCGAAGAGCCTCACGGAAGTCCTGGAGATGCGCAAGCACCAGGATGTGACCCTGCCGGTCAACTACGTCCTGGAGACGGCGCAGACCCGTCTGCTGCTCGTCGACGACATCGACCGGTCCTCGCCACAGCAACTGGCCAACGTGCTGCCCTACTTCGACTACCTGCGCGACAAGCTGGGCATCTCGCTCATCTTCTGCGGCACCGGCGCCAGCCACCTCCTGCACCAGGCCCGCATCCTGGCCCAGGACCTGACCCGGGTCAGCGCGGAGAACCGAGTACGGCTCGCACAGGCGGGCCGCCCGGCGGATCCCGTCTCGCCCTCCCCCACCGCGCTGCTGCCCGTTACCTGGCTGCACCCCCTGCCCCTGGGCCCCAAGGCCGAGGAACAGGAGATGTTCCGGCGCGTACTGGCTAGCTTCGAGGCCGACTTGAGCCTGTACCGGCTCGAGGAAAACGCCCTCAGCAAACACGCCGCCACACTGCACCAACGCACCGGCGGCTACTTCAAAGCCCTCACCTACGTCATCTCCACCGCCGCCGTCA
The DNA here is from genome assembly GCF_003814875.1 of Streptomyces sp. Ag109_O5-1. GTDB lineage: Bacteria > Actinomycetota > Actinomycetes > Streptomycetales > Streptomycetaceae > Streptomyces > Streptomyces sasae. The sequence goes on along the minus strand of NZ_RKQF01000003.1, from coordinate 94,457 downwards.
TCGCGATCCACAGCGGCAGCGAGAACATCACCGAGAAAGAGCTCAAAGCCGCGACAGCCCAGCTCGGCCCCTGGCAACCAGCCGCAAACCAGCCATGAAGCCGGGCCGGCCTCCACCGCCGCCACCGTCACCGCGACCCGAAAGCGCTGCAGCTGCTTGCGGATCGCGCTGGAGGAGATCGACGCCGCAACGGCCCCGCTCGCCCCTGAAACATGGCGGGCAGCGGGCCGTTCGCCTCGTGGCATGAACTACCCAGTGGATCCGGTTTCACCGTCGCCCGCACGAGCGCCGTCTGTCGGCACGTTGGCGTAATCGACCCCGGGAAAGAGCCGGATGCGGCTCTCATCGACGCGGACCCTGGCCGGCCGCGGAGCGTCGTCCGAGAGGCGGCACAGCACGTCCGCTTCACGGCGGCCGTCCCTGGTGGTGTGCCAGGATCGCAACTGGCCGAAGCGACGTTTCCCGTCGGCGGCCTCTACGAACACAGGCGGGTCCGGGGCGCGTCCCGGCCCCTCGGTGACCTGGGCGAAGAAGCCTTCCTGGCGCAGCCGGGTGCACAGGTCCACCAGTGAGGAAGCCTGGGTGCTTCCCAGTTCCATGCCGATCTCGAAGTGCTCTTGAAGACCGAGGGAGGACAGGTTCGCGCTGCCGAAGTAGCCGGTGGCGCGGTCGGCGACCACGAACTTGGCGTGCATGATGCCGGGGTTGGCCCCGGTCCACCAGTACAAGGACGTTCTTCCGTAGTCGGCGCAGTCTTTGACAAGGTCGTTCAGGGGTTGGGCCCGGCTGCTCGGGTCGTGGGCGTAGAAGTGGACGGCGACCTGGCGCTCGGCGACGGCGGGCAGCAGGACCTCGCGCAGTAGGTCGCAGCCGTGGCGGTTCCAGAAGGGGCCGCCGATGTGGAGTTCGCTGTTGGCCCCGGCGATGACGTCCTGGACTAGGAGGTCCAGGCGTCGGACGGGGGGCGCTACCAGGTGGGCGGCGGCTCGGGGGGTGGTGAACACCAGGGGGCGCTCGGATGGTGGTGCTGCGGGCGGTGGGTCAAGGCCGTCCAGGACGTCCAGGAGGACCTGGAGTTGGGAGAGGCGGGCGGGGACGAGCCCTGCGTGTCGGCCTGAGCCCAGTAGGCCGCACTCGGCGGCGAGCTGGCGTACGGCGGTAGCGTGATCGTCTGCGACCCCGTGGACGCGGAGGGCGTCAAGGGTGTCGGCTCTGGCGATCTGCCGTGTCCATTCGGCGGCTGCCGCGTAGCTGCCCGCGAGGCGCTCCAGTAGCTGGGCTAGCGGGACCAGCGGTCGCAGGTCGTCGGTCATGTGTGGCTCGAGGCGGCGGTGTGGCGGAGGAATTCAGCGGCGAGGCCCCGGTCGAGGTCGTCGTTGAACAGCTGGCAGCCGAACGTGAGGTAGACGCAGCGTTCGCAGCAGCGTGGCGAGGACTGATGGCACAGCGGGTCGTTCTCGCAGCTGAGCACCGAGTCGGCGGTGCTCTCCAGCCAGCTGAGCACGCGGTTGCTGAGCAGGGTCCACAGTGATCCGAGGGTGAACTCGCGGACGTTGTCGGCGTAGATGGCTACGGTGAGTGCCTTCGTGACGACCCATTCGGCGAGCGTGTTCTCGGCCAGTCCTACTTGGCCGTCGTCCAGGGACCGAAGCAGGAGGTGGCCGAGGGTGTGGATGACCGTGTGCACGGTTGCTGCCGCGCGGGCGGCTTCCGGGTCGTCCTGGTGTGTGAACAGTTGCAGCAGCCGCCGGCGGGCCGCCGATTCGTCTTCGGCCGTCCCGGCGGTGAGTCCTTTGGCGTTCAGGAACGACAGGACGGAACGTGCGGAGAAGGTGACCAGGAGGGCTTCGGTGTCCGATGCTGCGACGTAGACCGGGTACTTTCCGTCGTGGTGGTACTTGTTGTGGAAGCCGGTCAGGACGCCCCGCTCGGGCTCGTGCTCTTCTCTGGTGTAGCCGAAGGCGACTCGGGCTACGGGGAACTCCCAGGTGACGGCGATCTCTGCGATCCCCAGGGTGCGGGCCTGCTCGCGGGCGCGTTCCGTGGTCTGCTGGGCGAGGCGGTCCTGGAGCTCGGCGAAGCGTGCACACTGGTCGTCGAGGGTGATGCGCTGGATCTGGGCGGGGTCGAAGACGGCTGCGCGTTCCACGAAGGGGCGGTCCGCGCCGAGCAGTTCCCACCGCGCGTTGTCGGCGTCCGTACTGGGCAGAGCAGCCAGGCCGCTCTCCTCGGGGCCCATCATTCTGCGGAACTGCTCGATCGCCTCCTCCCCCATGTGGATCTGGCGCAGTTGCTGTTCCCTCTGCTGCCATTCCTGTGGGGACAGGCGCGGCACCGTGACGCTCTGGGAGGCGTCGCCAAGGCCCTGGGCCAGGGAGTCGATCAGGTTCAGGTAGTGGGCGGCCGCGATCCGGCCGCGCTGGGGGTGGCGCTGGTACTGCCGGAACTCGGAGTTGTCGATGTTGACGAGCTGGAGGGCGTGGACCTGGTAGGCGCGGGTGTCGTTGAACGTCCTTGCCCGCATCATGGCGCGGCCGGCTGGATCCTTCCATTCGCAGCCGCAGGGGGACTGCGAGGTCCCCTGGAGCTTCACGCCGCCGCAGCCTGGGCCGACGCAGCGCCAGAGGGCGGTGACGAAACTTCCCGTGTTCTCAAACACGATGTGGTCGTAGCCGTGCGCGGGAACACGACACTTGGGCACGTACATGGGGCGGACGCGTCCGCAGTTGTGCGCGTTGAAGTACGGGAGTTGCCGCAGCGGTGCGCCGCAGGTGCGGCACCGGGGGTCGGCCGCGAGTTGCTGGGGCTTCACGTAGGTGCGCACCCGGCGGCAGGAGCGGCGGACGCATTCGAGGACGAGCGGGAACACCTCGAAGCGGACGAGGTCGGGGCTGACCAGGACGAAGTTCTGCCGCAGTCTGCCCTGCGGCACGGGCAGAGCGGCTCTGGCGTCTTCGCTCCAGCGCTCCAGGTAGCGGGAGATCTCGTCGTAGATGACGTCCTCGTTGAGCTTTTTAACCACGTCCCCGTCGACTGCCTGGACTCTGCCTCGCAGCCGCTGTTCGTGGCGGAAGACGGCACCGGGCAGGAAGGCGGTCATGGCCTGGCTACGGCTGCGGTTCATCCTCGCCCCCCTTACTGTCGGCGGTGTTGGTGGCGAGCGCTTTGAAGGCGTCCTGGCTGCTGGTCAGTGACTGGAACGAAGTGCTCTTGTCGATGTCGCGGAAGCTGGTGAGCGGCTGCTGGAGGAACAGGTAGGCGGTGCGCCTTTCCTCTGCGCCCTTGTTGAGGTTGGGCCGTTCCTCCTGCCGCCAGGTCTCCATGATCCGCTCAACGAGGTCGTTCTCCAGTCCGCGCCCGTTGACGCCCTCCACGCGCTCGCGGTAGCAGGCTGGGATGCGTCGTTCCAGCCAGGGGTCGAGAAGTGGTCGTTGGGCGCTCCACCAGCGCTTGAAGTCTTTGGAGTAGTCGGCTCCTTCCGGTGGTGGCTTCAGCGCGGGGTCGCGGGCGGCGTCGTGAAGCAGCGCCAGCACGATGCCAGGCAGGGTGCGTCGGGCTGCGAAGTAGGCGTACTTGTTGACGGGCACGGGGGTGACCATGCGGTCGAGCAGGCGGTGGTAGCTCAGGAAGTTGGAGAACATGGAGCGTTCGCGGCGCGAGATGGGGTCGTAGACGGTGACGACGAGGCCTGCGTGGGTTCGCCCGGCCCGGGCGGTGACCTGGATGTAGTCGGCGGCGGTCGGCGGCATGCCGGCCAGGACCAGGAGGTTGAGGCGCTCGAGGTCCACCCCGTGGCTGAGCACGCTGGTGCCGACCAGGGCGCGCAGCCGCTCTCCTCGCGGGGTGTCCAGGTGCTCGCGTTGGACCCGGGCGATGGCCGCGGCCAGGTCGGGGACCGGGACTTCGCCGGTGAGCACCGCGTGCTCGACGCGGTCGAGTCCGGCGTGCTGCAGGTCGTCGGAGAGCTGGCCTAGCTCCTCGTCGAGCTGGGTGCCGTGCTGCTTGCTGTTCACATAGGCCAAGGAGACCTCGTAGGGGAAGAGGAGCCGTGGGAGGTCCGAGTCAGGCAGCCCGTGCAGAGCGAGGCGCTCGCGCAGGGCCTTGGGCTCCTCCTGGAGCCGGGCGATCTCGGTGAGGAGCTCGCCCTGGACGATCGCGGCGACGTCGGCTTTGCGGCGCTTGTGCGGGAGCACTCCGATGTGAACGCGCCGGAAGTCGGGCCGGGTGGTGGTGTAAAAGCTCTCGCCGAGTGTCCATCCCGGTGCGGGGAAGGCGCGGGGGCGGCGGCCGTAGAGCTGGCGGAGCTGGTCCTGGTACTGCTCGATGGTGGCGGAGGCGCCCAGTATCTTGCTGGGCAGGCCGCTGCCTGCTCCTGACTGGAGTTCGGCGATCATGCCTTCGTAGTGCGCGTTGAACGCGCCGAGCTCCTCCTTGAGGAGGTGCATCTCGTCCTGCACCGTCAGTGCCGGTACCGGGTCCTTGATCGGGCGGGCCGCCGGGTAGCCGCCCTTCGGCGCGGTGCAGTGGTCCGGCCCGGCCGAGCAGACTCCGAAACGCGGGAAGGAGAAGTAGCCGTGCTCGGCGCAGCGGTGCTTCGGTCCGTGCTGGAACGCGGTGAACTCGGGGAACCAGCTGTGCCCGGTGAGCTTGTCGACGGTGGAGATGACGATCGCCGGCAGGGTGCGGTAGACCTCGACGTCGCTCACGTGCAGAGGCAGGATCCGCTGGCAGGCGGCGCACTCGTGATGCAGGCGGACCGCATCGATGTCCAGGCGCAGCCGTACGCTGTCGCGCTCGCAGTAGGGGCAGGTGATCACGAGCCGGTCGCGCAGGTGGTCTTCGGCGAAGGTCCCCGCCCGGGTGGCGGCGGCCTCGGTCTCCCAGCCGCGCCACCAGCCCCCATCCCAGTGGAGATCGTTGGGGCTGCCCGTGCCGCCGGCGAGGTAGCCGAGCGCGAACGGGTCGTCGTGGGGGGATCCGATCCGGCATTCGACGCGGAGCTCCTCGGCGGCGATCAGCATGCGCAGGGTGCGGTCGAGTTGCTGCACGCTGAGCATGCGCAGCGGGAAGCGCAGCCAGGCGGTGACCCCTGCGTGCTTGCCTCGCAGCCGGTCGTAGAACAGGGCTGTGAGGATCAGTCCCAGGTACGCCTCGGTCTTCCCCCCGCCCGCGGGGAACCACAGCACGTCGGTGTGGTCGAGTTCAGCGCGCAGGTCCGTCCGCTGCGGGTGCTCGCGCACGGCGAGGGCCGGCAGGTGGGAGACGATGTAGACCAGTTGGAAGAGCCGCCAACTGTCGTACGGGCGGCCGTCGTTGACGCGGGCGAAGACCTCGTTGGCGAGCCGGAAGGCATGCTTGAGGTCCGGGTCCAGGTCCAGGCACTCGCGGCCGAGGCCGAACCGCCTGGCCTCGTCGTCGAACTGGGCGCGGTCGGCTTCGATGGCCTTGTGGTGCGGCAGCTGCTGGGCGTCACGGCAGGCGGCGGCGAACTCCCGAGCGTAGCGGGCCATCGCGACCTCGACGGAGTCCAGGATCGGGGTCGGGTCGTCGGCCAGCTCACGCCACCTCGGGTGTCGCACCCCGGCTTGGCGGGGCACGACGGTGCGTTGGACATGGATGGGCAGGGTCTCGGTCCGCAGGCCGCTGCCGTGGGGAACGGCTGCGCAGCCGGTGCCGCGACCGATCACCTCCGCCAGCTCCTCCAGGCGGTAGTCGCGGGGGGCGAGGTGGAAGCGCTGGGGCACGATGCTGATGCCGTCTCCGGGCAGGACCGCGAAGCGGCAGTCGTAAACGGAGAGGTCCTGCCAGTCGCTCTGCGCCGTGTCGCTTTGGTTGTGCAGGGAGACACGTATGAGGTGGTCGCCGCCGTCCAGGGCCTGGGCGTGCGCGGACAGCACCAGCTGGGGTGCGCAGGGGGCCGCGTCGCGGTCCAGTAGTGCCGCGACGTGGTGGTGGAATGCCTCCTCGTCGGCCATGGCCTCCGCGGGGAGCACATTGCGCCTGCGCCGCCCCTGGCGGCTCTGCGGCCCCGCGGTGAGCGGGCGACGGGCCTCGGGGCGGGCGAAGTGTGCGTCCACCGCGCGGCGGACCGCCCGGTCCAGCACCTGCTGGGCCTCGCTGAGCGCGTGCGGATCGAGGTCGCCTTCCCCGAGCGGCACTTCGATGACCAGGTCGGGCACGTGGACGTCGCGGCGGCGCCAGACGCCCAGCAGCTCTCCCGGCCGGGCCTGTGCGCCGGAGGGGTCTTCGTCGCCGCGCAGGTACTCCATGTGCTCGGCGTAGCTGGCGATGTCCTCCAGGTACAGGGCGAATCGGCAGTGGACGGCGAGCTGTGCGGTCCTGCGGCCGGGGGCGGTGCGCACCCGGAAGTCGAGTGCCAGGACCGGGGGCGCCTGCGTGCCGCGCAGGGATTCGACGGGCCGGCGGCCCGGGTCGGCCGTCGCCTCGTCTGGTGCCGGGGGTTGCTGCGGCGGTACCACGACGGCGGGCAGCACGCCGACGACGACGTGGTCGCGTGGTGTCCACGGGGGTTTGTGCGGCGCTCCGCTGCGGTCGGCGAGCCTGTCGGCGAGGACCTGCGTCAGGTGGTCGATCAGCACCGTCTCCCGCTGGTTGTCCGCAGCGCTATCGGGGTGCGGCGCCAGCGGGTTGTTGCGGGCATCGTTCACGGCGCCTCCTGTGGTGAGCTGCTTGCGCTGCGGGGGCCTGGCACGCGGCCCAGGACGGTTGTGGACACGCTCTTCTGGCCGCCGACCCTGCGGACGACGACCAGGTCGAACTCCTCAAGGACCTCCGAGACGTCGATCCCGGAGCACAGTGTCTTCAGCTGGCGCAGCGCGGGACCTTCCGTGCCCCGTGCGGCCTCGGTCATCGCCGCCGCCGCGGTGTGGCCCAGCGCCCGGTGTAAGCGGCGTAGTTCCTCCGCCATGCGGGCCAGGCGCTGCCAGGTGCCTCCTGCGGTCAGGCGGGTGTCCCGAGCCAGCAGGGCAACCCGGTGGATGTCTTGCGGGTCTTCCGGCGCGATGACGCTGCCGTCGGCCCATTTGCTCACCGCCTGCCATGACGAGACCTCGCTCCCGAGGTTCTTCAGGGCGGTGAGCACGTTTGGCCACGACCCTCGTTGCTCGTGCACGGTGGTGATGGCCTGGCGGAAGAAGCCGATCATCGTGTCCATAGCGGTCACTTCGGCGCTGTCGTGCATCACCATGACGAGCCGGTCGTGGAGTCTGGACTGCCCGTCGCCGCGTGCGCGCAGGAGCCGGCTGCCGGGGGTGAGTGCGGTCACGGGCACCCTGGCGTAGCGCTGGCCGATGAGGACGTCGACCTGCTCGTCGCTGCGCAGCCAGAGCACTGCCCCTTCGGGTTCGGTGAGCACGGCCGTGGCCGACACTGGGTCGTCCGCGGCCGCCACCGCTGTGGCACCGCGGCCGGGGTCCGCCGGGGTGCCGATGGCCCTGGCCGGGGCGTCGTAGTCCTCGAAGAGCGCCGAGAGGTCGAGGGCGAGCCGGCTGTCGTGCTGGGGCGGCTCTTCTGGTGCGGTGGACGGTCTGGAGAGGTCGACGGGGCCGTACGCGACGGGCAGCGGGGGCGTCGCCGGCTCTGGTACCTCGCCCAGCCTCAGCACCGCGGCGGTCTGGCGTATCTGCTCGTGCCAGCCGTGCAGCGCGCGGTCGGCTGAACGCTCCAGCCAGGTGTACTCGCTCTGCTCTACAACGGCGAGGTGTTCATCGGCAGCACCGGAGAACAGCACGCCGGTGCGTGAGGCCGCGGGGACACCGAGGTGGAGCTCGAGCCTCGGCGAGGCATCCCAGGGCAGGCGTTCCGTATAGGGCATCACATGCAGCGTTCCGGCTCCCCTGCTGGCGGCGGACCCGGGCCGGGGAGCGAGCAGCAGGGAGTCGGCGTCACCGCCGAGCGTGTCGGCCAACTCCTCGGCGACAGCGGCGGCGGCAGAGCGGGAGCGGGTGCGGACGAGAACGGGGACGCCTGCCCGGTCGGCCCGTGCCCAGGCGATCAGCGCAAGCAGCAGGTCTCGGCGGGGGTTGTCGTCGTAGAGCAGTTCATACAGGTCCAACACGCTGCGCCGGAGGTCGGGCCATTGGGTTTCGCGGAACAGCCCCCACGGCCCGGCCCGGCCCTCCAATGTCCCGCGGGACACCGACCGGGCCAGCGCCCGTGCGCCGCTGCCGCGCCCCATCAGCACCTGCCAGGCGTCTTGCTTTCCGATCGAACCCCAGCTGCACCACAGTAGGTTGAGCAGGCGCACGGCGTCGGCGATCGGCTGCGGCCAGGGCTCAGACGTGTGGATACGCCGTGCTGCAACCACACCCGCCACGACGGTCCGGTGCAGCTCGGCGAGCTGCTCGTGGCGGTATACCGCCACGCTTGGTGCGGCTGCCGGGCGGTGGGCGAGGAGGGCGTTGCTGGTCAGGGGGCCGTATGCGGGGCGGTGTCCGAGGGTGTGCCGCACGTCGGTGCGCAGCGCGGGAGTCCACGGCCATTGGGTCCAGGCCCGGCTGCTGCCCGGCTGGGTGCCCAGGTCGCCGACGCCTACGACGCGAGCGGCGTCGTGCTCGCTCGCCCAGGCCAACGCGCGCTCCCAGGACTGGTCGTTGGCCATGCTGGTGCGGTCGATGACGACGGTGCCGACGCGGGTCCCCAGCGAGGGCCTGCCGAGTGCGGTGTTGAGGTAGAACAGTCCCGAGGGCGAGTCGACAGCCCTGGTGATCTTTCCTTGGAGGTCAACAACCCGTCCGTCACCGCGGATTCTCTGCATGCGCAGGGCTCGCGAGAGGTTCTGTCGGCCGATCGCGAGCTGTGCCAGCCGTACGGTGACGTTGGTACGCAATCCGACGACAACCACCGGTCCGTCAGGGACCGGACAGGGCGATCCGCCAGTCAGCTCTGCACCGCGCCGTATGAGCTGGAGGTAGATCCCGATCAGCACGGCCAGGTCGTGCCGCCCGCGCGGGAGTCCCAGGTACACGCTGTGTTGGTCGCTCGATAATGCGCGGGACAGCAGGGTCAGGGTGGCGCGGTCCAGTGGACCGAGATCGACGGTGCGGCCGCGGTCCGTCATGCGAAGAGCCTGCACGCGCTCGAAGAAGTCGGCCGGGTCTGCGTCGGGAGGGACGAGACAGTCCAGATACGTCACGCGCGCCATCACCCACCTGGTATCCCCCCACTACCTGCCGTTACAGTAACGCACGTTGACAGGCCGTCACCTGCTCCTGCCCAATCCGAGGGCGGTGGATCCGGGTTCGGACCACCGGGGGCGTACACATGAACGAGAAGCCAGGGGCGGGCCTTCCCCCGGTGTCACTTCTCGAGGCCGGGCCGGCGCCAGTGGAGTGGAGCCGGATCGCCGAGCACGAGTCGTGGCGCAAGGAGGTGCACCGGCCCGCGACCTACGTGCACAAGTGGTGGGCGAGGCGCCTGGGCAGCGTCGCACGCCACTTACTGTTGGCTGCGGTGTCCGGGCCGGACGACTCTGTAGCGGACGCCGAGGCCAGGCTGCGAGGGCTCGTCGTCTATGATCCTTTCGCCGGATCGGGCACCACCCTCGTCGAGGCGGCCAAACTCGGGGCCGCTGTTGTCGGCCGCGACATCAACCCCGTCGCGACGCTCACCCAGCGGCAGGCGCTGCAACCATGGGATCTAGAGGTGCTCGCGGACCTCTTCGGGCAGGTCGTCAGGAAGTGCGCCCGTCCCGTCCAGGAATTACACCGCACCGCCTCCAACGAGCCGGTCCTGCACTACTTCTGGGTCGCCCTCGCGTACTGCCCGGAGTGCGGCGAGGACGTGGAGCTCTTCACCACCCGAGTGTTCGCCCGCCACGCATACCCGCGCAGGCACCCGCGCGCCCAGGCCGTATGCCCGGGCTGCCGGGGCGTCTGCGTCACCGACCTGAGCAAGGACGAGAGGGGGCACTGTCCCGCCTGCGGCATGGCCTTCTCGTTCCAAGGGGCCGCCCGTGGACGGTTCATGACGTGCCGCCACGGTCACCGCACCCCTGTCATTGCCGCGCTGAACGGCGCCGTCCCGGAGCGGCGCATGTACGCGAAGCTGGTGCTGCGCGCCGACGGCCAGCGTGAGTACCGGGCGATCGACGACTTCGACCTCTGCCTGTACGACAAGGCAGCGAAGTCCCTCGCCGACACCTCCCCCGATGAGCTCGTACGCCCGCTCGGCGCGCTGGAGGAAGGCGTCAGCACCATCCAGGCGCTGCGCTGGGGGTACGACTCCTGGGAGCGGTTCTTCAACGAGCGCCAGCGTTACAGCCTGGGACTGATCGGCGCGGCCCTGCGCGATCTCCCCGGGGCGTCCGCGGAACGCGAGGCGCTCATCGCATCGTTCGGCAGAACCGTCGAACACCACAACCTGTTCTGCTCTTACAAGGGGGAGGGCACCGGCCCGGTCCGCTCGGTCTTCCACAACCACGTACTGCGACCGGAGCGGTGCAGCGTCGAGGGAGACCCCTGGGGCGCCCAGGGGGGATCGGCCGGGTTCTCCGGGGTGCTCACCCGGCTGCACAAAGCGGCCCAGTACAAGAGCACCCCGTTGGACTTCAGGGCCGAGGCCGGCCGGGTCCTCGCCGTTGACCAGTCCTCGCTGCCCGTCGCCCGCCCCCTGAGCACGACGTGGCAGCAGTTCGTGCGGAATCCCGCAACGGCCTACACCACCACCGGCGACGCCTCACAGACGGATCTCCCCGACAACAGCGTGGACCTCATCGTCACCGACCCCCCCTACGTCGATAACGTCCACTACTCGGAACTTGCGGACTTCTTCCACGCGTGGCTCAGCGCCATGCGCCCCTACCAGGGCTACCCGGACATGCCCAGCACCCGGGCCGTCCAGGAAGTGCAGAACGCCTCCCCTGATGGATTCCAAGCCACCGCAGCCCGTGTCTGGCGCGAGTGCCGGCGCGTCCTCAAGCCCGGCGGCTGCCTCCTGTTCAGCTTCCACCAGTCGCAGACCACGGGCTGGTGCGCTCTGATGCGGTCGCTGTCCGACGCCGGCTTCACCGTTACCACCACCCGCGCCGTGATCGCCGAAGTGGCGACCAGTCTCTCCAAGACCGCAGCGGCGGAGCCCAACCGCATCGACGTCATCGTGCTGTGCCGGGATGCTGCCAGCACGTCTGCCGGGGCAGCCCCCGACCTCGACCAGGCCGCCGCGCAGGCGCTGTCGGAAATCCAGGGCCTTAGGGGAGCCGGGCTACGGGTGGGTCCCGGCGATGTCCGCACCGCCGTACGCGCCGCGGTCTTGGCTACAGGAACACGCCAGGTGGCCGCCGACTGGGAGACCCTGCAAGCAGAGGCAGACCAGCGAGCCACGGCGGCGGTAGCGGAATTCAACACCACCTGACTCCCCCGGTGCCGGTGCCTGCCACCTCCCGGCCTGGCCCTGGCCAGAGAGGAGGACCGAGTACGGCACCAGCACGCGGACCACCCGCCGGCGACTGCCCTCGCACTGCTGCCAGTCACCTGCCGAGGAACAGCGGGCCGCGTCGTACTGCTCACGACCGGCGCTGTGGTCCGGCTCAGAGCCCGAGGCGGTCCTGCGGCGGCGTTGCGCGGAAGAAGGCACGCAGGGGTTCGTCGATGGCGCGTTCGCGGCCGGTGCCGGCAGCAGCCGCGTCGAGGAGGGGTGCGAGGTCTTCAGTGTCGCAGGGGGTGAGGACGAGCCAGCGCAGAACAACCTGCCGCACGATCAGCCTGAGGTCACGCAGGGCGGCCAGTTTCTCGCTCTCCTCCTGGTCCTTGAGGACGTCCCCGTGCACGTACTTGGAGCGCGCGCTGTACGCCTCCTGCACAATCGTCTCGACCTGCTGGCGCAGGGACGGGGTAAGGAACAGGGCGGCTGCACGGGACCGGATCCTTTCGCTGACACCCTCGTGCTTGTCGTCGGGGCTAGCCATCAGGGCTTCCAGCGTGATGACGTAGTCCAGGTGCAGCTCGTCAGCCTCCTGCTCCCACACGCCGTAGTCGCTGTGGGTGCGCTGGTGGGCCTGCAGCAGGTGCCGGGCCGCGCGCTCCAAGCGCAGGGCGCGCCTCCTGGGCAGCCTTCGGCTGCTGATGGCGCCGTCCATGACGGCGTCGATCTTTGCGGTCACGGCGGCGCAGAAGGCTTGCAGGCGCGGGAGTTGCGCCTGGGGGACGTGGAAGGTGCCAGTCTCGCGGACCTCCACTTCCTCCTGCCTGCCGTCATGGTCCTCGTAGATCTGGAGGGTGGTGGGCACGTGGTTTGGGTGCAGCCCGAACTCGCGACCGCGCTCAACGTCGAACACCGCGTCGACATGCAGGAGTTCGGGACTCCACAGGATCAGCGGCAGCAGCGCCCTCCAGTGCCCGGCCTCCGGCCGCGGGCCGGTGAAATCGAACCAGGGCGCGCCACTGCGGTCCGAGGCACGGTCCGGATCGGGGGCGTGGACGAACGGCGCACCAGCCAGGAGACGGAGGTCGAGCCCGCCCGGCTGAAGGCCGTAAAGGGCGGGCATCGGACCCAACTGCCTCAGTTCGTCGACGGAGAAGGTCTGCAGGGTGTACCGGCCCAGCGGGATCCGTGCCCCCTCGGGGAGGTCGCCAGTCAGCAACAGCCAGTCCTCCACTGCCGGCGCGGGCGCCGTGCAGAAGGCGACGAAGCTGTCCGCAACCTCTTCCACCGGCACCGTCGCCCCCTGGGCAACCAGACGGGTTGCGTCCCCCAGCCCTGATCCGCTCAGGAGCGTGGACCATCGGGGCGCCCAGTCGTCATCGGCCTTGCCGTACAGGTCGCGGTGTTCGGATTTCGGCGCGGCGCCCGCCACCGCGTTGATCACGGCATCGAACTCTGGCTGCGTCGACAGTGCTACATCGGTGATTGCCTGGGGTATCGAGGGCAGGTTCCGTGCCTGTTCAAGCCAGGCGAGGACGGCCTGACGCAGTGGGGAGGTGACTTCCATACGGTACGAAAATAGCGCACCCTCGCCGCCCGCCAGACCCAACACCAGGCCACAGCTCCCGGCCTGAGTGGCCGTTCCCACGTTGTTCTGCAACTCGGACCGCTGCGCTGATCGGTGGCTGGCCCGCTGCGATCAGTTGATCTTCTCGCATGGGTGACCTGCGGAGAACGGGTCTAGCACCGGGCTGGGCCGACACCCGCTCGACCTTCCAACGGCATCGAGCTCTGGGGCACCCGTCCGCCAGTGGCACTACCCGCAGTACGCCCTCACTCAGCAGTCGTAGCTCTTGAGCGTCTTCGAGGCACCGGTGGCCGACTTCAGGTAGTCGTTCTCCGACTTCAGGCTCTCGTTCTCCGCCGTCGACTCCGCCAACTGCACGACCAGTCCCGCAGCCATGGACAAGAGCCCCTGGTGCTTCGTCTGGAGCTCCTCGTGCTCTTCCTGAAGCCCCTTGTACTTCCAGGTGAGGACCCCGATGGTGGTGGCGGCCAGAACGCTGGCGCCGACCTTAACCACGCCCTTGGCTTTGCCGAACTTACCTCCGGCTGGCCCGGCACCGTCCTTGCCGATGCAAACATGGCCCGTCTGGTGCGAGTGCTGTTGAGCCTCGCCGAGATGGTCGCTCTGATACGAGCACGATCCGCATTGGTAACGGGTCATCAGTCGTTCCTCTCCCCCAGGGAGATGAGCTTGCCACAGGTCACGTGCATCCGGCGGCCACTTGGTCATCCTCCGTACGCCCACCGACACTGAGGGAAGGACGCGCACCTGCACGGGCGGCGCGCCCCTGGTTGTGGGCTATGCCGTCAACGCCCCCAGGATGGCCCATGGCACGCCACGGGTAACTCGTTCAGCTCTGGCCAGCGGGATGCGTCGGTTCCAGGCAGAGGAGGTCGAGGAAATGGAGCTGGACGCCGCGGCTGATGACGATGGTGGTCGGGTCGGTGGCGCCGACGACGCGTAGCCGCAGGCTGGAGAGATGGTAGAAGATCATCCGGTCAGTGGGCCGGACCTGCTGGTTGCCGGGATAGCGCCCGGGCATCCTCTGGTCGCCCCCGAGGGCCCGGTAGGCCTGACGCTCGATCAGGCAGAACACGAACAGGGCCAGGCCGATCACCGTCACCAGTGCGGCAACCCTCTTGTTGTCCTGCACGAAGACGGGGGTGGCTGCCAGGAGGCCCTTGAAGTCGCCGTAGCGGCGCTCGACGGTGCCTTGGCCCTTGTAACACCGCAGTACCTCTGCGGTGTCGGCATGTTCGGGGGTGAGGGTGGTCAGCCGCGTGTAACCAGCCGTCGACGGCGGCTTCGGCCTGGAGGACGTCTTGGTCAAAGTGCCAGTCGAAGGTGGGCCGTCCGGTGGCGTCGGTGGTGATGGAGGTACGCAGGCAGCCAGTGACGCGGCGGGCTTTGGCGATCACGCCGATGCGGGCGGCGATCTTCTCTGCAGTGTTGCAGTAGCGGCCGCTGGCCCTGCGCTGCAGCTGTCGAGCTCTTCCCGGGCCGTGACCAGGCGTTTGTCCCGAGCCCGCTGCTACTGTAACCACCCTGATGATCAACCCGTCAGGCGTCGTGCACGCCCTGACCATGTGCCTCACCCCTGAAATCGCCGCGTCGCCACCTGGCTGGAGTCGGTACTCACCGAACAGGCCGACACCGGGGAGGGGCTGCTGCGGCTGCCCGGGGCCGAACAGAGCGGGGCGGAGGTGTTCATGCATGGCTGGATCGACCACCTCCACCAGCTCACCGCCCGGGCACGCGCCCGCCGCATTCGGAGGCGAGCTCGGCAACCATCGACCGTGCTCAATCGTCCCTTCGGGTATGCCACACCCGAGCCCTGAACCGTCCCCGACTCCGCCTGACTGGCCGCACTGTGGCCACGGCACTACCCCGGAGGACACGGTCGGCTGCCGCGGCATTCACGCCCCTGGTCACACCGTCTGCCTCGCCCATCTGGCCGACGCCGACCGCGACGCCTACCTGGATGGCCTGACACCCGGCGCCGACATCGACCATCGCGGCACCTCCTTCACCGAACCCCTTCTCGATGCCCTCCTCGACGCCCTCATCGACCCCGCCACCGGACACCCCCGCCTCGGCGAAGCCCGGTTCGACTCGGCGACCTTCCAAGACGATGCCCAATTCGTAAGGGCGACCTTCCAGGGCCACGCGTGGTTCGACTCAGCGACCTTCGAGGGCCTTGCGTGGTTCGACTCGGCGACCTTCCAGGGCCTCGCCCGCTTCGAGTCGGCGAGCTTCCAGGGCTACGCCCATTTCGACACGGCGAGCTTCCAGGGCTACGCCGGGTTCAGATCGGCGACCTTCCACGACCTCGCATGGTTCGACTCGGCGACCTTCCAGGGCATTACCAAATTCGACTCGGCGACCTTCGAGCACCTCGCCCAGTTCGACTCGGCGACCTTCCAGGACGCCTCTTTTGTGCGGGCGGCCTTCCAGGGCACCGGCCAGTTCGGGCAGGTGACCTTCGAGGGTCACGCCTCATTCGGGTACGCAACCTTCCAGGGCGCCGCCCACTTCCGGTCGGCAGTTTTCGAGGGCGACGCTAGGTTCGATGAGGCGACCTTCGAGCGGTTGGTCACCCTCGGCCCCTTGGTGTGCGCCGGGCGGTTTGTGCTCTCCGAGGCGACGTTCAGCAGCCCAGCGAACCTCTCGTTCGCTGCGCGCCGGCTGGAGTGCTTGCGAACCCGCTGGACATCAACGGCCGAGTTACGTCTGCGCTACGCCACAGTGGACTTCGCCCACGCTGTCTTCGAATACCCCCTCACGATCGCCGCGGAGGCCAACCCCTTCGTACTCCCCGACGGACAGACGGTGGACGAACAGGTTCTTGCCGATGCGCCCGACGCCGCGGTGCGGATGGCCTCGTTGCGCGGGGTGGACGCGGCCCACCTGGTCCTCGCCGACGTCGACCTCGTGGGTTGCCTGTTCACCGGAACCGTGCACCTGGACCAGCTGCGATTGGAGGGTGCCTGCATCTTCGACACGGTGCCGCCCTCAGTGCATTGGCGGGGCTGGCGCCCCGTACGGTTCACCCAGCGCCGCACCCTCGCCGAAGAACACCACTGGCGCGCGAGCGAGCCAGCGGCTGCCCGGGGCTGGAACGTGGCAGTGTTCGGCGCCGGGCGCGTCGGGCCGTTGCAACTGGCACCGGTGTACCGCGCGCTGCGCAAAGCGTTCGAGGATGGCAAGCATGAGCCTGGGGCCGCCGACTTCTATTACGGAGAGATGGAGATGCGCCGCCACGCCGACGACATCCCCCGAAGCGAGCGAAGCCTTCTGACCGCTTACTGGGCGCTGTCCGGCTACGGCCTGCGCGCCTCCCGGGCTCTGGGCTGGCTCGCCGCCGCTATGCTCGTCACCATCGTGCTCCTGATGAGCGTCGGCCTCCCCAAGGACGCCCCGAAGCAGGAAGCGACCGGCACCGTCCCCGTCGGCGGAGGCACGGTCACCTTCGAGATCGACAAGGACGAACCGCACAACCCCACGGGGAACCGGTTCACCGACGAGCGTTTCGAGAAGGCCCTGAACGTCACGCTCAACTCGGTGGTCTTCCGCTCCGCCGACCAGGACCTGACCACCGCCGGCACCTACATCGAGATGACCTCCCGCCTGGCCGAGCCCGTCCTTCTGGGCCTCGCGGTCCTCGCCGTCCGCAACCGCGTCAAACGCTGACCCACTGCCACCCGACACTGAAGCAATCGCTGCACCCGAACCCACATGAGCCATCGCGCGGAAGATTTCTGCCTATTACGCGGGGTCGCTGCACCGGTGGACCCGCTCATGTACAAACAGCGGCGAGGGCTGCAGTCATGGCTGCGGCAACAGTGATGACTGCAGCAAACGTAGTGGCGGCCTGCTTGAGGGCGGTGGGGTAGCTGGCGCCGTCCAGGCGGGCGAGTACGGCGACACCGACGGCGGCCAGCAGCGAGATCACGACGACCAGGGCGGTGGTGAGCAGTACGACGGCGACGTTCACGGCAGGCTCCCTGCGCACGGTGAGGTGTTGACATGGTTGAAGGTCGCGGAATCGGTGTGCGCCGGGGTTCGCCGGGAGGAAGATGAACAGCGGCGAACACATCACGGCCCGGGGGCGAGCACGTGCACGACGAGCAGAGCGAACACCATCCGGCACTGACCGAGCTGCGCAGGAGACTGAACGGTGGACTGGCCCGGGCCCGGTTCGACAAGACGCAACTCGCCACCCGGGCACAGCTGGGGCGTACGACCGTGTCGGAGGCGTTCGGGGCCGACGGGCGGGTGCCGTCCGAAAAGACGGTGGCGGCACTGGCCCGCGCACTGAAACTCCCCGTGCAGGAGCTGCTGGAGCTGCAGCGGACCGCGGCGGCCTCGGATGCGGGGTCCGGGTCGGGGCCGGGCAGGCCGATCGGTGAGTGGGAGCCGCACGCTCTGGAAGTCCACCCGGCCGGTCCCGCCCCGGCCGGTCCCGGATCCGGCTCGCCGGAAGAGCGAGCCCTGCCCGGCTATGTGCCCCGCGAACACGACCGGACCCTGGCGGACGCCGTGCGCGAGGCCGGGGAGGGCCACAGCCGGATGCTGGTTTTGGTCGGCACATCCTCCACCGGGAAGACACGGGCCTGCTGGGAAGCCGTCCAGTCACTGGCCGAGAAGGGGTGGCGGCTGTGGCATCCCTTCGACCCGACCCGCGCCGAGGCCGCGCTCGACGACCTGCACCGCGTCCGGCCACGGACCGTGGTCTGGCTGAACGAGGCCCAGCACTACCTCGGCGACCCGAGGACCGGCGAACGGATCGCGGCCGCCGTGCACAGTCTGCTCGTCCAACCGGAGCGTGGGCCGGTGCTGGTGCTGGGCACGCTGTGGCCCGAGTACGCCGCCCAGTACACCGCGCTGCCCACCCCAAACGGGCCGGACCCGCATAGCCGGGTCCGGGAACTGCTTACCGGCCGCACCCTCACGGTCCCCGACACGTTCGACGCTCCGGCTCTGGCCGCTGCGAACGTCCTCGCCAAGGGCGGCGATCGGCTGCTCGCCGACGCCCTCAACCGCGCCAGTGCCGACGGACGCCTGACACAGGACCTGGCCGGAGCCCCCGAACTCCTGCACCGCTACCAGAGCGGCACCCCGGCCGCCAAAGCCGTACTAGAAGCGGCGATGGACGCACGCCGCCTCGGCGTCGCCCTCCACCTCCCCCAGGCATTCCTCACCGACGCCGCCCTCGACTACCTCTCCGACATCGACCACGACCAGCTCACCGACGACTGGGCAGAAGCTGCCTTCGCTGAACTCGCACACCTGGTTCATGGGAAGCAAGCCCCCCTACGCCGCGCCAGCCCCCGCCCCCAGCGCCGCACGCCCGGAACCCCACCGATCGCCACGCCCTCCCACCCGACAGCCGGGCCGGTATTCCGACTTGCTGACTACCTCGAACAACACGGCCGCGCCACCCGCCGACGCCTGTGCCCACCCGCCTCTTTCTGGCAAGCTGCCCACACCCATCTCACCGACATGGACGACTTGCTAAATCTCGCTGAAGCAGCGCGATTCCGTTACCGCAACCATTGGGCATTGCACCTCCGACATCAGGCCCGCAGGCACGGGCCTGCTCTCGCTGAACGAGCCGAGAATCTCGCCAGCATCGTGGTGGCACCTGAACGGAGAAGGCCACACGAAGAGAGCACAGCCGAAAGCTCCGGTGGACAGGTCGCGGACGCCAGCGAGGTGCCTCTCTTTTTGCTCGCGCAGCTGCACGAGAGGGTCGAGAACCAGGAATCGGCCGAGGTTTTACTTCTACAGGCCGCCGACGACGGCGCCCCGGAGGCACTGTTTGCCTTGGCAAGACGGCGAGAGCGTATCGGGGATATAGGCGCTGCCGAGGCCTTCTACCAGCGCGCCGCGGATGCCGGCTACAGAGTCGCACTGGTGGCGCTGGGGTGGATCCGCGAGAGTTCTAACGACCTTGTCACAGCTGAAGCCCTCTATCAGAGGGCGAGCGACGCTGGCATTCCGGACGGCCGAATGAACTTGGCACGGATGCGGGAGCAAGCCGGAGACCGGGACTCGGCCGAAGCCCTGGCCCGACAAGCCGCAGACGCTGGCGACACCAGCGTTCTGGTCGCCCTGGCACGCATGCGCGAACAGGCTGGAGACAAAAAGACCGCCGAGGCCCTCGCTGTGCAGGCCGCCGAGGCTGGGAACACCAGCGCTCTGGTCGCTGTGGCGCAGATGCGCGAGGCTTCAGGAAACCAAGACGCCGCAGAAGTCCTCTATCGATGCGTTGCCGACTTCGGCGGGCTCTGGCAGTTTCTGCAGGATCGATGGCCACATGGGTTGGACCCGGATGGCACGCCCGCACAGCCGTGGGAATGAACAGCTGGGGCCTCGGCCTCGCCGGAGGTGGGTTTCCGGCTGCCCACGGAGGTGAACGGGTGCTCGCGGCGCTCACCCCGGGATATCTCCCCGCAACCGTGGTAGGTGAGCTGCTGGCGCAGGTCCAGGTAGCAGCGCAACCGAACGCCGGGCTCGCCCGCGTTCCGGGTCGTGTGCTCCGCTGCTCGCCGTCGCCCACCGGTCGGCGAGCAGCTGCTGGAAGGCAAGCGCGGTGGCGTCGTCAGCGGCCGCGACGTCGACCAGGCCAGCCGGCTTACGCGCACTTCGTTCATGTACGGCACTACGCCGTGTGTCCCCGGGAGGGTTCCGCCGCAGTGTGTCTTCACCCGACCGAGTGGCAGGCCGTCAGGGGCCGTCGCCGCCCCAGTCCAGCCACGCAGACATAAGAAAATCCCGCGCCGATCACTGCATTCCGAGACGATCACTGAAATCGCACTTCAGGACCTCTCCAGCTTCTGCAGCTCCACAAACCCCCAGCTCAGAGCCGCGCCACACCACGGTCAAAAATCCGGAAATGATCACCAGACCCCAAGGTCAGCGCTTCGCTCAGGAGTCCCGCCGCGCGCTTGGTGCCGTCCGGGCTGGCGCTGTCTGATTCCCTGTACTCGGGCCGGTCCGGCGGATCGCTCAGCGCTCGCTTGATCTACGTACGCGGTCCTCAGTACGAGGTGGCTGACCAGGAGCGGAGCACAAGTCGGGCGGTGCAGCCGCAGCCACACCGCCCATGACGAGCGCTAGGCTCGTCTCGTAACCTCCTCACCTCAGTGACGGGGGCGCGGCTCCTGACTCCTGTGGCTCGGGCGACCAACCAGGGGTCACAGGGTCAGGCAGCCAGCACGGGGACCACGAGGGTCAGCGTCCAGAACAGCAGGTGTCCGCAGACGGCGGCCAAGACATGGACCGCGAAGGCTCGCCAAGGGTTCACTCGTTCACCTCCTCGACGAGTAGGGGCGAGGGCTTGGATATCCGGAGAAGCGGTGCGGTTGTACATGGGCCTCCTTAGGCAGGACGTGCACCTTCACCTCTCAGGCCCCAAAAACGGGTCAACCGGCAAAAAATCTTGAGCCCGGCTACATCGCATCCGCCACGGGTCTTCAAAGCTATCCGCGGGTCGGGGCAGCACGACGTCACCGGCCCGGTTCCGTCTTACGGACGGCTGCGGCGCGCTGGGTGTACCGGTCGCCGAGCCGCTTGAGCTTGCGCCGGACCCGTTCACCGAACGCCTCCGGATCGGCGGCACCCGCGAGCCGGGCCGCCTCGGTCCAGGTGTCCGCGTAGGGGTGGGCCCAGGCCATCGCCACCCGCCGTTCGTCCTCCGTCAGACCCCTCAGCACGGCATCGACCCGCGGGTCGTCGAAAGCCGTCTCGAAGACCAGATCCTCCATCCGCAGCTCGCCGGCCACCACATCCAGCAGCGTCAGACCGCTGCCTCCCAGCGGAGCCTCCAACTGCAGCACCCGCAACCGGCTCACCTTGTGCTCCCACACTGGCATCAGTTGTCGATGAATCGTTTGCACATCGGGCTTGATCGAGCGGACGAACGTCTCGTCGATGGTTCTGGACTCGGGTAGTTCGACGAACCAGTCCTCGGCGAGGGCAGTGGAAGCCGCCTCCCGCCACTTCGGCCCCCCGTGCAGCACCAGATGTCGCTGAAGGAAGTCATCCAGGGGATTGCTCGTCCCCCCTTGCCGCAAGAGGCCCTCGGACGGCTCGGGGATCTGCAGCGCGAAGTCACGAGCGCGCAGCGCGGCGGAGACAGCCGGCGTGATGGCCTCGGGATAAGGCATGTAGGTGTAGCTGTCAGTAGTTACGGCAAGCGGTCGGTCACCGAAATGGAAGGCGTCATGCCCAAAGGGGTTCCTACCTGACGTCTCGGCGTCGCGTACTTCCGTTTCGGGGACGCCCCACGAGAGGCTGAGTTCTTGCTGTCGGCGGGCTCGGGCATCCGGGGAGGGAGAGTAGTTCGACCTGGACTGTGGAGCCGGAGGTGGTGCCGCCGCGTCCGCGTCCGCGACGGTGATGACGACCGTTCCGACAGCCACCGTCTCGCCTTCCGCGCACCGCAGCTCATGCACCACCCCGTTGAATGGGATCGGAAGTTCCGCTGCGAATTTGAGCGTGTCGATTTCGCAGACGATCTGGCCGTCGACGACCGTGTCGCCGGGCCTTACGTACCAGCGAACGATCTCAGCCTCCGTGATTCCCTCGTTCATATCGGGCAACCGGAACTCGCGTAGTCGGCTGGCAGTGTGAGTCATGGGAGGTCCTTAAAGGGCGTGCACCTGATCTCAGTCCTGGGGGAAGAGGCGAACCCGCTAACGCTCTTCATCGCCGGCAGGGGCGCGCCTACGGGCGTACTCGATGCCAAGCCGCTTGAGCTTGCGGCGCACCCGTTCCCCCAATGCCTCCGGATCGGTGGCCCCGGCGAACCGCGCCGCCTCGGTCCAGCTGTCCGTATAGGGGTGGGCCCAGGCCATCGTCACCCGCCGCTCCTCCACGGTGAGCCTGGCCAGCACAGCGCCGATGCGCGGATCGTCGAAGCCGGCCTCGAAAACTAGATCGTCCGTCCGCAGCTCGCCGGCCACCACGTCCAGCAGCGTCAGACCGCTGCCTCCCAGCGGAGCCTCCAGCTGCAGCACCCGCGCACTGCTCGCCTTGTGCCTCCACAGCGGCACCAGCTGCCGGTGAACCGTGCGCACGTCATTCCGGACGATGCGGGTGTACACCTCCTCGATGCTCATGCCCGGATCCAACGCAACAGACCAGCTCTCGGCGAGTGCGGTGGAAGCTGCCTCTCGCCACTGCGGTCCTCCTGGCACCATCAGATGCCGCTGGTTGAAATCATCGAGAAAGTTCCTCCCGCTGGCCATGTCCGAGACGTCCTCCAGCAACAGCGGCCGCACCCTCAACTCGCAGCGGGTGGCACGCATGGCGGCGGTGATGGCGGGCGGGCCGGGGTGGTCGCCGGTGAAGTCGTATCCATAGCCTTCGGCGACCACCACATACGGGTTGTAGCCGTTCCACTCCAAGCGGTCGACGGCGTATCGTGCGGGCCCCGTCACTTCGACCTCGGCATACACGCCCTGGGCGTGAAGCTCCCGGGCGTCTCGCGTACAACGGATCTCCCGCGGTTCACCGTTCCGGGCCTTCGGGGAGGAGACGTTATCGGACATGTCCTGCCTCCTTAGGCCACCGTCTTCTGGAGGGCCGAGGTGCGCCGCCGGGTGTACTCGCTGCCGAGCCGCTTGAGCTTGCGCCGGACCCGTTCACCGAAGGCCTCCGGATCGGCGGCACCCGCGAGCCGGGCCGCCTCGGTCCAGGTGTCCGCGTAGGGGTGGGCCCAGGCCATCGCCACCCGCCGTTCGTCCTCCGTCAGACCCCTCAGCACGGCATCGACCCGCGGGTCGTCGAAAGCCGTCTCGAAGACCAGGCCCTCCATCCGCAGCTCGCCGGCCACCACATCCAGCAGCGTCAGACCACCCGCCCACAGCGGAGCCTCCAACTGCAGCACCCGCAATCCGTTGATCTTGTGCCTCCACACCGGCACCAGTTGCCGGTGAATCATTCGTACTTCGGCCCTCATCAGGGCGACGAACTGCTCGTCAATGGTTCTGGTTCCGTCCATGCCGGTGGTCCAGAAGGGCTCGCAGACCGCGGTTGAGGCGGCCTCCCGCCACTGGGGGCCCCCGGGGACTACGAGGTGCTGTTGGTTGAATGCGTCGAACGGATTGCGAGCGCTGATCTCCTCCGGGGTGCCCTCCGCCACGGGCATCACCGCTCCGCGCGGCATTTCCTTGCGCCCGAGAGCGAAGTGGCGAGCGTGGATGGCCGCGGAGACGGCCGGTGGGGTGTAGCTGCTGTGCTCATAGAAGACGTGTCCGTAACCGTCAGGACCAACGATCAGCGGGCGCTCACCAAAAACGAACTGGTCCACGTTCGCGCGCTGGATCCGCTCCATAGCGGCGCCGGCAGTATGGAGGGACTTCACCCGCCGCTCGGTATCTGGCTCTTTCCCAAGCTCCGTGATATCCCGCGCGCTGCGGAACCATGACGGTTGAGGGGTTCGGGCGTCCGGGGAAGGGGTGCAGTCGGACACGGGGACCTCCTTAGGGGGCCGGGGCTCGTGCCTACGCCTCTCGGTCCCGAGACGGGGGTGTACCGGCAAAGAATCTTGAACGCGTCAGGTCGCGATTCCGCACAGACCTCACTTCAAGGCTACGAACGTCCGTGCAGTGCCTCCAGCCTGTCTGCCCGGCTACGACACGAAGACGGTGACGAGCGTGTTGTAGGTCGCCCCCTTCTTCCAGGCCCCTTACATCAAGCCCCTCCCCTGTGCGATCCCGCACCGGCAGAGCACACTGCGGCTGGAGCGCAGCTGGCGGGCGGGCCAGAATGTCAGCGAGCGTGGGCTGGCCGAGCTGCCGGGAGCCGTCTCTCAGGACGTGGTAGAAATTCGCCCGTCCCAGGTCGGCCAGTTCCCCGCCATCGGTGAGAAACAGGAGTTGCCCCCCAGGGAAACGCGGTGAGTTCCTCCTCGAACTGTGGCCATGCCTGCCCGATGTGGGGGAAGCGTCGCGGCACGTCGTCGATGTCCGGTCTGACCTGTGCCTCGGAGACGACGCCTCCCCCGCTCCTGGCCCCCGCCTCCACCAGGGCGCGGTACAGCCCGGTGCGGGCGGCACGAAACCACCGGACCAGCGATGCCCCAGGACTGCCCGGCACAGCAGCATCGAACGAGGCTTCGACACATACGTTCATCCCGCGCACCCTACTGGTGCCCGGCAATAGGAAATCCTGCGACGATCACCACATTCCGAAGCGATCACTGAACTCGCACTTCAGAAGCCTCTCTGGCTCCTGAACCTCTGCCGAAACCCCAGCTCAGGTCGACACGTCACAACAACCAGAAATCCTGTAACGATCACTAGACCAACAGCTCAGCGTATCGATCATGCAGTGATCCTTAGCGGATTTGTCACACGGTGACGCTCGCGGTAGCGGGCGACCGCCATCGGGTTGATCGAGTACACCTTGCGGCCAGTGGCGCGAAGGCAAGCGAACAGCAGACCGCGGGCGGTCTCGGCCGCGACGGGGATGGGCTCCTGCGGGCTGTCTCCCGCCTCGGCCAGCATGCCGAGCAGCTGGCGGTAGCCCTCCGCATCGTCGTTGATGCGACGCTTGGCGACGAGCTGTCCGGCCTCGTCCACCAAGGCCACGTCGTGGTGGGGTCGGCGCGGAGCGCGGTACTGGGATTCCTCCCAGCCCGTTTCTCCACGCCGCCCTCCCGAACCGGACGTGCGAGTTGGCCCCGCATCCGGCTCTCCACAAGCCCCGTTGAGCAGTTGCTTTCCTCAGATCGTGCTGGGCCAGGGCGACGGGATGACCGTCCCTCTGGGCCGGTATCGCGTGGTGACTACCGAGCCCGGGTTGAACAGGACGACGTCCCCGTCGTGTGGCCACCATCCGCCGTCGCAGTAACGCCGACGGAGCTCCTTCCATCCAGTGCCGAGGTGCTTGCGACGGAGCCATCCGAAGACCTGACGCCAGACGATCATGCGCAGGTATTGGAAGGCCCGGGCCGACACTCCCGGGCGGAAGTAGGCGGTCCAGCCCCGCAGCACCTGGTTGAGCTTGTGCAGCAGGACTGCCAGCGGCAGGCTGACGTTCATACGGCAGAGCGTCTTCGTCTTGGCCTTGATGGACCGAAGTGCCTTCTTGGCCGGGTAGTTGTAGACGTACTGCCGGGCGGTTCCCCGCTTCTCGTGGCGCTGGATGCGCCAGCCGAGGAAGTCGAGGCCCTCGTCGATGTGCGTGATCAGTGTCTTCTCCTCCGAGAGCCGCAGGCCCACGGTAGAGAGGACCTCCGCCAGTTCGGGAAGCAGTGCTTCCGCGTGAGCGCGGGTGCCCGAGACCAGAATGACGAAGTCGTCCGCGTACCGGATCAGCCGGTAGTTGGCCAACC
This sequence comes from Streptomyces sp. Ag109_O5-1, assembly GCF_003814875.1. GTDB lineage: Bacteria > Actinomycetota > Actinomycetes > Streptomycetales > Streptomycetaceae > Streptomyces > Streptomyces sasae. Next base: position 69,165 of record NZ_RKQF01000003.1, on the reverse strand, counting down.
CCTTCTGGCGCCGGGTGAACCGTCGCTTCGGGCTGGTCTGTGGTCCGCCCTCGATCTGGATGAAGTGCTCATCCAGGACCGAGAGGGCCACGTTGGCCAGCAGCGGCGAGAGGATCCCGCCTTGTGGGGTGCCGGTGACGGTCTCCTTGGAGGTGCCAACCTCGGTGAGGATGCCCGCCTTCAGAAACGCCTTCACCAGCGCGAGCACGCGTTTGTCTCCGATCCGAGCCCTCACCCGGTCCATCAGAGCCGAGTGCGAGATCTCGTCGAAGCAGGCCGTGATGTCACCCTCCAGCACCCACTCATAAGTCTTGGATGCCAGGAAACGGGTCTCGGCCATCGCGTCGTGCGCCCGCCGGTTGGGGCGGAAGCCGTACGAGCACGGCGCGAAGTCCGCCTCGAATATCGGCTCCAGCACCAGTTTCAAGGACGCCTGGACCACCCGGTCGGCCACGGTCGGGATCCCGAGGCGGCGCCGCTTGTGCGACCCTGGCTTGGGGATCATCCGTTCCCTGACCGGCACCGGCCGGAAGCTACGGGACTTCAACTGCTCCCGCAGCTCGGCGAGGAACTGCACCTCGCCGAACCGTTCCCGAACGTAGGTGACGGTCATGCCGTCCACTCCGGCCGAGCGCGCGCCCTTGTTCCCCGCAACCCGCTCCCAGGCCATGGCCAGGAAAGCGGGATCACAGACGAGGTTGTACAGATCGTCGAACCGACGATGAGGCTCGTCGGTCGCCCAACGGTGCAGCTTGGTCTGGATCTCCAGTACCCGTCGCTCAGCCCGGAACGAGCCGAGCGGCAGATCACTCGTATTCACCAGCGGCCTCCTGGTCTTCCAGCACTTCCACTACTGACTTGCTGGCCCCCTTCGCCATGCGGCCGGCTTTCCCGGCCTCGGACTACTACGGAGCCTCCGCCCCGCCCGGCGCCGTCGGCAGACGACGTGCCTGTCCTTCCGTCGCACCGGCTGTGCATGGCGAGGACGACACCGGACGGTTCCCACGTTCACTTGAAAGTCGATCGACGGGCGAGGCGCCCAGCTCTACCCCTGCGGCATCGCCACGGCTACGCCGCAGACATTCACCGTGGCCTCCTGGCCGTGGATCACATGGCGACCAGGAGTTACCCGCTCTCGCACAAGAAGCAGGTACGCACCGCGACCAGCCCATATCCGCCAGATTTGAGCTGGTGGGCCGTTAAGGGGCGTCAGACACCGGTTCCTCTCGTACACCTTCCCGTCTCGCTGACCGGACCCGCACCATCTGGCAGTACTGGCACGTCCCAGCGTTGTCAGGGCTGCTCCCACCCTCCCCGGCGTCTCCCGGATCAGGCTGCCCTCAGCTTCACCCGGCCGCTGCGACGGCCAGGAGGCGAAGTAGGGGTCGGACCGGGGCGCGGTACTGGCCTTGTGACCAGCCCGTTTCCCCGGCCCGCCCTCCGCACCGGACATGCGACTCTCACCGCATCCGGCGCTCCACGGACTCCCTTGGGGCCGCGCGGTTCACACCGTCGCGGTCTTCGCCCACGGTGTCGGGATGCTGTATCCACGCCAGCGATAGCGGGTCACCTTCACCCGCTGCGGGACGAACAGCGTGATCCCGTCCTCCGCGGGCCGCCAACCGGGCTCGCCGGTCAAGTAGCGGCGCCGCAGAGTCCTCCAGTCGATCCCGGGATGCTGCTTCCTCAGCCACAACGTCACTCGACGCCAGCAGAAGTCGTCGAGATAGTGGAACGTGGCTGTGGACGACCCGAACCGGAAGTAGTAACACCATCCCCGCACCGCCGAGTTGAGCTGGCGGAGCAGGTTGGCGAGAGTGCGTTGACCTCTCTTGTTCGTCATCGCCCGCACCTTGCCCGTGACGGAGGCCAGCGCCTTCTTCGACGGATAGGTGTAGACGTAGTGCTCGCTGGTGCCCTTCTTGCGCCTCCGCTGGATGTGAAAGCCGAGAAAGTCCAGCCCCTCGTCGATATGGCAGACGCGGGTCTTGGCCTCGGACAGGCGGAGCCCCAGAGGGGCGAGCACGGCCGTGACCTCCTCCCACAGCGCGTCCGCGTGAGCTCGGGCGCCGCACACCATGATCAGAAAATCGTCCGCGTAGCGGACAATCCGGTATGTGGCACCTCCGCGTCGGCGGTGTGCTGTCCGCTTGCCGCCGTTGCCGTGAGCGTCCCACTTGGCGCAGAAGTATTCATCCAGCGCTGAGAGGGCGATGTTCGCCAACAGCGGCGAGGCGATGCCGCCTTGGGGTGTGCCGGTGTTCGTGTCCCTGGTCTCGCCATCGGCGGACATGATGCCCGCCTTCAGAAACACCTTGACCAGGGCAAGAACCCGCTTGTCTCCGACTCGTCGGCGCATCCGCTCAAGGAGAGCGGAGTGTGCGATGTTGTCGAAGCACGCTTCGATGTCCGCATCCAACACCCAGTGGTAGCCCTTGGTGCCGAAATGGTGCACCTCAGCGATCGCGTCATGGGCTCGTCGTTCGGGGCGAAAGCCGTAGCTGACCGGCTTGAAGGACGCCTCGAAAATCGGCTCCAGGACCAGCACGAGCGCGGCTTGCACGAGCCTGTCCATCGCGGTGGGAATCCCCAGCCTCCTGAGCTTTCCCCCGCTGCCCGGCTTGGGGATCACGCGCTCCCGCACCGGCAGAGGGGTGAACGTGCGGGCCTTCAACTGCTCCCGCGTGTTCTTCAAGAAGGCCACGATGTCGGCGTCGTCGGCGATGAAGGCCGGGATGACCCGGTCCACGCCGGCGGTGCGCGCGCCCTTGTTGCCCCTCACCCTCTCCCACGCGACGGTGAGGAAGTCGGGGTGATGGACAAGGTTGTAGAGATCATCGAACCTGCGGTCGGGATCATCGACCGCCCATTGGTGCAGCTTGGTCTGCATCCGTCGTACCCGCAGCCAGGCCCCATCGGGGTCGGGCCACAGATCACCGGTATTCACCAGCGTCTCCGTCCCTTGCAGTTCCTCAACTACCTGAATCCGCTGGGCTGCTTCGCCATGTGGACGGCTTTCCCGCCCTCGGACTACTACCAGCCCTCCGCCCCACCTCGGGCCGTCGGCGGACGTCGCGCCTTCCCGCCCCATCGCACCTGGAGAGCGCACTGAGACGAAAGCTTCGAGGTGGTTCCCACGTTCACTGTGATCCGCTCGTCGGGTGAGGCGGCCAGCTTTGCCCCTGCGGCATCGCCACGGTTACGCCGCAGTCCTTTCACCGTGGCCTCCCGACCGGCAAGATCAATCCGATCCAGGAGTTCCTGCCCGTACGGGCAGTGCGCACCGCGATCCAGCCCAGATCCACCGGGTTTGAGCTGGCGGAGGTCTTAAGGGGCTTTACACCGCTGGTTCCTCGCGTCCACCTTCCCGTCTCGCTTGCCGGACCCGCACCGTCCGGTAGTTCCGGTGCGTCCCGTCGTTGTCGGGGCTGCTCTCCATCAGATCCGGCCGACTCGCCGGGACCGACTGCCCCCTGCTTCTGCCGTCCCGCTGCGACGGGACGCCGATGCGGGTCTCACACCCGCACGCGGATCACAGCGCCTCGTGGCGCACGGTCTTTCACCTCCGCTCGACTTCAAGCGCCTCGTGGCGCACATGGTTCTCTGCCCAGTCGATTCCGCAGGTGATTGCCAACTCTGGCCCGTTCTCCCGGAGTTTGCCCAGCGTGTGAGCCTGTGCGGGGTCACGCAGCGACCTAATAGGAGGGCTCGGCGGCCCGACATCCGATGAGCTGTTCGTGGCCCCAGCCGGCCGCACGGTCCCGGTCTTCGGAGAGAGCTCTGGGGCTCGCGTGTTGAGGAGCGGGTGGTCGTACGGACGGCTCGGGTCACGATCATGAATGCCCTGGTGGAGGCGATCGATACTCACTCGCAAGAGTGCACGGCGACGGAGCCCTCTGCCTGTGGAAAGGAGTCAGGGCTCCGGGTATTGAGTAGGGGTCATCCGGCGCCGTGCACTGCTATTAGGTCTTGAGCATTGCTCGCAAAAGGTCAACAAGCTCATCAGTGCAACGCTCGTGAGGACAGGACTGACAGATCGCGCGGGACAGCCCTTGCGCTACACGCCACACGACTTCCGGAGGATGTTCATCACCGATGCCGTCACCGGCGGCCTGCCTGTACACATCGCCGCCCGCATCCTCGGACACCGCAGTCTGAACACCACTTCAGGCATACCTCGCGGTCTTCCAGGACGACTTGATCCGTTCCTACCGGACGTATCTGGACACCCGACGAGCAAACCGGCCGGCCGCCGAATACCGCGAGCCCACCGAGGAAGAGTGGGACGAGTTCCAAAAGCACTTCGAACTGCGCAAGGTCGAGCTCGGAACATGCGGCCGCCCCTACGGAACCCCCTGCGCGCATGAGCACGCCTGCATCCGATGCCCGATGCTCCGAGTCGACCCGGCACAGCGACGGCGTCTGGAAGAGATCATCCGCAACCTCACTGACCGCATCGACGAAGCGCGCGCCAACGGCTGGCTCGGCGAGGTCCAAGGTCTCCAAGTCAGCGCCGAGGCCGCACGCAACAAGCTCGCCTCCCTCGATCGAATGGCCCGAAACCGGCCCCGTGCCTCGGTCGACCTCGGCATGCCGATGATCCCCGGGGAGCGCTGATGAACACTTCACCCAGCACAGGAAGACCGCTACGCATTGATCCAATCGTCGGTGACGCAGGCAGTCTCGAAGTGCCACCAGCCCTCGGCCACTCCATGAACCAGCAGCGACTTTATGGCTGCGAGGTCCGAGCTCGCAGGCACGTTGAACGCCACCAGCGGGAACTCGTCGCTGAAGACCTCGCCGCCCAACCCGAACGGCGACAACCGCTCATGCACAGCCTGCGCGCTCCGGCCGAGCGGTCCGGCGGGCACCGGAAGGACTCGGATCGTGCAGTTGCCGGAGGCTTCCACGCGTTCCACGGCCCAGTGCCGGCCCTCGGTGTCCGTGGTGAATCGGACGACATCGCCCTCGGCCACCCCCTCCTGGAGCAGTGGGACGTTCTGCACCCGCGCGGTGTCCTCGCTGAGCAAGGCGGCCCACAGTCCCTCGGTGTCCTGAGGGAGCCAGCCTTCGCGCGGCATGAACCGGAACCAGACCTTGATCCGAAAGTCCTCAGCTCCGTCGGGTTCGGTCAACGTCGACAAAGTCATGGGCGACATGATCGCTCATCAGTGCCCCCCATCGCCATCGCGCGCGGAGGCCCCCGCTCAGGGCTACCTTGATCGCGTTGTTTGGCCGACTACTGGTACCACTCGTCTCCGCCCTCGCGGAGCGAGCGTTCCAGGTAGTCCTTGAGGTGTCCGGCCACCCACCTGCGGCTGTCGGTCTCGTGCTCCCAGACGAAGATGTCCGGGCGTTCTGGCGACTGCACGAAGGCGAACTGGTCGCCGCCGCCGTTGTCTCCGAAGAACAGCAGGGGGTCAAAGGGCATGTACAACCCGGCGAAGGAAGCGTCGGTTCGGAAGAATAGGTTCTGCTCGATGATCTGGCCAATGGACCACACGGTGTCTACGCCGCTGTGGCCGATCACGCCGTTGGCCTCACATTGTCACTGGGCCTGGACGGGGTGGTCGATCTGGCGGGCAACTTCCTCTGAGTATGCCTGCAGGAGTTGGAGGAACTGGTGGCCTGCAGGGTGGCCGCGCCCGTCTCGGATGAGCACGTCACTGTCCATCGGCACGGCCTCGCTCGGTGGATCCATCCCGGCGGCCGGAGCCGCCGGGATGGATCCAGTAGCCGCGGCGCAGGGCGGCGATGAAGGCGGCGCCGTTCGGGGTGCCGATGCCGGTCATGGTGTCGTAGCCCTTGGCGGTCACCTGCTGGGTGTCGGAGCGTTTCTGAGTGTCGAAGACGTCGACGTTCGCGCTGGTGGAGGTGTCGTCGGGCGCGATGTACGCGGCCCGGTTGCGCTGCGGCGTGGACGTGCTAATCGGCAGGGCGTCGTGGAACGCATGGGTGCGGGCCAGGCGGTAGAGCAGCGGGTTGATGAAGCCGTAGGGCGACTTCTGCCCTTGCTGGGCGTCGGCGACGAGGCCCGCGACCAGCGGGGTGGCCAGGCTGGTGCCGGCGCTCGACACGGTGCGGTAGCGCCCTGGGTTCCCGTGGCTGTCCGTGTCGGTGTAGCCGGTCAGCATGCCGGTGTCGGGGTCGGCGTCGGCGGCGATGTCGGGCACGGCCCGGCCGAGCACCGTCTTGTGGGCCACCTTGACCCGAGCCATCGACGCCGGGACGACGCCCTTCTGGTACGACGGCTGCCGGTAGACGTCGCTGACGCCCCCGCCGCCTCCGCTGACGCCGAGGTCGGTCCACTTGCCGCTGCTCAGCGAGCCGAGGTCGTCGGACCAGCCGGTCTCGAACACGCGGTTCTTCGCGGCCCCGATGCCCAGGGTGGTGCCACCGACCGCCACCGCGTACGCGTCGGAGTCGGTGACGGTGAGACCCGGGGTGTCGCCGGAGGCGAAGTACATGCCGACCCCCTCGGCTGCGGCCCGCACGTCGATGGCGTGCACGATCCGCGGCGACACCGATCCCAGTGGGATCTGCCACGAGTTCGACGCGATGGAGGCCAAGGGGTGGTGGCCGTCCCCGGTCAGCACGGCCGAAGCCGCGTTCAGCAGCGACTGGTCCTCGTCGCAGCCGTCGCCCACCACCATCACCTGGTTCGCGCCCGGCGCCATGGCGTAGACGGCCTCGGAGTCCATCTCCGCCTCGACGTCCACAGAGGGCGACTGCGCCGCGCGGTCCGTCACCGCCGAGGACGCTTGGCAGGCCCCGGTCTGGATCTGCCGGAACTGGGAGCTTTTCGGCAGCGGCAGGTGGTTGCTGCGGGCGTACGCCGTCAGCGTCCAGAACATCGCAGTCGGCGACGCACTCTCGGTCAGCGCCACGGTCTGGCCCCTGCCGGTGTCCCGCGACGTCGCCCCGTAGGCGGCGCGGAGCTGCGCGGCGGAGTACCCGCACACCGGCAGCGAGACCCGGGTCAGCCCCTTGTAAGCGGGGTGCAGGGCATGCGCGTGCTGCGCCCAGTACTGGGAGCACGTCGCCGTCCTGGCCGCCGCGCGGCTCTGAGGGGCCGACGTCGTGGTGCTCCGTGACGTGGCGGCCGCGCTACTCAGCCCCGTCACACCCAGCACGAGGGAGGCCAGCGGGGCGGGCACCGACACCTCGCGGTCGTTCGAGGTGAACACTGCCGGCCCGACGGACGACCCGCTTGCGGCATCCCTGGCCCGGTACCGGCCGATCCGCACCTGGAAGGCCGACTCGACCACCGAGACCGGCCCCGTCGCCGACACGTAGTCGCGGCCGCCGTCGACCTGGACTCCCGTCAGTCCTTTGCCGGTGAGCCACGCTGCCACCGCCCCGGCCTGCGCGGCGGAGGGGCCGAACCTGGCGGTGTAGGCGTCCGGGCTCAGGTAGTGGTGGAAATCAGGGCTGCCCGGCGTCACCACCGCGTCCGCGGACGCTGCAGCGCGCGCCACGTCCGGCCTGAGCCACACCTGGACCGTCAGTCGCTTCGACGCGGGCGCGGCCCCCACCCGCGCGGCAGTGCCCACCGCGGCGGGCACCGACCCGGGCACCACGTCGGCCGACGCCGCCCGCACGGAACCCGATGCCCCTGCGACGCCCCCGGCAGCCACCACCGCCGCACAGACTGCCATCACGGCCCCCGTGCGAAGAATTCCTCCCATTAATGCTTCCTCCCGCCTGCAAGCACAACGGCCCCACAGCCGCCGCTGTCACGCGCGTACGACGCAGTCCGCGAACGCCCGGTTGCGGCCGAACGCAAACTCGTCCCCTCCGGCGAAGCGCGTGGGCCGTATTCATGCCGACCTCGGGCCGACGCCACGGGCGAAGCCCGATCTCGGTCACAACAAGAGCGAAAAGTGGGCGCTAGTGACAGATGGAACGACCAAACGGTGACAACTGCCGCGATCAGAACTGCCCAAACCCCAGGTCGATTGCCGCTCCGAGCTATCCTGTCTCAGGCGATCTGGTCCCTGTCTCAGATGATCTGGTCCGATTCGCTTGCCGTCTCAGATGATCTGGTCCGTGCCACCGGAGCTTGAGCGCGCTGGTCCGAGACCTGGGCAGGACGCCATCAGCACCCCGGTTCCACGGCCGTCATGTCGCCACAGCCATGAGGCACGGCGCGAGCACCACCAGCAGCCGCGTAGCGCGAAGGTGCGGCGGACCGGGCGCAGACGTCATTGCTACGGTCGGTGGATGAAGAGCTGGGACGAGGGCGGTGTCCGCGCTCGGATACGGGACATGGCGGCACGAGACCCGGAGCGGTCGCGTTTCGGGGCGGGCACACACCGGTACGAGCTGGCGCCAGCGCTGCCGGAGGCGGAGATCAGGGCGTTCGAGGAAGTCCACGGCATCAATCTGTCGGCGGAGTACCGGTCCTTTGTCGCGGAGGTGGGCAACGGGCCTGCTGGGCCCGGCCACGGGTTGATGCCGTTGACCGTCCCTCGCCCGGAGGCCAGCGAGGACTGGGCGGTGGACGACGAGTGGGAAGAAGACCGGCTGCCGGGCCGACTCGCCGAGCCGTTCCTTCTCGCCGAACCCCTGCCTGGCCGGATCGGCGCATCGACCGGTGAGCTGACCGGGGGCACGCTCATGCTGGCCGAAGAGGGCTGCGGCATCTACATCAGGCTGGTCTTGAACGGCCCACGAGAGGGCGAGGTCTGGCAGATTGACCCGGACTGGGGTGGCTTCGTCCAAGTGAGCCCCTGCTTTCGCACCTGGTACACCGAGTGGCTGCAGTAGTTGACCCAGCCACTCAAACTTGGATGGCGCAGGCTCAACTTTTGCTGGCACGGGACACTGCTGTCGGTGAGGGGGGCAGGCTGCGCCTATGAGTTATGACCTTGCTGTGTGGGAGGGCGAGCGGCCAGCGGATGACGCCGCTGCGGCCCGGTGTTTCACCGATCTGTACGACCGATACATAGACACGGAGGAGCCAGCGGTTCCTCCAGTGGAGCGAATAGCGACCTTCGTCTCCGCGCTCTTGGAGCGGTGGCCAGATCTCACGAGGACGAGGACGACATCTCGCCGTGGTCGACCGGTCCGCTGATCGGGGAGGCCCGCGGTCCGCTGATCTACTTCCCCATGCGCTGGAGCATGGCGGTGGAGGCATCTGCCTACGCGTCGGGGGTGGCTTCGTCGATGGGCCTCAACTGCTTCGACCCGCAGGCACGGCAACTTCGGCCCTGACGATGGCCCGGGAGCGGCCTAGTGCAGCGCCGCGTTGATCCTTCGGGGGTTCATGCGGCTTTGAGTGGGCTGCCGTCGTAGGTCCAGCCGTAGGGCTTGGCGTCGTGTTCGTCGTAGGCCAAGACGAAGGTGGCGCTCGACGATGCCAGCGAAGGGAACCTCGCCCGCTGGGGATCTCAGGGTGTAGCCAGCACCACCCTCAAGAGGGAAGCCCGCATGATCGAGCGTCAGGGCGGGGCCGGGCAGGATCGTGCCCGTGAACACTACCTCGAACCGCAAGCGCCGTATCAGCGCTGTCGCAATCCTAGGTCTCGCCGCATCAGTGGCCGCGACCGGCACCGGACTCGCTGCCACGACCCCGCCGCCCACATTGCACGCGACCGCCGCCACAACTGCCGCCGCGCCCACGCCGTCCTTCCAGGGCACGCTCCCCGCGCCGACCGGCCCCTACGCCGCCGGCGAGGACGTCATCCACCTCACCGATGCGAGCCGTCCCGACCCGTGGGTGCCGTCATCCGGCCCCCGCCAACTGACCGTCACGATGGTCTACCCGGCCGTCCCCGGGACCGGGACTCCGGCCCCTTACATGACCCTCGCCGAGGCAGCCGGAGCCATCCAGCACCGGAAGTTACCGGCGAGCTCCGGCGTCACCCCACAGAACCTTTCCAGCGTCACCACTCACGCCTTCGACGGCGCGCGGCCGCAACGCGGCAAGCATCCGCTGGTGGTCCTCTCACCCGCGTACGAGGACCCGCGCATGACGCTCACCTCGCTCGCGACCGACCTGGCCAGTCACGGCTACGTCGTCGCGCTCGTCGGCCACACCTACGAGGACAGCGGCGAGACGCTGGCGAACGGCCAGACGCCGCCGTGCGCGATCTGCGATGACCCGGCGCTCGACTTCGACTCCGTCGCCGCCAGCCGCGCGCTGGACGTGTCCTTCGCGATCGACCAGTTGACGCATGGCAATACCGGGTGGCCCCTGGCCCACCTCATCGACAAGCACGAGATCGGCATGGCCGGACACTCCCTCGGCGGAGCGGCGGCCGCCGCCACGATGATCGCCGACCCGCGAGTACGGGCCGGAGTGAACATGGACGGCACCTTCCACCCGGCCCCGATGCCCGGCCAGATCAACCGGCCGTTCCTCATGCTGGGTGCGGCCGTCAACCACGCGCCCGGCGGCGACGACTACACCGTGTGGGAACAGAGCTGGGCTGCCCTCGGCGGCTACAAGAAGTGGCTGACGGTCGCCGGCGCCGACCACTTCAGCTTCACCGACCTGGACCTGCTTCTGGAGGAGGCCGGGTTCCCGACGCCGCCCCTCTCCCCGGAACGCGGGGTGGTGATCACCCGCGAGTACGTGACAGCGTTCTTCGACCAGACGCTGAAGGGGATCCACAGTCCGCTGCTGGACGGCCCCTCGCCGAACAATCCGGAAGTAGCCTTCCAGTACTAGGGTGCGTTTCAGAAGTGGATCTTGATGTGTCAAGATCCACTTCTGAAACGCACCCTAGTTCGCCGGAGGCGGAGGCTTCGGCGAGGCCAGCCGGGGTGCAGTACCAGTAGCTCTGCTGGGCGCGGTTGGTCCGGCCGACCAGAGCTGGGGATTCGGCGAGCAGGTTGCGCAGCGCGCGACGGACGTGGTCGGTGCCCTGCTGGTGCGGCAGCAGCAGCGCCTTGAGCTGGCGGGGTGTGGCCAGGCGCAGCTGAGCGAGGGTGAGCAGGACCTCGCCGCGGATGTCCGCTCCGGCCTTTGTCGCTGCGGCTTTCCGGGCCCGGGACGCTTCTCCAGGCACATCAGTGCTGGGAGAAGAGGAGTTGCAACCGGCCCGGGCGGGCGAATCGGGGGTCTGATCAGCGACAACCGTCAGACGCTGGCTCGCAGCTGCGGGGCTGGGAGCGTGGCTTGCTACAGGGCTCGGTGCGGGGCTCGTAGTCGCAGCGCCGCGGGACCCGGTCGGCGGGGTCGGCGGGACGGGCTGAAGGGGGGCGGTGGTCATCGCGTCCTCGGGATTCTCCGGCCGTACGCGGCCGGATCGGTGACAGGTCCGGCCGCACACGCGAGGCGTACGGGCCGGAGCCACCGTGAGAAAGCACCCCTTGTCCGCGACCTGACGGCCACCTCTCCAGGGTGTCCGTTATGACCCTTGACTACCCCCTTGACGAGACGGTTCGTCCGTGACCGACGTCATGAGCAGTGGCCCGCCCCGGCTCCGGAATCTGTCCACAGGCCAGGGGCTGCACCGTAGGGGTTCGGCCGGGTGCAGCAGGCGCCCAGCGCGCGAACAGTGAGGAAGCGTCATGGAGACGACGACGTCGAAGGTGTCCCAGCTTGCCCCGGAGCAGATCGCGCGGGCCGCCGACTATGTGGAGCTGGTCTGGCGGTACCAGGACAGCGAGCAGGACAAGGCAGCGCTCGCGGAGTTCCACGCCGACGGCCAGGAGCTGGCGGTGCTGGTCGGCGAGTTCGGCGCGCTGCTGCTGGCCGACTACATCAGCGTCGTGCCCGATGAGCACACCGACTGCGAGTCCGGGTACGTCCTCGGGCAGCTGGTGGCCGTGGCGAGCCGGTACCTCAAGCGCTGGTGCCTGGCCGGTGGCGGGGCGCAAGCTGCCTGGATCGCGGCAGGGTTCCTGATCGAGTGCATGCAGGAGGTCGACCAGGTCCACCAGTTCCTGGCCGACGTCCGCGGCAACGTCGGCAGCGGGTACGGACTGGCCACGGCCTGAGGGACCGGTGAGGCGCGCGGTCGATGTCGTCGGCCGCGCGCCTCGGTGCGCATCGGGTGCGCGCGGCGCGGTGAGTTGTGCGCGACGGAGCGCGCCCCTGCCGGATGGTGCGCATGGAGCTTCCGCCAACTTGAAGTCGCAGGTCAAAGGGCTGGCGTGACGGTCGTTCGGGGTACTCGCGCTGGCCGTGGGCGGAAGTCCGCAAAGTAGATCGTCCGTCAGGGGATGAGTTGGGTTCTTGCTTGAAGTCGATGGACGGAGAATCCCCGTCCGAAATGAAGATGATCAGTAGTCGCTCAGACCTCTAGCCTGACGGCCATGACCTCACCTGCCTATCCTCCAAAGCCTGTGCCCGGTGATCGCATAGCGATCATCTCCCCTTCGTCCGGATTGCCCGGGCTCTTCCCTCTTCCATACGAGCTGGGGCTCAAGCGTCTGCGTGAGGATTTCGGCCTCGAACCCGTGGAGTACCCGACCACTCGCAAAATGGGATCCACGCCCAGGGAACGCGCCGACGATATCCACGCTGCGTTCGCCGATCCCTCGGTCAGGGCGGTGATGGCCAGCATCGGTGGCGACGACCAGATCACCGTGCTTCCATTGCTGGACCGCGAGCTGATCCGCGCCAACCCCAAGCCGTTCTTCGGCTCAAGCGACAACACCAACCTGCTGCTCTTCCTGCATAACCTGGGCATCGTCGCCTATCACGGCGCCTGCGTGATGACCGAGATCGGCCGCCCGACAGCACTCCATCCCACCACCGCCGAGTCGGTGCGCGCGGCCCTGTTCACCTCGGGCCCCTACGAACTCCACCCCGCCAAGCGCTACCGCGACACCGCCCGCGACTGGGCCGACCCGGCCACCTTCGAGACGGAACCGGACTCGCAGCCCGCCGACGGCTGGATCTGGCATCAGCCCGACCACGTCGTCACCGGCCGTGCCTGGGGTGGCAACCTGGAAATCCTGTCGTGGTTGCTGATGGCCGACCGCGAGATCGAACGCGATCCTGCCGTTTACGAGGGCGGCGTGCTGTTCCTGGAGACATCAGAGGAAATGCCGAGCGGGGAGGCTGTTTTCCGGATCCTGCGCAACATGGGAGAGCGCGGCCTGCTGGCGCGCTTCCCAGCCCTGTTGATGGGCCGCGCCAAAGCATGGTCCTTCCAGCAGCCGAACAACGAGGGGGACAAGCGGCGCTACGCCGCTGAGCAGCGCGACGCGGTGCTGCGTGCGCTGGCCGCGTACGCCCCACACACCATGGTGGTGTTCGACGTCGACTTCGGGCACACCGATCCCCAACTGGTGATCCCGTACGGCGGAACGGTCAGCGTGGACGGCCCCGCGCAGCGGATCACGGTGACGTACTGACGGCTCTGAACACCCTCAGCTCACCACAAAGGACCAGAAACAGGCCCTCACCAGCAGGCGCACAGTACGATCCGGTGCATGGACCCCGAGTTACTGAAACGGATCACCGCGCGGCGCGCTGAACTGGACGAACTCGAAGAACAGCTGGCCAAGGAGCTGGCAGACGTACGGGCCGAGCGCGACGGACTCGCCGTCGCCGAACGCGTCCTTGAACGGGTGAGCGAACAGCTCGCCAACGAATGAGCATCGGTCACGCCGGCGCCCGGGCAGGTGGGCGGACGAGCGGTGACGCTGATCCCGCACCGCACGTCAGGCGTGGAGGAGAGCACACTCCCGCCGGACTACCAGCGCATTCTCGCCGCCGTGCGGCAGGCCGCCGGACCGGTCATGGCCCGGCAGGTCGGTGACGCGCTGGGAATCGACGTCAGCGTGCGGGCCAAGCTGGAACCGCTGCGCGGGAGACTGGTCAGACCCGTCGACCGCGGCTGGCTGCGCAAACTACCCGACGGCCGGTTTACCACCTGCCTGTGACCAGGGACGCCAGCGCTTGATGGGGTGGTGGCGTAAACGGGGTGCCCCCGGCGGCCGTTGGAACTGTGTGACGAGATCCAAAGAACGCGCCGAGGACACCTGGCCTCTTGATTACCAGTGCCCTCTGCCGCTGTCCACGAGCACCGTCAAGTACCTCGCCGATCTACTGCGGCCACCTGAAGGCGATTCGGTCCAGGTGCCGGATCCTGCCGCCCGGGAGGATCACGGTGATCGTCCTGGCCGTGCTGCGCCACGACCAGCGCCTGGCCGACATGGCCGGCGGCAACAACGTCTCCGAGTCCACCGTCCGCCGCCGGCGCGACGAGCTGATCACCCTGCTCGCCGCGCAGGCCCCACGTCTGGACCGCGCCCTGAAGAAGGTCGCCAAGCAGGGCGGGTAGGTGGTCCTGATCGACGGCACCCTCATCCCCACCCGGCGCCGCGCAGGAAAGGCCGACCGACGAAACTACTCCGCCAAACACCGCCATCACGGCGTGCACTTCCTCGCCCTGACCGACGAGAAAGGCCGCCTGATCTGGCTGTCCGCCGCCCGGCCCGGCCGCACCCACGACATCACGGCCGCCCGCCACGACCACATTCTGGCCCACCTGCGCGCCGCCGGTCTCGGCGCACTGGCGGACCTCGGCTTCCGCGGCCTCGACAACGACGTACGCGACCCCGTGATCGTCACCGGCTTCACCGCCACCCGCGCCCACAAGCTCACCCCCGGCCAGAAGACCGCCAACCGAATCCTCGCCACCGAACGCGCACCGGTAGAACACGGATTCGCCCACCTCAAGAACTAATCCCTTTCCAAGAGCACTCGGCGGGAGCTCTGCAGTTCCCAAGGTGTTCGAATCGGGTGCTGGATGCATGCCTTCTCAAGAACGGGCCTTGACGCCTTCCGCCAGACCGGCAGCATCCAGCACCCGCGAGTGTCAACACCCCTGGACCACTCGTTGGTGTTGGTGGTGCGAGCCGATTCCGCGGTGACCTCTTGATACGCCCGAGCCATTCGAGCTCCTACGCAGACCGAGGCCCGTGGGATGTGCTGGTGCCACGAACGGCTCGTGAGGTGGCGGCACGCCGCGCAGCGGTTGATGCCTGGGATTAGTGCGACGCGTGGCCCGCATGCGCTCGTGACCAGCGCAAACATCAGCACATCAGGAAGGAACTGCCTTGATCTACTGTGGAATCGACTGGGCCGAACGCACCCACGACGTGGCCCTGGTCGACGACACCGGCAGGTTAGTGGCCAAGCGGCACATAACCGACGACGCCGTCGGCCACAAGGTCCTGCTGGAGCTGCTCGCCGAGCACGGCGACACCGAGGCGACGCCGATCCCAGTCGCTATCGAGACCTCCCGCGGCCTGCTGGTCGCCGTGCTGCGGACTGGCAAGCGGAAGGTGTACGCGATCAACCCGCTGGCCGCCGCCCGCTACCGCGACCGGCACAGCGTCTCGCGCAAGAAGTCCGATCCCGGCGACGCCCTGGTCCTGGCGAACATCCTGCGCACCGACATGCACGCCCACCAGCCGCTGCCCGACGACTCCGACCTCGGGCGGGCGATCTCCGTCCTCGCACGCGCTCAGCAGGACGCCTTGTGGAACCGGCAACAGCTCGCCAACCAGCTCCGTTCCCTGCTACGCGAGTACTACCCGGCCGCCCTGAACGCGTTCGCCACCTGGACCAACGGCCTGTGCCGACCCGAGGCCCGTGAGCTCCTCAAGATCGCCCCGACCTCGACGCAGGCAGCGCAACTGACCCGCGCCCAGGTGCAGGCGGCCCTCAAGCGTGCCGGCCGCCAGCGCGGCATCGAAGCCGAGGCCGATCGCCTCCGTAACATCTTCCGCGCCAAGTGGGCCCACCAGCCACCGCTCGTCGAGGACGCCCTCGGCAAGCAGATGCTCGCCCTCCTCATGCAGCTCGACGCCGCTTGCACTGCCGCCGACCAGCTCGCCGAGGCGGTGGAAGAAGCGTTCCCTCAGCACCCCGACGCCGAGATCCTGACAAGCTTCCCCGGCCTCGGCGTCCAGCTCGCCGCCCGGATCCTCGCCGAAATCGGCGACGACCGCACCCGCTTCGCTGACGCCCGCGGCCTGAAGGCATACGCCGGCTCCTCACCGATCACCCGCGCCTCCGGCAAGAAGTCGAGCATCACCCGCCGCTGGGTGAAGAACGACCGGCTCAACCACGCCGGATACCTCTGGGCCTTCGCCGCGCCGAACGGATCACCTGGTGCCAAAGCCCACTATCGTCGCCGTCGCGACGAGCACGGAGACTGGAACGCCGCAGCCCGCAGGAACCTGTTCAACCGCTTACTCGGCCAGCTCTACCACTGCCTGCAAAAGCGCGAGTTGTTCGATGGGTGTAGCTCGCTTGCAGGGACGCTGCGAGCTGGAAGTTTGCTGATGTGGCTGCCTGTGGTGGGGCTGGCTCGTAACGTCGGGGCATGATGCGGCCGAGATGGCCTTGCTGCCCCTTGGCCAGGCCATCGGTCACAGAATGACGCTCTCCAGGACCTGGTTGAGTTTCTCCAGCGGCCCGTGAAGGATTCCCATGGCACTGAGCATTGAGGACCGCACCGTCATCTCCGAGTTGATCGCGATGCACGGTCATCTGTGCGACGAGGGAGAGTTGGACCGGCTGGATGAGTTGTTTACCGACGACGTCGTCTACGACATCTCGGACTTCGGCCAGGAGCCGCTGACGGGAGTGGAGGCCATCCGAGCGGCGGCTGTCTCCTTGGGTGACGCGAATCCCGTGGGTCATCACGTGACGAACATCGTCCTCACGGAGGGAGACGACGGCCAGGTGCACGCCCGTTCCAAGGGCATCGGCATCAATACGGACGGCACGAGCGGCAGCGTGACCTATGAAGACACCTTTGTGCTCACCGGCCAGGGCTGGCGCATCAGTTACCGCAAGGTCGTCGCACGGCGGGTGCCGTTGGGCGGGCGGAGGAAGTGAAACGGGCACAGCCCCTTGCAGGAAGCCCGGATGTAGATCTCGCTGGGGCGAAGGCCGCTGATCAGGCTGTGAGGCGGTGGTCGTGTCGGTCGGGGGTGGGGTAGAGGCGTTCGTGTTCGCGGGCGAGGTGGTGTCGCCAGTACTCCTCGAAGTCGCCGTTGTCTTTCAGCGCGCGGAGTTTGAGGATGGCTTCGGAACCGGCCAGGCCCCAGCGTGACCCGGTAATGGCGAGCCTGTCGGCGATGATGTGGCGGCAGGCACCCTCGATCGGGCCGGTGGCGATCGGCCAGCCGGAGGCCAGCGCGGTGTCGTAGTGCAGGCGGTCCGCGTGATGGGTGAGGTAGCGGATGCAGGCGTCGGCGCCCTCGCGGCTGGTCCCGCGCAGTCCGCCCTGGTCTGCCTGCGTGGTGATCTCGGCAACGGCCCGGGCGGCCTGACCGTGCAGGATGGTCGTCAGGTGGCCGGCGGCCCAGGCTTCGCACTCGGGGGTGCCGGGCTGGTGGAAGCGATGGGCCGCACCCCAGACATATTCACTCACATGCACGATGTCGATCAGGATGTGCACCCCGACGCCGCGCCGGTCGGCCTCGGCCTGGACCAGATCGATCTGGTGGTGGGCGCCGTCGACGAGCACGAGCCAGTCCCTCGCGTGGTCCCGGTCGCGGGCCTCGGCCTGGTCGAAGGCGGCGGCGACGGTGTGCTCGGCAGGGTGGATCACCGAGCCGTACAGCCACTTCGCGGCCGCCCTCGGCCCCGGCCGGGGCGGCCGGTTGCCGCCGCGTCCCTCGGGCGGGGCGATGATGTCGTGCGGACGACGCACTGCGGGATCGGCATCGAACACACAGGCCATCGTGGCCATACGCTTCCGGTTCGGTTTCTCGCCCGGCGCCAGTCTCGTGCGCATCGCCTGCTTCTTGTCCCGGTGCGCTTTCAAGGTCGCGGGCCGCAGGGCTTCGGGCCTCATGACGATGCCCTTGCCGTCGACCTGCAGGACCAGCGCGGTGGACGCGGTCGCCGGCATGGGCACCCGTAAGCGGTAGAAACTGTCGATGTCGCGGGCCGCCTCGATGACCAGGTGCTCCGCCTGCCGCTTGCCCAGCACCTTCCCGCACCGCCGGTCGATCGCCTCTTTGGCCTGGTCATAGGACCCGCGGACGGCCTCGGTGACCGCAAGCTGGCGCAGGCCGTGCGAGTGCAGCCCGGCGGGCAGCGAGAGGCTCGCGTCGAGCGGGCAGACGTTGCTCATCGACCTGCCCCGCCACGCGGTCCGCGTCACGGTGACCGTGCCGAACACGCAGGCCAGACGCCGGCAATGCCCCGGCTCACGATGCGGGCGGACCTTTCCGTCCGCGCCACGGACCACCTCCCGCTCCCCTTGCCGCACATGGTCCCGCTCACGTCGCTCCCGCAGCTCCAGATGGGCCTGGAACAGCAGCCGCAGCAGCTCACGACCCCGCGCCTCGATGAGGTCTTCCAGGCCGTGGTGGGGCAGTGCGGTCGACTCCGAGGCGGCCAACACCCCTGTCAGGCGGTCGAAGGCCCTTGCCGCGGCGGCGAACGGATCGATGGCGTCGAAGGCGTCGTACGGTTCCACAACGGCTCTTCTTTCTTCCGCGCTTCGGTCTGGCTGGTTACCTCCGAAGTTAGAGAGAAGAGCCTTTATCGTTCTGCGAGTTCACTTGATTCCCCACGTCCCGGCCCGGGTGGGCCGCCGTGAACTGCCCCGGCGCGTCCTCCGCCAGCCAGCCCCGTTCCACCAGACGCTTCAGCTTCCCCCGGGTCCCCTCGATCTTCGCGGTCACCGCCGGCAGGCCGATCCTCGGCACGATCTGTTTCGCCTGCACCAGCTTCGCGGCGTCCATGACGACCTCGACGATGTCCCGGTACACATCTGGCAGCACGTCCACCGAGAGCCCCTCCCGCCAGTGCGGCACCATGATCGCCCCCACCACCCGCACCCCGGGCTCCACCACACCCTCCGGCTCCGAGCCCCCGGCCACCGGCACAATCGCCCCGGGTCCACCCAGATCCGCGATCACCTCGGCCACCGTCTCCCGCGTGATCCGCAACCGCGACCACGCCTCCCGCTCACCCTCAAGACGCGCGGTCAACTCCACGATCTCGGCCTCCAGGGCCTCCACCCGGGCACGGGCCGCCGCCTCCCGCGCCTCCAAATCCTCGATCAACGACCCCATCAGCGTCGCCTCCTCCACCCAACACGGTAGAGACCCGACCACGCCACCATCATCCGCAAAGGCATTCTCCCAGCTCAAACCGTCCCCCGAGGAGAGCTACACCCAAAGAGGAACCCAGCACCACATGACGGCCGACACGTCGCGCCGCCGGCCGAAGTTCACGCTGCCGTTCGGCGGCACCTGCTCCACGCTTCCGGCGCACACCGGCCGGGGGTTGCCGCGGGCCGCCGTGCCGTACGGTGCCGGTGAGGGGACGCCGGGGGCACGGCGGGGAGGCCGGGGAGGGCATGCGGCGCCGGCCGGGTCACGGCGACGACGGCACCACCGGAGACTTCACCCGCTCCGCGTCACCGATCGTCTGCCACAGCTCCAGCGCCCGTCCGTGGCGCCGGCGCGCCAGGTCGTGGGCGCCGGCGGCGGCGTGCAGGTCGCCGATCAGCTGCCAGCACGCGGCCTCGTCGTGGCGGTCGCCGTGCCGGTGGAAGAGGTCCGCCGCGCGCTCCAGCGCCGGCACGGCCCCGTCCCGGTCCTGCCGGCCGGCGTACACGCGGCCGACCTCCAGCAGGGTGTACGCGGCGCAGCGCTCGTCGGCCAGCTCCTCGAAGGTGGCCAGCGCCTGCCACAGGCAGCGCAGCGCCTCGTCCTGATCACCGCGCAGGTCGTGCAGCCGGCTGAACCGCCGCAGCACGACCGCCACCCGGTGCCCGTCGTCGAGCGCCCTGGCCTGGCGCAGGGCCTCGCCGAACCAGGACTCCGCCTCGCCGAGCTCGCCCTGCATGAGCCGCATCACGGCCATCGAACAGGTCAACTGTGCTTCGAGGTGTTGGTCACTCCCGCCGACCGCGAGGGACAGCGCCCGTTCGACCCGGTCGGCGGCCTCGTCGTAACGGCCCTGCACCCGGCTGATCGTGGCCAGCATCGCCACCGACAGCGCCTCGCCGCGCTTGTCCCCGCCGTCCTGGCACAGCCCGATGGACGATTCCAGGGTGCGGACCGCCTCGTCGAACTCGTCCCGGTAGATGTGCAGCTGGCCGAGATTGCGCAGCAGCACCGCCGCGCCGCGCCCGTTTCCCGCGGCCTCGGCCGCCCGCAGCGCCAGCCGGTGCCCGTGCTCCCAGTCCTGGTACAGGCACCGATGGTCGTAGTACGTCGCCGGGCCGGCGGCCAGCTCCCAAGCCAGCTCGTCCAGTCCCCAGTCCACGGCCAGCTTCACCGCGCCGAGCAGGGTGTCGCGTTCCACGTCGAACCAGCCGGCCGGGTCGGCCATCAGCCGGTCCACCACCGCGTCCGGCAGCGCCCGGCGCGGCGCCGAACCGGGCTCGGCGACCAGCGGTCCGGCCGGCAGCCCGTCGGTGCCGCGCCCGGTCAGGTCCAGCCAGGCGGACAGCACACGGACCATCGCGTCCCGCTTGTCCGCCGCAGGCAGCCGGGCGGCGGACTCCACGGCACAGGTCCTGATCAGGTCGTGCAGCCGGTAGCGCGGCTGGCCGATGGCGTCGGTGGCGGTGAGCCGCACCAGGCTGGCGTCGACGAGGGTGTCCAGCACCTCCTCGGCGTCCGGGCGGTCCAGCAGCGGTCCGACCACCCAGCCTGGCAGGGTATAGGGGCCGAGCAGACCCAACAGGCTCAGCGCGCGCACCGCGTCGTCCGGCAGCAGCCGCAGGCTCAGCTCGACGCTGGCTCGCACGCTGAGGTCCCCGATCCTCAGCTCGGCCAGCCGACGGGACTCGTCCTCGATGCGTTCCCGCAGCACCCGCAGCGTCCAGGCCGGGCGGCCGGTGAGCTTGGCGCCGGCGATCCGGATCGCCAGCGGCAGGTTGCCGCAGCAGTCGAGGATCGCGTCGGCCTCCTCCGGTTCTCGCTCGACCCGCCGCCGCCCGACGATGCCGGTGAACAGCTCCCGCGCCTCTGCCGGGCTCAGCACGTCCAGGTCGATGTGCCGGGCGCCGGGGAGCTGCGTCAGCAGGGTGCGGCTGGTGATCAGTACGGCGCAGCCGTCGGCCCCGGGCAGCAGCGGCAGCACCTGATCGGCGTGGCCGGCGTCGTCCAGCACCACCAGCATCCGGCGGCCCACCAGTAGCGACCGGTACAGCGCGGCCCGCTCGGACAGGCCGTTCGGGATCGCGCTGCCGGCGATCGAGAGCGCGCGCAGCGCTTCGGCCAGCATCAGCGCCGGGTCCCGCGGCTCGTCCGACGTCCCGGCGAGGTTGAGGTAGAGCTGGCCGTCGGGGAAGGCGGCGCACGCCAGCCGCGCGGCGTGCGTCACCAGAGTGGACTTGCCGACGCCGGGGCCGCCCACGACGACGGTCACCGGGGCCCGGTCCGGTGCCGGCCCGCCGAGCAGCCCGGCGACCTGAGCCAGCGCGTCGGCCCGGCCCACGAAGTCGGGGACGTCGAGCGGCAGTTGGCGTACCGGCATGGCCACGTCCGGTTCGCCGGCCGCCGCGCCCGAACCCTCCGGCCGCGGGTCCGGGGCACTGCTCGCCCCGGCGGGGACCGCGAGGCCGGGATCGGCGACCAGGATGCGCCGGTGCAGCGCCTGGACCGCGGGGGTGGGGTCGACGCCCAGCTCGCCCGCCAGGGTCCGGCGCAGCCGGTCGTACACCTGCAGCGCCTCGCCCTGCCGCCGGCACCGGTAGAGGGCGACCATCAGGTGCTCGGCGACCTGCTCGTCGTAGGGGTGCTCGCGCAGCAGGGCGGCCAGCTCCTCGACGACCTCGCGGTGGCGCCCCAGGTCGAGCTCGATACCCAGGCACAGTTTGCGGGTGGCCTCGCGCCGTTCGTTCAGCCGGGCCGCGTCGAACTCCAGGACCCGGCTGGAGATGTCGACCAGGGCGTCGCCGCGCCAGCAGGCCAGCGCGCGGCGCAGTGCGGCAGCCGTCTCGTAGGGGGTCCCGTGTCGTTCGGCGAGCTGCCGCTCGTGGTCGAACTCCAGCAGGTCGAGCTGGCCGGGGTCCAGGTGGATCTGGTAGCCGCCGCGGCGGGTGCTGATCAGGGAGCCGGGCGCTCCGCACGCGGCGAGGTTGCGGCGCAGCCCGGAGACGGCGTCCTGCACCTGGCGGACCGCGGTGGCGGGTGGCTTCCCGTCCCACATCACGGCGACCAGCCGTTCCATGGCGACGACGTTGTTGGCGTCGACGAGCAGCGCGGCCAGCATCTTGGTCTGCCGCGGTCCGTCGAGTCGGACGTCCTGCCCCGTGATCTGGGCGTGTAACGGTCCCAGCACGCCGAATCTCATTTTCTCCCCCGGCCGCGATCACCGCCGATCCCCCTGGCCGACCTCGCGTTAGGACGAATCTAGGACGGCCTGCGGGCCTGTGTCCATACCGTCACTGAGGGCTGTGCGGCCCGTCACCGCACAACGGAGTCAATACGTGAGCAACAGCGGCGAAACGTCCAGGACGCCCGACCATCGCCGACGGCGGTCCGCTGTTGCCGGAAAGAGGGGGAAGACCGGTATGAAGGTACTTGAGTCACGCGGCGGTTCCCGCAGGCGGCGGACGGGTGCGGTTCTGGCGGCCGCGGCCGTCGCGGCGAGCCTGCTCACCCTGGCCGGGCCGGTCTCCTCGGCCAGCGCCGCCGGCTGCTACGGCAGCGGGTGCACCGGTAAGGACCCGCAGGCCACCGGGTGTTCCGCCGACGCGACCACCATCGAGAGGGTTGCCGCTCCCGACCGTGACTACGGCTATGGCGACCTGCGCTACTCGCCGTCGTGCGGCGCGTACTGGATCAAGACGGTCTCCTGGTCCACCTCCGTTCCGATCGGAGGCAGCGTGTACGGCGAGGCCTCCCTGAACGGCACGTGGATCCCCTTCTGGGCCGAGAACACTCCCGGCCTCCTGGCCGGCGGTTCGCAGTGGTCGCCGATGATCGGCGGCTACCCGCACTACGAGATCTCGGTCGAAGGCTGAGCCCCCTCTCCTGTCCGCGCTGCCCCACTTCACGCTCCACCCACCTCAAGGAGAAAAAAGCATGGGTACCCGGTTCAAGCGGGCCACCGCGTCCGGCACGGTGCTCCTCGCGGCGGCGGCCGCCGCCGGTTTCGCGGGCGGCACCGCCCACGCCGACGACGACCTCTGGATCAACCGCACCGTCGGTGTCTACTCCGCCCCCTACGCGACCTCGAGCAAGGTCGCGCCCGACCTGCATGCGGGTGACACCGTCGCTGTCAACTGCTGGACGGTCGGCGGCAACGTGGGCACCTACGGAGACGTCTGGTACCACGCGGTGAGAGAGGGCTACACCAGCGGCGAGAAATGGATCGAGGGCTGGGTCTTCGCTCCCTTCGTCGACGGCGCCAACGACTTCCACACCGGCGCGATCCCGAAGTGCCCGTGACCCCCTAGCCCTTCCGGGTCCCCTCCCGCGCGTCCGGCGAGCGCCAGTCCCGCTCGCCGGACGCACGCTTTTCCGGCGCCGTGGCCACCGAGAGGGCACAGAACCCCCAGGGGGCATGGCCAGCATGGCGATGCCCTACCGCTTCACCATCACCGGCCCGGACGGGAAGCCCGTCACCGGCTTCGCCGTCGACCAGACCGAGAAGCTGCACTTCTACGCCATCCGCTCCGACCTCACCGGCTTCCGGCACCCGGCTGACCACCATGACCTCGATGAACCGGCCCGAAGGACGGATCCAGGACGCGCGAAGGACTCCGGTCCCTAACGTCACCGCGGGGGTGGCCACGTTCGTCAACCGACCTGGCCGAGTCCCGACTTCGGCACACCGCCGCACCGGCACAACCGCGTACGGCACACCGGCGTACCCGTGTACACCCGCCGATCTCCGCGACCCGGCGCGCCCGCCCGGGGCCGCGCCGGGTCGCCGCCGGGACCGCCGACGTGGCCGCCACGACAAAAAAAGGGGGAACACATGAGATCCGTTCGCAGAAGAAAACCCGTCACTGCCGCAGCTGTCGGCGCGGCCCTGGTGGGGCTCATATGCGCGGTTCCAACCCAGACGGTTGCGAGCGCGAGTACCGCGTCAGCGGGTACGGCCGTGCACGGCGGCCGTCAGGCCGCCGGAGGGGTCGCGGAGCCCGACACGAAGCTCGGCAAAGGCTGGCGGACCTCCGGCGACCGCGCGGTGACATCGGTCGCTGACAGCGACGGCGTGCACGTGCTGGTCGCCGACAGCAAGGACGCCTACGCGTGGCGGACCGCCGCCGTGCTGTCCGAACCGGGCATGCCCGCCGACACCTGGATCGGCAACCAGTGCCTCATCGACCCCTCCCACGCGGCCGTGGTCTACGCCCCGCGTGCCTTCACCGACCACGAGGACCTGATGCTGGGCGGCGCGTTCACCGCCATCGTCGACCTCGACAAGGGCACCGTCACCAAACTGCCGTTCACCGCGTCCCTGGCCTACTTCGACCCGTCCTGCAACCCCGCCACCCGTACAGCTGCCTTCACCGCGTTCCGCGAGGACAAGACGCGACTGATCACGGTCGACACCACCGGCCGCACGGCGGCCGACACCACCGTCACCGGACAGGTGACCTCCGCAGTCCCCGTCGCCGACGGCACCGTGGCCGCCCTGTACCACCACGTGGTCCACATCAGCCGGTCCGGCACCACGCGGAATCTGGCCGCCACCGACAGCGTGCCCTTCGACATCCGCCCGGCAGCCGACGGCACGATCGCTTTCCTGGACCGCACGCACACCACCGCGCACGCCAAAACCCTGCACAGCGGCAGGATCTCCACCCTCGCCACCGGCGGCCTTGCCGACCTGTCCCTGCAACAGGCCGGGACCAGCAGCGTGTTCCTGGCCGGACATCCCAAAGGCGCGGTGCACACCGCCGGCACGGGCGTCACGCGCATCGACGCTGCCGCCGACACGGACGTGTCCACCAGGGGTCTCCTGGCCGTGGACCCGGTGCTGTCCCCCGCTGTCCGCGCCGGCCTGTCCCGCATCGCCGACGCCGGCCGCCACTTCAGCGGGGCCGAACCGGCCGCCGAAAGCGCCCCTGCCAGCGGTAACGGGCCGCTGACCCTCACCGCCACGGCGACCGCCACCGGACAGAACGTCACCGAAGCGGTGGCCGTCCCCGCCGCGCCCTCCGGCACGAACCGGTCCCCCGCCCTGACGGGCGCCGACGGCGCCTCCCATCCGCACAGCGGCCTGACCGGCGCAGCGGACACCATCGACCACGATCCCGTCGACACCGACCGCTGGTGCTCCGTACCCCGCAACGACATCAACACACAGGCCCTGCAGCCCACACCCAACCAGGTCGAGTGGGCCGTCGACATGGCCGTACGCGGCAACCTGACCGCCAACTGGATCACCCAGGGAGGCTGGCGCACCCAGATCGGGCTTGCCACCATCGACCCACAGGCACTGTTCCCGGTACCGGCCCTGACCGGTGGCGGCCGTATCCCTGCCCAGGTCGAACTCGGCGTCCTCGCCCAGGAATCCAACCTCTGGCAGGCCGAACCCGGTGCGATCCCCGGCCAGATGGGCAACCCGCTGGCATCGACCGCCGGCTTCTACGGCCACAGCGGACCGGCCCCGAACGACTACTGGAAGATCGACTGGACCAAGTCCGACTGCGGTTACGGCGTGGGCCAGATCACCGACGGCATGCGCATGGCCGGCCACGAGAAGCCCGGCGAGACCGCCCTGGATCCCACCGTGCAACGAGCCGTCGCGCTGGACTACACCGTCAACGTGGCCGCGTCGCTGCAGATCCTCGCGGACAAGTGGAACGAGGTCCACACCAGCGGCCAGACCGTCACGGTCAACAACGACGACGCCTCCAAGCCGGAGAACTGGTTCGCCGCGGTGTGGAACTACAACCTCGGCTTCAACCGGCCCGCCGGCGCCCCGGGCGTTCCATGGGGGCTGGGCTGGTACGACAACCCCGCCAACCCCATCTATCCGCCCTCCCGTCAGGCGTTCATGGACACCACCCTCGACTCGAACGCCAACCACGACGCCGCCCACCCGCAGGACTGGCCCTACGAGGAGAAGGTGATGGGCTGGGCCGCATGGTCCATCGACACCGGCCACTCCTACGGCACCTCCGGACGCCAGGACTGGCCGGGCGACAGCGGCTACTCCTCCACCGGATTCCGGCCCTCCTGGTGGGACAGCGACGAGGACCGCAGCCGCATCAAACCCCCGCTCGACACCTTCTGCACCACCGCCAACGCCTGCGACATCACCAACCCGCCCCCGTGCGAGACCCAGCACATCGACGGCTGCGACCAACTCCACTGGTGGAACAACGAGAACACTGTCTGGAAACCCGACTGCGTCACCACCTGCGGCCACGAAAGCATCAAGTACCAGACGCTTCGCGCCGAACCAGGCCGCGGCTACCGCCTCCAGTACGGCACCCCCGACTGCACCGCACCGCCCGCCGGCTCCCTCGTCGTCCACTCCGTCCCGGCCGGCACCAACAGCTGGAGCGACTGCGGCACCACCACCTCCCAAGGCACCTTCCAGTTCACCTTCTCTCCCGACACCATGGGCCTGTACGAAGCCAAGGGCGACCTCCACCAGATCGGCGGCGGCTACCAAGGCCACTTCTGGTACGCCCACGCCCGCGACAGGAGCAGCCTGGGCGGCGACGGCGGGCGCATGACCGTGCTCGGCCAGTGGACGCTGAACTCCGCCCTTCCCCAGCCCCAGGGCGAGGTCTTCGTCCACATTCCCGACACCGGAGCGCAGGCCACGCAGGCCGTCTACCGGATCGACACCGCGTTCGGCCCCGTCAAGAAGACGATCAGCCAAAAGGCCAACGCATCGAACAAGTGGGTCTCCCTCGGCGCCTACCGCTTCAACGACAAGGCGCCCCAGGTGAGCCTGTCCAACACCGTCAACACGGGCAACGCCGACGACGACATCGCCTGGGACGCCGTCGCCTTCGTCCCCGGGGACTACGGGATACCCAACGGCCCGGCGATCGACCTGACACTTCCCGACCCCGTGCCCACCAGCCCCAACCCGGACCCGACGCTCCAGGCACCGGACGCCCTGGTCACACTGCCCCTGCCGATCGGCGGCGCCAACCGGGCACCGGCCTCCAGCGCCAAACCCTCGCTGCACTGCGGACCGGTACGGGGTGGCCTGCAGGTCTGTACCCGATCGGCCCCGCGGGCGAAATCCGCCGGGCTCAGGGCCGCGCTACCGCCGACCGACAACGGAGACTGGTGCGACGATTCCATCCCCGGCGTGGCGGCGACCCGGCGCGTCGAGTGCGAGAACCGCGACTATTACGTGGTCCTCAAAAAGGACGGTGTGGTCGAGGCAATGGCGCACTACAACCTCAGACGGGAACTGGATCTGAGCGACGCGTCCACGTTCGTGGAGTACCTGACCGCCACGCCGGAATCCATTCCGCCGGAAATGGCCACGATCGAGTTGACCATCCAGCACACGTGCAGCTCCGGCTGCACACCCAATGACGCCGGCGCCGGGTGGAGCAGCCCACCGGTCTGGGTGCTGGGCGACGGCCACATAGCCGAACTCACCACCCAGTACTCGTGGGACAACAGTACGGCGGGCAAAACTTACTCATTCAAGCCGGACTTGGAGATCCAGGCCGAGGTTACGCCCGCCGAGGGAGGGGCGGCAGTCCAGCAATACGTCAACCAGTGGAGCGCGGACAACCCGACTCGGCTCGACGAAGTCCGCTGCGACACGGTCATCACCACGGCCGGTGGCTGCGTCTTCGGCAACTACGCCCCGACGTTCACCTTCAACGCGGCCAAGTACCCGCAGGCGGCGGCGCACGCCTGGCTGGTCCAGAGCCAGTTGCACAACCATCCCGGCAGCCGCGCCCTGCAGAAGCCGCTCTACTACATGCCGGGCGGACGGAACGGCCAGAACAGGGCGGTCATCTGCGACGAGGCTGGATGGGCGGCCGCCAACGGGGATGCCGCCGTGCTGAGCGGCACCAGCGACACCCTCAGCTGCGACGAGTTCGCGGGCAACGCCACGTACAACAGCGGAGGGATGCCCGCCGCCAACGACGGACTCAACCCGGTGTTCTCCGGCAGCGAGTGCCTGCAGACGTACGCGACGATGGTGAATGGGACCGTCCACCTGTACAACATCGGCGGCTACGCGCCCCAGTGGACCGAGGTGTGCGGACGCTCGTCCATATCCAATACGCAGAACGGTGGCTCGATGAACCAGTTCCCCGGATTCGCCAGGAACATGCGGCTGATGGATCGCGACGCGTACTGGCTGGACACCGGGATGTCCGCTCAGTGCACTCCGAACGGCAGGTCGCTCCACTGCGCCATGCTCGTCACCCCGTGACCGGCACCTGACGCTCGCCGAGGCCGTGGGCCGTGGACTTGGACCCACGGCCCACGGCCCTACGCGGGCCCGATCGGCACCCACCCGGACGGTACGGTGCGGGAGTCCCGCGCGTCCCTCCACGACAGCCATTCGTCGGCCACTCCGGCACTGAGGACTCCTGCGTGCACCGCACCGCCGTGGAGTTCGTCGGCGACACCCTCGATCCACTCCGCGAACGTCTCTCCCGACTCCCCGGGCTAGGTGAACGCGCCACCGTGCACATTCCACCCCAGACGGCCGGTCGGGGCGTCGATGAAGTTCCACAAGTGCGGCTCGCCCGTCTCCATCGCGCATGCGGGAACCCAGGGACGCGGCCGCATGTGCTCGACGTCCAGAATCCCTGCCAGCACGTTCGCATGGCACCCGACGGCCTCGCGCGGCGGGAACACGTCGTAGCCCCGAAGCACCCTCAGCCCGTCCGGGCCGCTCCCCAGCTCGCCGCCACCGCACACGGACGACAACGCGCGCAATTCCGGCGGCAGCACGCCCATCGCGGCCTCCGCCTCCTCGACCGCGGACGGCTCATACTCCATGAGCCGATGCTAACCTCCGCAGCCGCGCACCGGGCCGCAGCCACACACGGGGCGGCGGCGCGGTGGGGCGCCCGCTGAGCCCCGCTGAAGCCCGTGGTGCCGATCGGCACCGGGTCCGGCGAGCGATGGAGGCTGGGCAGTCACGGGCACTTGGGGATGGTGCCATCGTGGAACGCGGGCGGCCCGTCGAGGCAAGGCCCGAACGCCCAGCCCCCGGTGCAGCTCTCACGGCTCGGGCAGACCTCCATCACCACGTGGTACCGGACGTCGCCGTAGTCGCCCAATCCGGCCATGGGCGCCTTCGGCGGCCTCCGCGCCCGGCGCCGATCCCCCCGGCCGACCTCGCACTAGGACGAATCCAGGACGGCCGAAGGACCCGGGTCCATAACGTCAACGCAGGGGTGGCGAGCCGTGCCCACGCAACGAAAGGGACAGCAGTGAAGCGTTCGCTCCCGGCGGCAGTGGTGGCCATGACCACGGCCGTCGCCGCTGTCGCCACGACCGAAGTGGCCAGGCCCATGGCTGACCGACGGATCGGCGGGATCGCAACTTCTCACCGGGCCAAGCTGCCAGGTCCAGCCGGGGCAACACGCCCTTGAACGCCGGATGAGTCACCACCATCGCAATCGACGCGATGCCAGCCACCCGCTGGCGCTCGACTGCCGCACCCCACGCGGGGCGGGGCCCGAACGCTGCGTCGCACACCGGGCCCGTGAGCACCAGTAGTCCTAAGGAGAGACATGAAGCACACGTCACAGCCAACTCAGCGAACCCGTACGACAGGCGATTTCAAGCGGCGCGGCGCCACAATGGCGATCACCGGCCGGGTAGCCGGGGCCCGCAGGAAGCTCGCAACGGTCGCCGTCGCCGGCGGCATCCTCGCCGGCGGTGTCGCAGTGGCCGCACCGGCCAGCGCCACCGTCGTCAACATCAGTTGCCCGACCAACGGGGTGACCGTGTACAGCTCAAACGCAAATGGAGAAGCAGACTACTGCTACGGATTGCGCCGGGACGGGAACACCGGTCCCGGCTGGGCCAACATTCCCGGCACGTGGGCGGTCGGCAGTGGCGTCAACACCGGCTACGTCGAGGATCCTTACGGCTGGATCCCGGTCCGCTTCACGCCCGGCAGCATGGTTCTGCCCGACTGCGGGAGCGGTTGTTATTGGACGACAAGGTGGGTCTACATCACCAACTAGCGTCAGCCGCCTTTGCGCGGCCCGGGGTGGACACTGTCCGCCCGTCCGGGCATGCCTCACGCAGACCCGCATCGTGAAGCTCGCCGCACTCAGCCCGCCTTCCCGGTCGTGGCGGCCACCGGTCACCGCGGTGGCCGCCAGCACCGAACAGGGGGAACCGGGACCAACCGAGGTCGCATTTTGAGCAACAAGACCGTTTCGACCATCAATGCAGCACGATTCGCGGCAGTTCTGGCAACGCTGGTCTCTGTCGCCTCCTGTGCCCACCGAAGGGCGGAGCAGCACGGTTCGCCGCCGCTCGGCCCCATCCCCGTCATCACATCCGTCGACCAGATCACACTGCCCATCGACTCGTACGAGGTGACCGTCGAGCAGACCAGGACGTTGTTCAGGGCCTCCACCGCGGTGACCCAGCGGTGCATGCGGAGTTACGGCCTGTCCTATCCGGGTCCGCCGTGGGGCGCCGCGTTCAGCGACACTCCCCGGGAGCTCAAGAAGCGTTCCGTGGTCTATGGCTTCTTCGACCCGGCCGCTCCGAAGAGCAAGGGGTACGACGCGGTCAGCCGCAGCAGCGCCCCGCCGGCCGTCTCGGACGGGGTGCTCGCGGTGCTCGACGGTGTGGACAGAGCGAACAAGCCCGTGACCGTGTATGGCGGGAAGGCCGTGCCTGACCGCGGGTGCCTGGGCCGGGGAAGTGCGGAAGTGGGAGACCCACCGATGCCCGCGGACTCCAACCAGTTGCCCGACGGCGGGCCGAAGGTTCCGGCGACGGATCCCCGGATGGTCGATGCCAATGCCAAGTGGAGCCAGTGCATGAAGTCCAAGGGCTTCACTTACGCGTCACCGTGGGCAGCCTATTTTGACCCGAAGTGGCGGTCCGTACCGAAGGCGGGGGCCGTCTCCCGCACTCACACGCCTGAGGAGATCGCCACGGCGACCGCCGATCTGGACTGCAAACTGTCGACGAACCTGATGGGCGTCGCGGTGGCCGTCGAGACCGCGTACGACAAGCAGTACATCGACTCGCACAGGGCGGCTCTGTCGGCCTTCAAACGGAGTCTCGACGACCGGCTCGCAAAGGCACGGCACATCGTAGCCTCCGGCGGCTCGGACACAGGATGAGCCAGGCGCAGGTGAACGGCGATCCCACCCCGGAGAGGCGCACCAGGCGTTCCTGGCGTAATGCGGAGCCGAGGACCGCATCCGCGCCGCCCGCGCCACCGGCTCGCGCAACCTCCCCTTCCACACACCGCGCAGAATCGGATGGGTGCGGCTGAACGGAAAATCAACGTCCGTGTGGGCAGGCGGTAGCGTCCGGGTGGCGGAGCCGTCCCGGACAGTTCTGTGACAGGTGTTCAGGCGGTGTCGGTGCTGGGGGCGAGGGTGACCTGGTGGCCGAGGTGCTCGAGCTGACGAACGAGGTCGCGGGTCTTGCGCCTCGGGTTGAGATGTCGCTGGTGCCAGTCGGGGCCGAGTTCCTGGTAGTGGGCGTGGGGGTCGTCGATCAGGTGCCAGACGATGACGAGGATCGAGCGGGCGACCGCGACGAGGGCTTTGGCGTGGCCACGGCGTTTGACCAGGCGCCGGTAGCGGGCGCCGAGGAAGGTGTCGGTCCGGGCGGCGGCGCTGGCCGCTTCGCCCAGGGCGCCCTTG
This sequence comes from Streptomyces sp. Ag109_O5-1, assembly GCF_003814875.1. Classification (GTDB taxonomy): domain Bacteria; phylum Actinomycetota; class Actinomycetes; order Streptomycetales; family Streptomycetaceae; genus Streptomyces; species Streptomyces sasae. The sequence goes on along the minus strand of NZ_RKQF01000003.1, from coordinate 37,456 downwards.
AGCCAAGGGTTTCCCTTGCCGGCGGGCCCGGTGGTGCTCTTGGTTCCGGACTGGATGGTGCGGGGGGACAGTTTCGCCCACGAGGCGAGGTGGGCGGGCGTGGGGAAGACGCTCATATCGGGGCCGATCTCGGCCAGGATGACCCGCGCCGAGGTCGGGCCGACACCGGGGATCTCGTCCAGGCGGGCCAGCAAATCGTCACCGAACGATGCAGCAGCGGGCGACGGTGAGTGGTCCGGTGCGTCACTGCGGGGGTCGGGCAGGGCCGCGAGCGTCGCGGCGATGTCCTGATCGAGTGCGGTGATCTGCGCGGTGAGGTGGTCGACTGTGGTCAGCAGGAGCCGCAGCAGCCTGGCGTGATGGTCGTCGAACTGCCCAGTCAGGGCCTCGACCAGGGCGTCGTGCTTGGCGGTCAACCGACCTTGAGCGAGGTTGGCCAGGGTCCGGGGGTTGCGCTCGCCCGCGATCAGCGCCTCCATCATCGCCCGGCCCGAGAGGCCGAACGGATCGGTCGCTACCGACGAGAGTTTGATCTGCGCGTCCTGCAGGACCTTGTCGGCCCGCAGCTTGTGGCGCGATCGCTCGCGGACGAACACGGTACGGGTGCGAGTGAAGTCCCGTAGGTGTCGTACGGGTTGGGATGGAACGAAGGAGGGACGGACCATGCCGCGCTCGGTGAGCTTGGCCAGCCATATCGCGTCCAGTTTGTCGGTCTTCGGTCGGCCCGGGACGTTCTTGACCTGGCGGGCGTTGACCAGCCAGCACCGCAGCCCCCGGCTTTCCAGCAGGTAGTAGAAGGGCTGCCAGAAGACGCCGGTCGCCTCCATCACCACCAGTTCGACGCCCTGGCAGACCAGGTGGTCGCCGAGTCCCAGGATCGCGTTGGTGGTCGCCGCGACGGTCCACACCTTCTGGGTGCGCGCTCCCTCGCGGGCTTCGTTCGGCAGCCGCAGGCACACCACACCGCTGTTCTTGGCGATGTCGATCGCGGCCACTCGGGCCACCGTCTCGTCCCGCAGTTCCTCGCGCGGCTCGTCCACAGTTCCTCCCGGCCTTGAGCTCCCATGGGGTGGAGACTGCCCGGGAAGCCGGAGGGGAACGGCAAGGCTGAACGGCGTGCACGTGGCAACAGTCGGTGGCCCCTGGCTGGCTCCCGCGTCAGACTCTTCTACGGGCGCGCAGGCCCAAACCGCAGCGACGTTGGCGGACAGCCTCCATACCCAGGATCGCGGCCGGCGCCTGCTGAGCTCCACGGCGGTGAGAAGCCCGCACACCCGGTTCGACGCTCCGCGCGCCGATTTTCACGCCGCCAGGCGTGACGGGAGGAACAGGAGGACTCTTCTGTAGTGAGCCGGTGATGCCGTGCGCCGTTGCCGTTAGTTGTCGGACGGCGGATCGTCGTGTCCTAAGACGTGGTCTTGGAGGCGGCGATGGTGTCGTGGTTGGAGGAGATCGAGCGGCGGGAGGCTGCCGCGCGGGAGCGGATTGAGGAACTGCGTTCTCGGATTGTGAAGTTGAGTGCTGGGCTGGCCGAGCAGGAGGCTGTGCTGTCACGGCTGGAGATCACCCGGGAGACGATGTCGGAGATCTTGGCTGGGGACGGGACGGGACGGTCACGGAGCCGGAGCCGAAGGCGGGTGGTCCGCAGGAGCCGTCGGGCCTCCGAGCGGAGTCGGAGGGGCGTTTCGGGGTGGGCTCGCCGGTCGGGGTGAAGCTGGTGCCGCAGTGGTCGCGGGGGATGACGGCCGGGGAGTTGCCGCAGTAGTACCAGGACATCGTCGAGGTCCTGGGGGACGCGGTGCGTCCGATGCGGGCCCATCATCTGTGTTCCGCGCTGGGGCTGTCGACGGACAAGAGCAAGGTCGAGGGGTTCCGGTCGAAGCTGAAACGCCTGGTGGAACGGGGCTGGCTGGTGGAATCGGAGCCAGGACTCTTCGCTCCAAGGGACACCGATCCGGCGGGTTCGGGTGCGCCGGAGCAGGGCGAGCGGGCCGGTCAGCACCGCCGCGCCGGTGTGGCATCGGGCTCTCGTCCCTAGCGTCGAAGGTGCCAGCCAAACCGATGCCCTGAAGGCGAGAGCCCGATGAACGGAGCGTATGCCGCCGCCGCGGTGGCTGACCCCTTTGCCCGAGCCGCTTCTTTCCTCACTTCCCTCATCTCCTCCCTCTCCAGCCCCGAAGCCCTGCTGTTATCGCACGAGCGGATCGAGGAGGATGCCGAGACCGGCGCCAGGGAACTGGCCCGCCTGCTCCTGCAGGCCCACCTCGATCTTCGTGCCAGGGCGGAGGAAACCGCCCTGAGGGGCCTGGATACAGCAGGTCGGGCCGCGCTGGCCGACGGCCGCACCCGGCTGGAGAAGGACCACCGGCGCGAGCTGGCCACAGTGGTCGGAACGGTGACCGTGACCCGGTGCGCACAGCGTGCCCCGGGCCGGACCAACGTCCACCCGGCCGATGCGACACTGAACCTGCCGCACGCCCGGCACAGTCTGGGCCTGCGCAAACTCGCCGTACTGGAAGCCTGCCGCGGCTCCTACGACACCGCGATCGAGGCGATCGACCGCCGCTGCGGAGCCCGCCTGGTGGGCAAACGGCAGGCCGAGGACCTGGTGCGGGCGGCCGCGGTGGACATCGCCGCCTTCTATGTCTGCCGCACCCCCGAACCCGCGGCGAAACAGACGCTGCTGGTCCTCAGCTTCGACGGCAAGGGCATCGTGATGAGGCCGGGACATCTGCGCGAGGCGCCCCAGAAGGCCGCCGAGCGGGCGAAGCGGACCTTCCGCACCCGTCTTTCGGCCGGGGAGAAGTCGGGCCGGAAACGGATGGCCACCCTCGCGGTCGTCCACGACGCGGAGCCTGCCGTTCGCCGTCCGCACGACATCATCGCCCCGCCCGGCGGCCGCACCGGACAGCGCACCGTCCGCAAAGGGCCCAAAGCCCGGGCGAAATGGCTCTCCGCCTCCGTCAAGCACGATCCCGAACACGTCATCACCACGGCGTTCGACCAGGCCGAAGCCCGCGACCCGCAGCACCGAAGGAGCTGGGTGGTCCTGGTCGACGGCGCCACCCACCAGCTCGACCTTGTCCGAGCCGAGGCCGGCCGCCGTGGTGTCACCGTCCATATCGTGCTCGATATCGTCCACGTGATCGAGAAGTTGTGGGCGGCCGCACGGTGTTTCCACACCGCCACCGACCCGGACGCCGAGACCTGGGTCGGGACGAAAGCGGCCCGGATCCTGGCCGGTGACGCCCCCGGCGCCGTCGCCGACATCCGCGCCGAGGCCGCCCGCAGCCGTCTCACCGACGATCAACGCGTCGCCGCGGACACCGCCTGCCGCTACCTGACCAACAACGCCGACCACGTCCACTACGACCAGGCGCTGACGGCCGGCTGGCCGATCGCCAGCGGAACAGTCGAGGGAGCAGCACGCCACTTGATCGCCGACAGGCTCGATATCACCGGCAGCCGCTGGAGCCTGGCCGGCGCCGAAGCCGTCCTCACCCTCCGCGCCGTCATCAGCAACAACGACTTCCCCGAGTACTGGATCTTCCACACCGCGAGGGAGCGCGAACGCCTCTATCCCCAGCCCGACCAGCACACCTACGGCCTCTCAGCCTGATCGACGATCTCACTCACGAAGAGCCGCACCCGGTCGCGATGGCAGCCGGTGACGGCTTGGCGGCGTGAGCCGGGCAGGCGTTCACGGTCGGCCTGGGCGTGTGCTGACGCCAATCGGCCCACCGGGTCGACGTGTTGGGAATCCCGCGCCTGTGCGCCCACAGTTCAGAGCCTGCGGACTCCGGCGCGCAGGGCTCTCGGGCAGCCCTCGACGCCTTGCTGGCGGTACTGGCTGCGGGCGGTGTTTCGCGGAATGACCTGCGTACGGGGCGGGGGTTCAGTCCGCGAACGCGGCCACGTACGACGCTACGCACGGCTCAGGTGTTGCGAGCGAGGTGACGATGTGGCCATCGACAGTCATGGGTGGGTCGAGCGGCATGTGATGCACCAGTTCGGAGCGAGATCCGGCGAGTTGCTCGGCCGGCATCAGTGTCCAGCCCTCGGGGTCCCGGCTTACCTCGAACAGCACGTTGAGCATGTTCCCGGCGGGCGGTCTGGGCGGGGCCATGGGCAGGAGGGCGAGGATCGCGTCGTGCATCGGCGGGTCAGTGTCACGGGCGGGAAGCCGCAGACCGTGCGGATCGAGGTCGTGGAGACTGACCGCCGGCTTGCAGACGGCGGGGTGTTCGCGCGCGAGCACCGCGTGTAGCGGTTCGGACCAGGCGCGCACCACCCTCGCCGTGGCGGATGTGACCGCGCCCCGTATCAGCGCCAGGTCCAGCTCGCCGTCGCGGACAGCCTCAATGCGCGCAGTCACTGGCAGGTCGATCAGTTCCGGCTCTGCTGGGCGTTCGCTGTCGCGCAGACGACCTACCGCCCGGTCGAGACGTTGGGTGACGCAGGACGCCACGCCGATCCGCAGGACGGCCGCCGGTTCCCCCGCGACCACCCGGACCCGGGCCGCCGCGGCGAGGGTCTGCCGGGCTGCGGCGACAACCCGTTCGCCAGCATGAGTGAGTCGTACTCGGCGTGACGTGCGGTCGAGCAGACGGACACCGAGTTCGCGTTCAAGCCGGACGATCTGCTGGCTCACCGCTGGCTGCACGATGCCCAGCCGTTGGGCTGCCCGCCCGAAGTGCAGCTCCTCTGAGACGGTCACGAAGTAGTGCAGTGCTCTCAGTTCCATCTTCCTGATCTATCACACGATGTGATTACTGCCCAGCGTTTCTGGTCATTGTTCGCGCTGGTCATCCCGGCTGTGATGGGTACGAGGCCGCCACAACGGTCTTGCTACCACCTGAAATCCCGCCCCGAAAAGAGAAACTCTCGTGATCTACGACCTGCCCGCTCTCCATATCGTCGTCGCCGACGGTGTCGCCACCGTCACGCTCGACAACCCGCCGTTGAACCTGTCCGACGGCACGCTGCTGCCGTCGCTGCGTCGCTTCGTTGCCCAGGTACGCGATGACGTCGACGTACGAGTCATCCTGTTCGAGAGCGCCGACCCGGACTTCTTCATCGCGCACGGAGACATGCGCTTCATCACCGAACCCGACGTCATGGCCGCTGCCGGCGCCGCCACCATGGCCGCCAACCCAGACGCCGAATTCCCCCCGGCCCTGAATCTCATGCAAGTCGTGCATGAGGAGGTGCGCTCTCTTCCTCAGATCACGATCGCCAAGCTCACTGGTCTCGCACGAGGCGCCGGGAACGAGTTCCTGATGGCCCTCGACATGCGCTTCGCCGCGATCGGCAAAGCCGGTCAGGCTCAGCCCGAAGTGCTCTTGGGCATCATGGCCGGCGGTGGCGGCACCCAATACATGACGTCCCTCGTCGGACGCGCCCGCACACTTGAGCTCCTTCTCGGTGCACAGCTCGCCGATGCCGAACTCGCCGAGCGATACGGTCTGGTCAACCGCGCCCTCCCCGCTGACGAGATCGACGAATTCGTCGACTCCCTCGCCAGACGCATCGGCGCTCTCAACCCCGAGATCATTGCCGCGGTCAAGACCGCCGTGACCGTCGCGGCTACACCCATCACCCGTGAGGGACTCAGTACCGAGAACGCGCTCCTCACCCCCCTCTTCAGCGCTGACGCCGCTACACTCGCGCACAAGCTGCTCGCCGCAGGCATGCAGACCCGCGAAGGCGAACGCAACCTCGAAGCCCTCCTCGGCCGGCTCTGATCTCGGCAGGTGCCGGTTCAGCGCGCGCTCTCTGCCTGGCCATGCGGATCCGGGATGAGCGCGGGCCGTTGTTCGAGGACGAGCACTTCGCCTCGGCGTTTCCACGCCGGGGCGGCCCGGCGTGACCGCCAGGGCAGTTGGCGATGGTCAGTGTTTTGCGGTTCGCGGAGGGGCTGACGGACCGGCAGGCCGCGGACGCGGTGCGCGGGCGGATCGACGTCAAGTACGCGCTCGGCCTGGAGCTGGAGGATCCCGGGTTCGAGCTCTTCCAGCCACGACACGATCGCCGCCTCCAAGACCACGTCCTGGGACACGACGATCCGCCGTCCGACCACGAACGGCAACGGCGCACGACATCACCAGTTCACTGAAGAAGAGCCACACCCTTGTTCGATGAGCAAATCGCGTTCCCCACCGAACTCGCCACCGCAGCTTGACACCTTGGCAACGTGAGGTGTCTGGCGCGTGCTGGGCAAGGTCCGCACCGACTCGAAGTGGGCGACCGCCCTCGTGCGGGCCTCGCTGGTCCTGACGAACTGCGAAGTCTCCCGCTGACCGACGATCTACGCCGAAGTCATCCGCCCACGACCAGGACGAGCACTCGAGCCCCCGCACATCCCAGACCCGTGACCAGCAACTTCACGACGCACACTGCTCAGTGGCCCGAACTGGTGCGTCGACATAGACGGGTCCATCGCTGGGTGCCGACGGCGCAAGGTCGAATGGACGTACTACCCGGCGCCGCGCTATGCGCCAGATCCCTCCCTCGCGCCGGTATTCGTCTTCGTAGGTACCTCCACCGGCAATCCAGCGGTGGTCGCGGAGTTGGGCCAGGACCACGATGTCCGATCGTCCGGTCGCGGCAGCGCCGTCGATTTCCACCGTGTGGTTGGCAGTGGCATGCTGCATGATCGGGAATGCCTGCCACTGCTGCTCGACCGCCGCGCGGATGGCTTCGATCCCCGTGAATATCTGGTCCGAGCTGGTCTCCCACGCGGCGTCCGCTGTCCAAATTCCTCCCAGCGGACTGGGTCGCGGTGGTCGGCACCCACGCAGTAGTCGTGGGCCAGCCGGTGCAGTGCGAGTTCGGTCTCGACTCGGTCCAGGCGAGCGGCGAGATCTTGTAGCGTCGTCATTCCTGAGAGGCTACTGACGGTTGAGATGGCCCGCAGGGCGGCCGCCTCACCCCTGCAAGTGCCGTCACGGGGCGGGCAGTTCGCCGTGTGCCGCAGCGAGAGCGGCCTGCAGTTGGGCAACTTCTTCACAGTGTTTGTGGCGGTCGGCGGCCAGCTGTTGGATGAGGCGGCGGACCAGCGTACTGGCGGCAGCCTCAGCGTCGGGGGCGTGAGCTGCGTCGCCCGGGATGGAATCGCGTCGTGCCCGGCGGAGCGCCTCGACCTGCGGGCGTAGGACGGGATGTCGGTAGATGAAGTCGGTGGACACTCCGGCCGCTGGGTGCGCGAGGCCGTCGGCTTGCTCGCCGTCTGCGCCCCGCGCCTGGATCGCGCACTCGGCGCCATCGCCGACCTGGGCTTCGTCGGCCTTGACGACAGCGGCTCGGACGCCGACCCGGCGGTGCCCACCGGCTACAAGGCAGCCCGCCACCGGCCCCTGACCCGAGGGTAGAAACTGTCCAACAAGGCGCTGGCCGCCGTCCAGGCGCCGGTTGAGCACGGCTTCGCCCATCTCAGAAACTGACGGGTCCTCGGCAAGGTCCGCACCGACCCGAAGTGGGTGACCGCCCTGGTGAGGGCCCTGCTGGTCCTGACGAACCGCGAAGCCTCCCGCTGACCGACGATCTTCACCGAAGTCATCCGCCCGCGACTGGCACGAGTATCGAGAACCCCGCGCACACCAGACCCGTGACCTGCGACTTCACGATGCACGCGGCTCAGTGGGGCTGCGGCGGGATACCTCTCAGCTTTTGCGCCAGGCGGCTTCGATGCGGTCCAGGTGGGCACGCAGGGCGTGGTCGTGCACGGTGGGTCGTAGCCAGTCGATGTCTGTCGGTCTCAGATGCTGCAGGTCGTCGCTGTCCAGTGTCAGCAGAAACGGCTCGCTGTGTTCTTCCAGCCAGTCGTCGGCTCCGAGGTCGCGGGCCAGGCGGAGCAGGCCGATGACCAGGGTGCGGGGTTGCTGGGTGGGAGGGATCTGGTCGAGGAGTGCCATAGCGGCATCGAGGGTTGTCCTGGCGTCCGTGCGGCGGGCGCCTTGCCACAGGTGGGTGCTCTGGGCTTCCTTAAGCAGGCTGAGCAGACGCAGGCAGGCGGATGTGTCATTGCCGAGGGCAGGAGCCTGGGGCCGGAACCGGGCTGTGATCAGGCGGAGTTGTTCGTGGGAGATGTCCTGGCGGGCGGCCAGTTGTACGAGGCAGTCGGTGAGGACCAGCCAGGTGTGGGCTTTGACGCCGCCGGAGCCGGTGACTTGGGGAGAGGTCAGCGCGTCAAGGAGGGCGAGGGCGGTGTCCGCCGGCAGTGCGCTGGCGGCGTCGCGGAGGTGGCGGGCCGCGATGTCAGCGGTCAGGGAGCGGTCTTCTCCCTGAAAGGCGTGCAGGAAGAAGAGAAGATCCGTGTAGGAGGTGTGGGAAGCGGGGCGGAAGAGCAGGCCGATGAGGCTGTGGGCGGCAGACGTGCTGCGGCTGTCGTCGAGGACGTGGTGGGTGTGGAAGGCCTCGGGTATCTGGTCGAGCAAGGGAGCTATCGCGTGCAGCAGGATGTGGAGATCGGGTTCCCAGGTGAAGACGGCGTTGGCGTGCAGCCGCTGGATGAGGGGTTGTTCCTCCGTAGCGTGGACGGTGGCCGGCGGTGTGGCCGGGCTGGTGAGGTCCAGAGCCCAGGCAGGGTTGAGTTCGGTCGGTGTCCCGGTCGGGCCCACGTGCAGGTCCCGGCTGTCCTTGTCGGTCACCGGGCGGGTGTTCAGTGAGGCGACGAGCGCATTCCACGAGGTGTCGCCCAGTTGTGAGCGCCACAGCCAGGTGTGGCGGTGCCACTGGTCGAGGGTGGCGTGCTCGCCGACGATCTCGGAGATGCGCAGGGGCAAGTGGGTCCGGGCGGCCAGGAGCAGCAGGTTGGCGGTGTAGATGGCGTCCTGTTGGGTGCGGTGGGGCGCGGTCGGCCGGTAGGGGAGGTGGCTGCGGTGGGAGGTGTCCTGGGTGGCCTGGCGGAACAGGCGTCCCAGGAGGCTGGCGAGTTGGGCACGGTGTTCGGGCGGGAGCGGGGCAAGGAGTTCTGCGATGTTGTGCAGAGCCTCGGGCCGGTCGCTCAGCGGGACATGAGAGAGCAGGGCGTACAGCCGTGCGTCGTCGATGCCGGGGCCGCCGGCAGCGCTGTGGATGAGGAGATGGTGCACTTCGTCGGTGATCAGGCGGGTGAGGAGGTACTCGCCGAAGGTGGCGTGGAGAAATTCGTAGGACCGCAGGTGTGTGCCGGTCAGGACGGCCTGGGCCTGGTGGATGAAGAAGAAGCGGCCGAACAGCAGGGGCGGGGACTGCGGAGTGTCGCCGAGGAGGACGGACAGGTCGCTTTCGGCGTTCTCGGCCGTGATGTCTTGCCGGCGGCGATTGAACATGCCGATCGCGATGACGGACAGGCGTTGCAGTTCGCGTTCGACGGTCTCAGCTTCGTCGTGGGGCGGCCGTGTCTCCTGGTGTTTGGTGATCTGGCGGCGGACGAACTCCGCCAGCAGCCGCTCGTAGAGGCCAAGCCGGTCGATGGCGTTGGCTTTGCGATGGAAGAGGGCGTTGCCGGTGGCGTCGTAGAGGGCGAGCATCATCAGGAGCAGGGGCTGGCCAGCGAGGTCGCGATGGGGCTCCAGTACGTCTGGGGCGAGGGGGTGCAGGCCGCGGGTGCTGAAGTAGCGGCCATTCGTGGTGTTCCAGACGGTCAGCCAGTGGGCGATGCGCTGGTCGTCGAAGGGTTCCAGCCGGATGACGGTTGCTGCGGGGGGAGTTCGGGCCTGGTCGGCGACGAGGGTGCGGCTGGTGGCGATCACGATGGTGGGACGGTCCTGTTCGCTCTCGCGCCGCTGGAACTGCTCCACTTTGTGTAAGTAGTCGTAGTGGCGTCCTCCGTCGGGATTGTCGGCGACAGCCTGCAGCAGTTCGTCGAACCCGTCGAAGAGGATGACCCGGACGATGCCGGAGGCCTGCTCGACGGCCTCGGCCCATGCCGTGCGGCGGCCTGTGGTGCGCCACAGTGCTTCCTCGATCTGTTCCTGGATGTCCAGATCGGCGGGCAGGTGGCGTAGTTCGATGCGCTGGCAGAAGAACTCCGAGGCCGGGAGCCGGGCAGCGATCAACTTGGTTAGCAGCGACTTGCCGCTGCCCGGGTGTCCCAGGATCAGCAGCGGCGTCTGGGTGGCGTGGTCGGTGAGCAGGTAGGCGGCCAGGAAGTCGGCGAGGTCCTCGCGCAGTGGCTGCGTCTGCCACCAGTCGTCCCGGGACAGGCTGTGGGCATGATTGTGGCCGGCGATGCGGAAGGCGGGATCGATGTAGCCGGCCTGGAGGGTGGGCATGCGGGGTCCGGCTTCTTCTCCGGCGGCGATCGGTTGATGCAGATGCCTGCGGTGGTGATCAGAGGCTTTGGCCGGTTGGGCGAAGGGTTCCAGCAGGTCGGCCAGGCGTGTCAGTGATGTCGCCGCGGCTGCGGCCGAGGGCTGTTCGAGGAGTTCGGGCGGGTCCTGGGTGTGGGACGTGAGGTGTAGTTCGGGGCAGTCCCAGGTCACTCGGTCCAGCAGCGCTTCGTAGCGGCGCCATGCGTGAAGGGCGACGTGTTCGGGCCGGCGGCTGTGGGAAGCAACCTGCCCGAACACGAGGTCGGCTGCGTAGGAGTAGGCAGACTCGATCTCCTGGCGCTGGTGGGCAGCGGATCCGGTCCGGGTGGAGCCGAGGGTGACCCGTTCGAGTTCGGTGACGATCTCGGTGGTGAGATCGCCGTGGGCGGGGTCGGGTTCGGCACCGCGGACGATGTCGGCATGGGCGACGGCCTCGCAGAACGCGGTGACGAGGATGACGAGGTCCGCCGCGCACAGCAGGGCGGTGCGAGTGACGCCGCAACTGGCCCGTACCCGCTCGGTAAACCCTTCGAAAAGCGGGCGCAGGTCCCTGCTGGTAGCGCCGTTCAGCCGCAGCGGCTCGAGCAGTTCTTCGGTGAGCCCTTTGAATCCCCTGCGTCCTGCGACGAGTACCTCGACAGCGTCGGCAAAGGTGTAGGGGACCGCCTCGGGTCGCAAAAGAGCCTGGTTCTTGGGATGGACGGGGGATGTGCCGCGTGGAGCGGTCGCGCCTGCTTCGACCTCGTCCAGACGCAGGCGCCACCAGCTCGCGTCGAAGGTCATTCCCGCGGGTGGCCGTGGGCCCTTTCTGGCCCGGCACAGCTGCACCAGGGCGAGCACGTCGTCCCATGCAGGCGGGGTGGAACGCTTGGCGTTGAGTAGGGCGGAGACAGCCGGCTCGCTGCGGTGCAACGCCCGGGCCAGGTCGCTCTGCGGGACCTGGCATCCGCGGACCAGACGTCGCAACAGTCGGCAGAAATCCGCGACCGCCCCGGACGGCTCCCCCACCGTCACCCCCTGCCCTTCACACAGCTTCGGCATGATCCCCCGCAGACTAGGCCCTGACCTGCGTCAACTACCCCTGTCTTTCGGACCTTTCAGCCTGACAGCAGGCCAGGCCTCTCCCCGGCCATGGTCTGTGCGTCCCCCCATCGCCTCCGATCTCAGGGAGTCTGCGTGTCCTGGTGTCTGGCCCAAGTGCCCATCCTGCTGCTTTCCCTTTCGCTCTTCGGTGTCTTCGCCGGTGTCGTGCTCCCAGCCGTATGGTCCACCAAGCCGGTACGCCGGCAGGCTGCCGTCGGCGTTCTCGCTCAGCTCCTTGCGGCCGTGCATTCCAGCAGCCTCATATCACAGCAGGCCACGCCGATCGACGTGCCATTTCCTGATGCCGGCCAGGAGCCACCGCCGGATCAGGGCGGCGACGAGGCAACGCGAGCTGCCCGGCCGAGATCCTTGCCGCCGCAGATCTCGGCGGAGCGGCCCGTGCAGCATGCCGGGATCTCGCGGTGGCCCTGGAGGGCGTACGGGAGTGGGCCTCGACCAGGACGAGGCGGTGTCGAGAACCATCCGGGAGGCGCCGAATAGGCGCGCCTCGGCCTCCAGCAGTTCCAGCAGGCGACCGGTGTTGTCTTGCTGCGGCAAGACAACACCGGCAACGGGAGTGAGCTCGGCATGCTCGGGACCCGGGCCATCAGCAGCCCTCGGCAGGAGACGAACCCGCAGGGCCTGCGGCATGCAGTGACGGCACCTTCGGCAGATCCGCTCAGGACAGGGAGGAGGGCCCGCGGGGCACGGGAAGCGCGGGCAGCAGTTCCCACAGGGGACGGCCCTGTGACGCCCAGGCTCCCAGCAGTTGGCGGTCTACGAGATGAAGGCGCTGCTGGCGGGCGAAGTCGCGCCCGGGCTGGGTGATCCTGCCGTTGGTCAGCATCACCACCACGTCCGCCCGGTGGACCGGGCGGCCCGTGCCGTTGAGGACCTGCAGTTCCGGGGTACCCACGGCGGCACCCCGTTCGCCGCCCCGGCGGTGTTTGCACTGGATCACCCACCGGCGCCCCAGCGGGTCGGTCGCCTTCACGTCCGCGCCCAAATCTCCCTGCCCACCGACCTGGATTGCATCCGTGCAGCCGTCCCGGCGCATCAAGTCACGTACGGCGAACTCGAACTGCCGGTGGGAGAGGGCGTCCAGCTGGGCCAGGCCGTAACGCAAAGCGCGTGCCCGGGCCTGTTCCCAGCGCATGCGCTCCGCCCGCCGGCGCCACCACATGATGCCAGCCAGGACGGAGAGAACAGCCGCCGCGAGCAGCAGCCACCAGTGCAGGAGCAGCCAGTGGACCACCGCCACGACGAGAGCGACCACCCCTGCCGCGATCACGGCCACCAGGGCGAACTGGATGTCGTCCTGCTGCTTGCGACGCGATCGGCGGGCGGGCTGACGCCGGGTCATCGGCCGCTTCCCAGGCGTGAGAAGTCGATCGGGTACGACACGGTCGGCGTGGGCACCGCCGGGCGCGTGGTGGGGGTGTCGAACCTGATCGGGTACGACACGGTCGGGCTCGGCACCGCACGACCCTGCTCGCCGGTACCGGCACGGTCGTAGCGATTCGGGTAGGAGACCCGTGGCTGGGGGCGGGTACCGGATCCATCACCGGCGTCCGCGCTATTGCCGTACCCGAGCACGGCCAGCCCGACGAAGGCGAAGATGGTCAGTTCCCGGCGTGCACCCGGCGCCCACCGGGTATGTCCGCGCACCGGCGTCCCGTCGGAGCGTACGTACGGCCGCACGAATGGCATGTGGTCCCCCCAGATGGTCGTCGCGTCCCCTGTCGCCCACCATGCTGGTGGCCGCCACTGACAGCGGCGCATCCGGTCGCCCTCAACTACGCCTGTTTCAGGGCAAGTTCACGCCATACGTGAGCACCCTCGGCTGCTGAGCGGCACCCCGGCCGCTTGCGCCCGCAGGGCCGGCCCCGTCCCTCCCGGTTCCCCCGAAGGGGGCTTTGACCAGAGATGAAGGCGGCCAGGACCAGTCCATGACGTGCGCGGGGAGTGCCGGTGCCGCAGCCGGTCACGCCTACCGGCGGTGGCGGATTGCGCCATTTTCCGGCGTTGCCCGTGGAGATGTCACGATGCAGGCTCCCCGCTCTGTCGAGCATGGGGGGCAGTTGCACCCATTCTTCATGTGCAGGTTGAATTGGGCGTCGGCGGCAGCCCGGGCTGCCGTGTAGGGGGTCTCGGCTGCGGTTGTGACGTGTGGGGCGGCCGCCAGTTGCACCTCGTGCAGTTTGTTCTCCAGGTCCATGACCGCCACGTCTACCTGGGCACCCGGGTCCGGTACGGGCGCTTCGGCCGGCAGGGCGGGAGAGGCCAGCCAGCCGCGGACGAGAGCTCCTTGGCTTGCCTGAGCCGCCTGCAGGACCGTCGCGTTGTAGCTCATCGGTGGCCTCCCTCGGCACACCCGTGATCGGTTGATTCTGCTACACAGCGCAGCGTGCCACCGGTGAGGGCGCTGGACTCGGTGACTTCAGCGGTCACGCCCACCAGGCCGTTCTCCTCACCTGTAAGGACGCCTCTCCTTGCCCGGAGCCGACGGTCTGCTGGCCCACGCTGAACAACGCGAACGGCAGGGCGTTGCAGAAGAAGGCCGCGACGACGATGTGCCGCCAGACGGCGACGCCCGCCGGCAGCCGGTGCCCCGTCACGTAGCAGGCGACGAGGAGGACGAGCGCGCCGAGGGCACAGCGCGCGAACGTGACCTGGAGCGGGGAGAGCCCGCGCAGCGCCAGCTCGATCCAGAGGAAGGTCGAACCCCACAGCAGGGCGAGCACGGCCACCCGCACGCCGCCCTGCAGGGCCCGCGTGCCGCTGTTCTCGGTCATGGCGTTTCCCCGTTCTCGTCGTCTCGTCGTCTCGTCGTCTCGTCGTCTCGTTGGTTGGTTGTCCCGTCCTTGGCCTGCGACTCCTACGACGGTGCCCGAGCCGATCTTTGAGAACAAGCAAACGCTTCTACCCATACCGTTAAGCTGTACTGCATGCTTGATGTGAGGCGACTGCAGGTCCTGCGCGCGGTGGTCACCAGCGGCACGGTCACCGCGGCCGCGGCCCACCTCGGCTACACGCCGTCCGCCGTCAGCCAGCAGGTGGCGGCGCTGGAGAAACAGGCCGGTACCGCGCTGCTGGAGCGGGTCGGACGCGGGGTGCGCCCCACGGCGGCCGGGCTGCTGCTCACCGAGCACGCGGCGCTGATCAGTACGGCGCTCGCCCAGGCGGAGAGCGCGCTCGCCGACCTCCGCGCCGGGCGCACCGGCCGGCGGTCGGTCCGCTACTTCCCCACGGCCGGATCCACCCTGATGGCGCCGGCCCTGGCCGGACTCCGCGCCCAGCACCCCGGCGTCCGCGTCGACCTCGAACTCACCGACCCGGAGGACCCGTTCCAGGAGGTGGCACGAGGCCGGGCCGACCTGGCCGTGGTCGTCGCGGCACAGGACCGCACGGGCGACGGCTTCCGGCTCGTCCACCTTCTCGACGACCCGTACGCGGCCGTACTGCCCATGGGACACCCTCTCGCCGGGAAGGAGACGATCGACCTGCACGAGCTGTCCGGTGAGCAGTGGGTGGACAGCGAGCCCCCCGGTCCCTGCCTCCTGCCCGTCCTCGACTCCTGCGCGGCGGCCGGCTTCAGCCCCGACTTCGTCATCCAGAGCGAGGACTACGCCACGGCGCAGGGCTTTGTCGCGGCCGGCCTCGGCGTCGGTCTGATGCCGCGGCTGGACTGCGCAACCAGCACCCCGGTGTCGTCGTACGCCCGGTCCGCAACCCCGAACCGGTCCGGGTGATCTCGGCCGCCGTCCGAAAGACCGCCCTCGGCCAACCGGCCCTGCGCAGCCTGCTGGACGCATTGCGGGACGCGGCCAGCACCGCCGACCCTGAAGATGAGCCCCGGTCCCCATGACCGCGGCCCGCGGGCTACAGGCCGGCGGCGGGGGCGTGTAAGGAGCGTGGTCAGACGCCGTACACCCCGGCATGACGAGTACGGCAGTCAAGGCGACCACACCGACGAAAATCTCCTCACCGTGCTGCCGGGCGTCAGCCCGCACCCGACCGCAGTCCGCCAACCGCCCGGCCTCCGCCCAGCAGGGGCATCCATCTCGGCGTAGCCACCGAAACTCGGCGCCCTCTGAGCCACCTCAGCTGAGCCACTCGACGCAGCACGCCAGTTGGCCGCTTCGAGCATCACCGCCATGAACCCGGCGAACCACGTGGGGTGGGGCGCCACGTGGGTCTTCCCGTGCGCTGCGGGCGTCAAGCATCGAAGCGGCGGCGGGCGGTCTCGATGTGACCGAGGTAGGTGTGGGTCCAGTCGCACATTCCGTCGACGGTTGCGCGCAGACCCTGGCCCGGTTCGGTGAGGGTGTATTCGACCCGGGGTGGCACCGTGGGGTGGACGGTGCGCTCGACGAGGCCGTTGCGCTCCAGCATGCGCAGGTTCTGGGTGAGCATCTTGTGGCTGATGCCCTCGATCTCGTTCCGCAGTTCGCTGAAGCGCAGGGTGCCCTCACCGAGGGTCTCGATGATCAGGAACGCCCACTTGTTGGCAACGTCGGAGAAGATCTCCCGCGCCAAGGAATCCGCGCGTCTGAGGTCCGCTTCGTCGGGTGAGCCCCTGAACTGCTTGGTCACCATCAGGTTCCCCAGTCACTGAAAAGTGCGTTCTTCCACGTCAGCGTTCACTCTCCTACGGTTTCCGAGTAACCACAAGAGAGCGAGAGTGCCCTGATCGCGTGGACGCGAGCCCACGGGCACTCATGACAAGGAGACAGACAGCATGGCTATCACCATGGTGAACCCCAGCGGTTTGCCCAAGATCGATGTCTACCGGCAGGTGTCGATCGCATCCGGGTCGAAGCTGGTCTTCATCGCCGGGCAGGTCGCCTGGGACACCGACGGAGTCACCGTGGGCGAGTGCGACCTCGCCGCTCAGGTCGAGCAGTGCTACCTCAACATCGGCACCGCCCTGGCCGAGGCCGGGGGCTCTTTCGGCGACGTTGCGAAACTGACCTTCTACGTCGTCGACTGGACCCCCGACAAGATGCCCCCGCTCCTGGAAGGCATATCCCGGGCGGCCGCGAAGCTGGGAGTCACCCCGGTCCCGCCGGCCACCCTGATAGGCGTCGCAGCACTGGATGTCCCCGACCATCTGGTCGAGATCGAAGCCACCGCGATCCTCGACTGAACAGCTGCCCCGTGCCCACCGAGCACGGAATGGCCGCCTACAGCGTTCCGTATCCACGGGACAGGACCCGTCACTCTCGCGCCCGGGCCCGAGCCGGATCGGCCAATGGGCCTGTACAGCAGGTCCGATGCACTGATCCATCACCCCGGGAGCGGGAGGATTCGCAGGTGACCGACAATCGCACGGACAGCCGTCATACCCGGCTGCCTGGTGCCGGAGAAAGCGGAGGGCTCAGTGCGGGGCCTGTGGACAGCAGGCCGAGGCGTGGGGGTGCGGGCAGGGGGCTGGAGGCGCCGTGGCGGCCTGGAAATTCGCCGCCTGGTTGCCGGAGTGCGCTGATGGACAGCCTGAACTCATGACTGATCGTTCACTCGTCGTAGT
The DNA here is from genome assembly GCF_003814875.1 of Streptomyces sp. Ag109_O5-1. Taxonomy (GTDB): domain Bacteria; phylum Actinomycetota; class Actinomycetes; order Streptomycetales; family Streptomycetaceae; genus Streptomyces; species Streptomyces sasae. The sequence continues at coordinate 20,548 of NZ_RKQF01000003.1, read as the reverse complement.
GCTGATCCCAGCCTCGACCTATCCGTCGCTTCCCTCCGACCTGATCTGGAGACAACGCAGCTGATCGAAAGCGGCGTTTCCGCTCCCCGCACCCGCGATGGCCTGCCTCAGCCGACCCGGTACGTCCTGGCCCAGGGCTCGGTCGTTCTCGCAGTGGGCCCGATACGGCGGCTCGCAGCGGCAGTTGGCCAGCCGCAGTGCTACCTGGCCACCTGACTGGTCGGGAGAACTGACGACGCGGCCGTCATGCCTGTCCCTGCGGGTACCAGTAACAGCAGGATCTGGAACCGGGCGGTCGCGCACGGTGATCCTGTGGTCATGGCACACGTACTCGTTACTGGTGGGACCGGTTTCCTGGGCTCCCAAGCGATCGCGCGGCTCTTGGCGTCGGGGCACAAGGTCATGACCACGCTGCGCTCGCTGAAGCGGCAACCTGACGTCGAAAAGATGCTCTCCGTGGCTGAGGCGCCGGAGTGGGAGAGGGTCTCCTACGTCGAGGCGGACCTGGCCTCCGGCGCCGGCTGGGACCGGGCCGCAGCGGGGGCCGACTATGTTCTGCACATCGCTTCGCCGTTCCCCAACTCCCGTCCGAAGGACGAGAACGAGCTGATCGTCCCGGCCCGCGACGGTGCGCTGCGGGTGCTGCGGGCCGCGCGGGACGCCGCTGTCAGGCGGGTGGTCCTGACGTCCTCGTCCGCCGCGGTCGGCTACGGCCACGGCCCGACGGACCGGGTCTTCACGGAAGCCGACTGGACAAACCTGGACGGGCCCGGCGTGACCCCATATGTCAAGTCGAAGGCTGTCGCCGAGCGCGCGGCGTGGGATTTCATCGCCGCCGAGGGCAACGGCCTGGAACTCACCACGATCAACCCGGTCGGAATGTTCGGTCCGGTACTCGGCTCCGACTACTCCAGCTCGATCCGTATCATCCACGCGATGCTCACCGGCGCCATGCGCGCCGCGCCGCCGATCTGGACCAATACCGTCGACGTCCGGGACGTCGCCGACCTTCACATCAAGGCGATGACCTCGCCGGCTGCCGCCGGGCAGCGGTACCTGGCACTGGCAGGCGAGCCGATCTCCTTCGAGCAGATCGCGCTCGCCCTGCGCTCCCAGCTGGGCGAAGCGGCCGCGAAGGCCCCCACCCGGTCGGCCCCCGCCTGGCTGCTGCGGCTGCTGTCCACGGCCAGCCCGCAGCTGCGCGAGACAGTGCCGCAGCTGGGCGTGGTCCGCCGGGCCGGCAACGCCAAGGCCCGCGCGGAGCTGGACTGGGCACCGCGCTCGAACGAGGAAAGTGTGGTCGCGAGTGCACGCAGTCTGGTGCGGCTCGGCCTGCTCGCCGACTAACGTCGAAGGATGAACGACATGGCGGGCACCCTCGGCCACTTCCTGCGGGCCCGGCGGGAACAGCTCAGCCCCCAGGAGGCCGGCCTGCCCGCCGGAGAACGCCGCCGTGTCCCGGGGCTGCGCCGGGAGGAGGTTGCCCACCTCGCCGGCATCAGCCCCGAGTACTACCTGCGACTGGAGCAGGGCCGCAACCAGCACCCCTCCGACCAGATCCTCGAAAGTCTCGCCGCGGCGCTGCAACTCGACGACGGCGCCGTCGCCTACCTGCACCGCCTCGCCCACCCCACGCCCCCGGCCCGGCGACGCCGTCCCCGCTCCCAGACGGGCCCAAGCCGACCTCCAGCCCCTGCTCGACGGCTGGCCCCTCACACCCGCCTACGCCCAGGGGACAGCCGGCCACGTCGTCGCCGCCAACCGCCCGGCTGTGGCCTTGTGTCCATTCTTCGCCGTGGGGAGCAACCCCCTGCGAGCCGTGTTCCTCGAGCCCGAGATGCGCAGCCTCTATCCCCAGTGGGACGACATGACCGCCAAAGCCGTCTCCGGACTTCGCGCGACCCACAGCATCAACGACGCCGATCCCGGACTCCTGGAGAGCATCGGCGAGATGACGGTCACCAGCGAACGCTTCCGCACCCTGTGGGCCAGACGGGAAGTGCGCCGCGGCACCGCCGCCTACACACGGTTCAACCATCCCCTGGTCGGACAGCTGGACCTGCGCTACGAGAAACTCCTCAGGCCAGAGGCGCAGCAACTCCTCGTCGTCTACCACGCCGACCAGGGCTCATCCAGCGCCGAGCGCCTGCAACTGCTCACCAGCCTCTGAACCAGGGCACTGACAGCACGCCTCGCCCGGACTCGGCACCGAAGCCGAGACCGCGGTGGCTTCCCCGTGGGGAAGCCAAGCCGCAAGACATGGGCATTAAACCCCTTTGAGAGGGCTCGTGATCTCTCCTAGGTTGGCCTGCGTGACGATCGAGGTGCCCTACCAGCCGCTGCCGGTCGACCAGTCGGACGTCCGCTACGCCCACGGCCCCGACTCGGCTGTCCAGCCCGGCGTGCCTGTCGGCGAGACAATCGAGTTCGACTGGAACGACAGCCCGATCTACCCGGGCACCTCCCGGAAGTTCTGGGTTCACGTGCCCGCCCAGTACGACCCCGCACAGCCCGCGTCGCTGATGGTGTTCCAGGACGGATGGTGGTACCTGGACCCCGAAGGAGAGGTCCGCGGCGCGATCGTCCTGGACAACCTCGTCCACCGCGGCGACATCCCGGTCACCATCGGCGTGTTCGTCGACCCCGGCATCTTCCCCGACGCCGCGGACCCGAAGAACCGCAACACCGACTACGACGCATTCGACGACCGATACGTCAGCTTCCTCCTGGACGAGATCATCCCCGAGATCACACAGCGGTACACGATCACCGAGGACCCTGACCGGTGGGGCATCTGCGGTGGCAGCAGCGGCGGCAACTGCGCCTTCACCGCAGCATGGCTGCGCCCGGACAAGTTCCGCCGCGTCATCGCGTACCTGTCCAGCTTCACGCAGATGCCAGGCGGCAACCCGTACCCCGAACTGATCCCCCGCGCTCCCCGCAAGCCACTGCGCATCGTCCTGCAAGCGGGCCATCGCGACCTGCGCTGGAACGAGCCCGAGACGAACTGGCTCGCCAACAACTTGCGTGTCGCGGCCGCACTCGCGGAAGCCGGATACGACTTCCGCCTCGTCCTGGGCGACGGCGGCCACAGCCCCAACCACGGTGGAGTCCTGCTCCCTGATGCCCTGCGCAGGTTGTGGCGGTCGGATGATCGCCCGGACTAGCCCGCCGGCCAGGACGGGACCACTTCACAGGGGCACCGGTCTCGGATCAGGTCCCACAGGACGTTGACTCTGCGGCGCTCGAGGGCGATCACGGCCTGGGTATGGCGTTTCCCCTCAGCCCGCTTGCGGTCGTAGAACGTCCGGGAGTTGGGGTCGCAGCGGACACTCGTCAGGGCTGACATGTAGAAGATGCGCTACAGGCCCCGATGGTAGTGGGCGTGGGTGGTGCAGGTTGCCATTGCGCTTCCCGGAATCGTTCGGCGCCGGCGCCAGGCCGGCGAATGCTGCCAGCCCGTCCGGGCTGGCGAAGCCCGCAAGGTCAGGGCCGATCGCGGCAAGGAACTCGACGCCCAGCAGCGGGCCGATGCCGGGCATACCGGCCACGATCTCAGCCAGCTCGTGCGCGCGGAATCGGGCCTCGATCAGCCCGGTCGCGGTGCGGGTCAGGGCGAGGGTGTGTGAGGTGGCCTCGGGCTGGGTGCGGATGCGGCTGGTGGTGCGGTCGGCGTAGCGCACGGTGAGGGTGGGGGGCGGGCTGCGGTCTGGTCGCTGCGGAGGCGGGCGCCGAGTTCGTGAGTGAGGGCGAGGGCGGCTCGGTGGTGTGCGTCCGGATCGAGTTCGTCCCGGTCGAAGGCCTGGGTGACCATGGTGGTCTTGGGCAGGGGGCGCGTTCGTGGAGCCGGCGGCCGGTGGTGACGCCGAGCAAGCGCTGCAGGGTGGCGAGCGGGGTACGGGCGACGTCGCCGACGGTGTCCAGCCCGTGGTGGATGAGGGTGCGCGCAGTGGCCGATTCTCTGAACCAACCGCCTCTTCCCACACGATGGAGGCGGTCCCACTGACGGCCGACGCCTCTGTTGGCCTGTGACGACAGGTGCAAGCCGGCCGACAAGCAGCCTGGGAGATCGAGGATCGGGGCGTTGCGGTGGTGGCCTACGAGCCCTCGCCGAGTTCGGAGCCGACCGATGAGTGGCTCCCGTCATAGCGCGGCTCCTCGCCAGCAGATCCCGGGTTTACGCCTACCTGAGCCACTGCCTCCCTCCACTACTCAGTGGTACCGTATAGCGGTACTCGGTAGTACGCAGTACCGGCAGGGCTGAGGAGCACCCGCGATGGACGACCTGACGGAGATGTTGAAGGGCACGCTGGAAGGGTGCGTGCTCGAAATCATCGGCAGCGAGGAAACCTACGGGTACGCCATCACCCGTCAGCTGAACGAGCTCGGCTTCGCCGACGTCATCGAGGGGACGGTGTACACCATCTTGCTGCGGCTGGAGAGGAACGGGCTCGTCCAGGTGACGAAACGACCATCCGGGGTCGGTCCGCCGCGCAAGTTCTACGCGCTGAACGACGCCGGACGCGAGGAACTCGCGAAGTTCTGGGCGAAGTGGCAGTACGTCTCATCACGCATCGACAGGCTCAAGGAGGACGGGAGATGAACTTCTGGGAGAAGGTCACCGGCAGCGATCTCACCAGAGAATGGAAGGCGTTCGAAGCCAGGTCCGAGACCCTGCCGGACGACTACCGGGCGGCGTGGGGACAGATCATCGCCCACCTCTTCCCTTACGGGGACTTCACCGGCCGCAACCTGATGCCGATCCTCGACGCCGCCCTGGGGCTGCTCGAAGTAGCAGCGGCGGACGGACAGAGCGCCAACGAGGTGCTCGGCGACGACATCCGGGGCTTCTGCACCGCGCTTGCCGGTGGAGAAGGGGCCCGAACCTACCGCGACCGGTGGCGCGAGCAGTTGAACAGGAACGTCGCAAGGAAGTTGAGCCGGCTGGGAGGCTGACGTGAGCATCCAGGACATCATCGAGGGAAAGAAACAGTGGCGGGCGCACCTGGCTCGGATCAAGGCCCTCCCGCCGGACTACCAGATCGTCCACAAGGAGATACGGAGGTACCTGTTCAAGGTCGGACCGGTCAGCTTGCCTGTCCTGCTCCCCGGGATCCTCGACTTCTTCGAGGAGGGCGTCGCCACAGGCAAGGGAGTCTTGGAACTCATCGGCACCGACGTCGCCGCGTTCTGCGACGACCTGGTCAAGGACTCCCCTACCTACGCGGACGTCTACCAGGAATCCATCAGCGCGGAACCCGGCGCACACGAGCAGTAACACCCGCCGCCCCATGTCGGCGAGCGTAACCCGCCCGAGCGGCCCGCCTGCCTCAGCACCGCGCGACCAGGCGCCGGCCAATCGGCCACCAGAAGCTGCCGCAGGCCCTGCCCACGGAGGTGGCCGAGCAGGTCGGCAAGCCGACGGAAGTCGAGTCCACGGACACATCCCAGTCGATGTCGCCGGCCGCGCCAGCCTCGGCCTGGACCCGCTGGAGGAGCAACTCCCAGGTGCCGTCCGCTGACCAGCGGCGATGCCGCTCGTGCACCGTCTTCCACGATCCGTAGCGTTCCGGCAGATCGCGCCACTGCACGCCTGTCCGGATCCGGTACAGCACTCCGTTGATTACCTGCCGATGGTCCCGCCATCGGCCACAGCGTCGGTCGCTCACTGACAGGAGCGGCTCAAGTCGTTCCCACTGGGCGTCAGTCAAATCACCCCTATGCCCCACAGTCCTACCAACGACTCGCCTGATCGGCTCTGTTCACGTTGAGCGACAGCACTTGGGCATGAGTTCCGGAGGCAGTTGGCGATCACTCCGTCGAGAGATGTTCACGAGTTTCGACGGCACTGCCGTGCGGTGGGAGGGCACGGGGTCCTTGGCCCAGTCGTGCAGTTCCTGGGCGGTGGAGAAGTAGTGGGCGGTCTGCGGACGGTGACCTGCTGGGCGTTGGCCTTGCCGCTCCGGTTCATGCCGGCAGTCGACTCATGGGTCAGAGAATCGGCTGGCGTGCTCGGGCCGCCTCGATGTCCGGGACATGCTCTTCGGCCCAGAGCCGTACGGCGCGGAGTGGAATGAGCAGAGAGCGGCCCAGCGGTGTCAGGGCGTACTCGACGCGGGGCGGGTTCTCCTCGTACGTGTGGCGGCTGATCAGACCGTCGGCTTCCAGGGAGCGCAGGGTTTCGGTCAGGACCTTCGGGGTGATCCCCTGGATATGCCCCTTCAGCTCGGTGAAGCGGCGAGGTCCGTCGTCGAGGGCGTTGACGACGAACACGGTCCAGCGGGCGCCGATACGGTGCAGCACCGTGCGGCTCGGGCAGGTCGCTGCCATCACGTTGTACGCCTTGCCCATGGCTGCTCCCAGTTCCGTTGAAGATACCGGTATCAAATCCATACCGTTGCACCCGATCCTACGAGAGGGAGTGAGACGCATGGAGCGGATCCTGGTCATCGGCGGTGCACGGGCGCTCGGCGCGGCCGTCGCGAGGCGTGCAGCGAAGGACGGCTACGACGTTGTTGTCGGTGCCCGCGGTCTGGCTGCGGCCGACGTGCTGGCGCGCGAGATCGGCGCTACCGCGGTGCGGGTCGATCTGCAGGACGAGTCGACGCTCGCGGCCGCGGCGGAGCTGCTGAAGGATGGAATTGACCACATCGTGATGACCGGTTCGGCGCCGCACGATGTTCGCGCGACCGAGCTGGATCGCGACAAGCTGCTGGCTGCGTTCACGGCGAAGGTGGTCGGCCCGATGCTGGTCGCCAAACACTTCGCGCCGGTACTGCGGCCGACCGGGTCGATGGTGCTGTTCTCCGGTGTTGTCGGCTGGCGCCCCGCACTGGGATCACTCGTCAAAGGGGTCACCAACGGTGCGGTCGAGTACGCCGCGCGCCACCTCGCGGCGGATCTGGCGCCGGTACGGGTCAACGCCGTCTCGCCTGGTGTCGTGGACTCGGGCACCTGGGATCGCCTTGGCGACGAAAAGACCGGCTTGCTGGGCAAGAGCGCGGCCGGGACCTTCGTAGGACGCTACGGCGAGACCGACGACGTCGTCGACACGGTCATGTGGCTCCTTGGTGCGGGTTTTGTCTCCGGTGAGACGATCCACATCGAGGGCGGCGCCCGCCACAAATCCGCCTGATGCCAAGCTGACGAGTGCTGCCAACGCTCGCTGTCACGACACGTGAACAGAGCCGGCGCCCTGTTCTCGGACGCCGGGCAATCCTCGTACGGTCTGCAACCGCACGGCGGTGGGGCCACCCCAGTCCTGCGGGGTCGCCCCACCACCGTATCAGTGCGCCGAGCCGCCACTGTGCACCTCGCGGTCCCCCTTCTAGTAGCGCTTGGTCAGGTCCGTATTGGTGTTGGTATGTCGCGGTGGCAGGTGGGGCAGGCGCCGGTCCAGAGGGCGAGGAGTGTCTGCAGCTCGCGGACGACTTGGTAGAGGCTCAGGCCAGCCCCGCGTCTTTTGGGGCTCGGGCCAGTCGTTGCAGGGTGCAAAAGGCGTGCGCGACGGAGACGAGGGTGACGAGGTGGTGCCAGCCGTTCCAGGTGCGGCCCTCGAAGTGGGCAAGTCCCAGGGCCTGTTTGGGTGCGGCTCTTCCGTAGGGAGGGGGTGAGCTGGGAGTTCGGCGCTGGGGCTGTGGTCTTGGGAATTCTGCTTCTACGGTGTGGTCACGGCGTTGGGGGCGGCGATGGGTTCGCTGTTCGAGGAACTGGACGCGCGGGAGGCGGCATCCCGCTGCTCCGCGCCGTGATCATCAACGGAGACTTCGAGGAATACTGGCTGCACCACATCGAACAAGAACGTCTCCGCACTCAGCAGGCCCGCCACCAGGACGGATACGCCCTCACCGCTTGATCGAGCAGGTCACTACGAAAGAGCCGCACCCCACCCGGATGCCACCAGCTATCAGGACGAGGTCACGGCCGGACCCGGCGGGGTGATGACCGACGACGTCGGCGTCATCACCGGCGACCTGACCGTACGGACCACCCTCAATGACGACGCGCGCAGCGCCCGCGTGACCGTGCAGTACACCGGTGCCGAGGAGTGGTACACGCTGACCGGCAGCCCCGCACCCGTCCCCGACGGCGGCTTCGCCGCCTACCACCGCGACCTGCTCGGCCGCGTCCGCCGCGGTCAGGCCGCCCAGGCGACCTGACTCCTGTCACCGCCTACGGCGCCTTGACCCAGCCCGCGCTTCGGCAAGGCGCCGCAGGCCCCGCTCACTGCGATGTATTCCGCCGCCCTAGCTCCTAGTCCCCGGTGAGCTTGAACGTGAACTGGTTGCGGCCGTCTCGCGAGTAGTCCAGATTCTCGGGGACGTTCGAGGCGTCGGCGACATCGATCGACTTGGTGTCGGAGTTCCAGACGAAGTAGATGGCGCCCACAGCGACGTAGACCCCGGAGTGCTCGTCGCGGACGTAGATGGCGGTGGTGACCAGCGGGCCGTCCTCGGGCATGACGCCGACGAGCCCGTACTCCGGGTCGCCGGAGCGGACGATGGTGTCGCCGACGTCGTAGGAAGCGGCCTTGAGGCTGTACCGTCCGGCGGAGGCGCCGGTGAGGTCCTGGAGCCGGACCGCGATGGGCAGCGTGGTGCTCTCGACGACCTTGAACCGGGTCAGCCCGCCGATGTCAGAGATGTCCGGCTGGTCGAGGTCCCATTCCCGGTACTTGCCGCTCTGGTTGCTGTGCTGCCAGGCCAGGACCTTGGCTTTCCGGCCGACCTTGACGGACTTGAACTTGTCGTTGAGTCCGCCCGGGTACAGGTTCTCGTCGGTTCCGACTGCGTAGGTGTGGGCGTCGCCCGTGTAGTTGGACTGGGTGTAGAAGGTGACTTCCTGCTCGCTCATGTGCCCCTCTGGTGAGGATCGCGTCATCACGCGGACAACACAGAGTTACCCTTCGATTACCTTCGGACACTGTGGCGGCTGGTTGTGAAGGAGCGGCACACCGGGTAAGGAACGCGCTGGCACACGCCCTCGCTCCCGCCGCCCCCTGTGGCGGCGACCCTCCGACTGAGAGGGTGCCGCACGCGGCGGAGGCGTGGGGTGCCGGCTCGTGGCCGCCCGCGCCCGACAGTGCACAAGCCGCTGCGGTCTGCCACAGGCCATGCCTCTGCACGTCCTGACATCACCCGTTCGGCCTATGCGGACCCTTCCCCCGTGTGCGGCCTCCCCCGTTCGGTCGCACGGTGAACATGGCCGGCTTGCCGTCAAGGATCAGCCGTGATCGCCAGCTTCCCAGGGAGGCGTCGTGATCGTGATAGCCCTGCTCGGCCCGGCGGTGCCGCTTCTCATGCTGCTCGGGCTGCCCGCTCTGGAAGACCGGCTGTTCCCGCCGGCACCGCCTCTGCCAGAACAGGCGAACCCGGAACAGGTGCAATCTATGCTCCACACCCCACCCGGCCGCCCTTGAGGGTCTCGGGCTTCGAGGTCCAGGATGGCCTGAGCCGCCCAAACCGGTGAAAGTGGTCATTCCACACCGCCCCGCCCGGCCTCACACCGCGCGGACGAGGCTGAACGCGACGTTGGAGAGGCGAGGATACGACTGGCGCAGGCTGCGCACCGGCGGTACGTTGACCACCCAGTTCGAAGGATCTCCCGGTTCAACGGCGTCGACCAGGACCAGACCGGCCCGTCCGTCCCAGCCATCCGGTCGGTCGCGGTCGGGGTCGTAGCAGTCGGACACCACGCAGCCGGGCCCGAGGACGTGTCCGGCCCACGCTCCAGACGCTCGCGTCGACCTCGCCCGGCTCGGTGACCTGCCAGCGCCCGAACTCGCCGGGCCGAAAGATCAGCCGCATGGGACGGTCGAGCTGGACGGCGGTTTGGCCGAGGGTGACGACGTACCCGTCAATGGGCCCAGGCTGCGAGGGTGGGGCGGCGGGCGGCGTGGATGAGGCGGGCATCGTCTACCCGGCCGGCTGTTTTCGCGGCGGCGGCCAGCGTCTCGCGTCGGGCGACGAAGTCGGGCGGCGGCGTGGTGTAGAGCTCGTCGAGGACGGCTTCCACGTCGTGCCCCTGGCCGCCGCGGCGGTCTTTGCGCGCGTTCAGCGTTTCCACACCTCCGGCCCGCCCTCGAGCCACACGATGCAACCGGACTCGGCGACATCCAGCTCGTCCCAGCCGGTCAGGCCCGCGTTCTGCAGGAACACGGTGAGGTCATGGAGGCTGTGGGCCGTGCCCAGCATCTGATCGTCGATGCACACCCTGCGGCCACCCGTCTCAGACGGCGGGTAGACGATCACGCGGCGCTCCGACATGGCACCAGCCTCACGCGCGCCCCACCGCCCCGCATCCCGGCCGAGGCGAGTCCCGCCTCGCAGGCCCGGTGGCACGAGAACGGATCTGGCGTGGTGACCGAGCGCTTCAGTTGGCCGCTCTGCGTGTCACAGTTGGCCACATCCCGTGCCCGCAGCCAGAAGGAGCGTGCTTGGTGACCTCGATCGTGCAACCGGACGGAGTCGCAGGCGAGTGGCAGGATCGAGTGGCCGCCGTACGCCGCGAGCTCACCGAGCACGGGCCGCCGCGGATTCCCGATGGCGGTCCGGACTTCGCCACCGTCACGCTGCCGGAGCGCGACTGTGATCAGGTACGTGACCTCCTGGTGGAAGAGCGAGTCGGCACGGTCGTCGAGATCGGGCTCGCCTATGCCGGCTCGGCGCTGGCGATCAGCGAGGCGCTGCTGCGCAACGGTTCACGGAACCCGCGGCATGTGGTGATCGACCCGTTCCAGTACACGGCGTACGACGGTATCGGGTGGGAGCTGCTGCGCAGCGCCGGCCTGGACGACATCGCCGAGCTGGTGACCGAACCATCGCAGCGGTTCCTTCCCCGGTTGGCTGACGCGGGTTTCGCCGCGGACGCGGCGTTCGTCGACGGCAGCCACCACTTCCACAACGTGTTCGTCGACCTCCACTTCCTGGGCGATATCGTCCGACCTGGCGGCATCGTGGTGCTCGACGATGTCTGGTGGCCGTCGGTCGGCGCTGCCGTGACGTACTTCGAGACCAATCTGGGGTGGCGTCCGATACCGGACGCCCGGGTCGACGGGACCGCCGACCCGGCCAGCGGTCGGCGGCGGATCGGCGCCTACCGGCTGCCCGATCCGCGCCCGACGCCGGACTTCAAGGAGTTCCGACCGTTCTGCTGATTCGGGTGGGGCTCGCGAGGCCCACCCGAATCGGGCCGCCGCGCGTCAGTCATAGCGGTGGCACCGCGTTGAGCTTGGAGTGTCCAACTCGAGTGCTCACTGGCCAACTGAAGTTTCCCCAAGGCCAGGTAGTTAAGGGATTTCCGCCGCTGTCAAGGGGGTTGATGCAGGTCTGAGGCCTGAAGCAACGGTGCTCTCGTTGTACTGCTCGTCGTCTAAGACAGCAGACAGGAGAGCCCCGTTGGCCCCATATCGCGTACCACCTGTGGCAGACGGTGTTCCGGAGGGACTGATCGCTTCGTCACGCGGGCGATACGCGCCCGCGCACCTGGGCGAGTTGGGTACGTTGCTGCCGCCGGAGCTGATCGATGCGGTACTGGAGGAGCACGGAGGCCGGCACTCACGGCTCCGCGATCTTCCTTCGCGCTGTGGGGTGTACTTCGTTCTCGCGATGTGCCTGTTCCCTGAGGTCGGCTACAGCCTTGTGTGGCGCAAGCTCACCGCCGCTCTGGGCTCGTTGTCCATGGTGGATCCGACGGCGAAGGCCCTGCGCGATCTACGCCGGCGCATCGGCATCGCCCCGATGCGAGCCTTGTACGAGACCGTGGCGGGACCGCTCGCCCAGCCTTCCACCCCGGGAGTACGTCACGGTCGGTACCGCACAGTGTCCTTCGACGGCTGCTCCGCGATCAGGCTGCCCGACAGCGGTGCGAACCGGGCGGCCTTCGGCCGGCACGGCGGCTGGCCGATGCTCCGGCTGATGACCCTGGTCGAGACCGGCACCCGGGCACTGATCGGCTCGTGCTTCGGTCCACCCAGCGAGGGCGAGGCGGCCTACGCCCGCCGCCTGCTGCACCTGTTGACGCCGGACATGCTCGTGCTGTGGGACAAGGGCTTCGATGGCAACGACTTCCTCGCCGAGACCTGCGCCACCGGCGCGAAGGTGCTGGGAAGACTCAAGTCCAACCGGATCACCCCGGTCCTGGCCCGCCTCGACGACGACTCCTACCTCTCCCGGCTCGGCACCGTGGCAGTCCGCGTCATCGAGGCTCGGATCACCGTGACCTGCGCAGACAAGACCACCTTCACGGGCTCCTACCGGCTGATCACCACGCTCACCGACCCCCGGCGCCACCCCGCCCGCACCCTCGTCTCCCTCTATCACGAACGCTGGGAACACGAATCCGCGTACTACGCGTTGCGTCACACCCTGATGGACAGTCGCGTCCTGCGCTCGAAGGACCCCGCCGGCGTCGAACAGGAGGTGTGGGCCACCCTCACCCTCTACCAGCTCCTGCGCACCGCCATGGTCGACGCCGTCGAGACCCGTCCGGACATCGATCCTGACCGGGCCGGTTTCACCGTCGCCCTCCAGGCAGCCCGCGACCAGCTCATCCTCGCCGCACCCGCCACGGGCGGCCTCGGACGAGCCACCGAGATCGGACGCCGCGTCCTCGACTCCTTGCTCCCGGCCCGCCGCCCACGCGTCAGCACTCGCAAGGTCAAGTCCACCACCGTCCGCTACGCGGAGCGCCTCAACGACGGTCGCCCCGACCGTTCCACCCCGATCACTCGTCTCACCACGGAAGTCCTGCCCCCTCCAGAACGGAGCGAGTACCCCGAGACCACCACGGACGAGCGCACCCTGCCCAGGGCTTCACCCCAGCGCCGCAGCGAGAAAATCATCGCCTTCCTGCACTCCGAACCCGACCGAACCTGGAGTGCCAAGGAGTTCTCGCGCCTCCTCGGTGACATCACCGTCCAGTCCATCTACCGCCAGCTCAGCCGCCTGGCCGACCGCGGTCTCATCATCAAGGTCGGCCCTGCGGCTTACGCCCTCCCAACCACCTTGACAGCGGCGGAAATCCCTTAACTACCTGGCCTTGGAAGTTTCCCCGTGATCTTGGACACTCGATGGTTATGCCGCGAGGCCGTGTTGGTGTCGCTGTCTGGTCTCGGCCGGAGTGAGGTAGCCGAAGGTCTTGTGCTTGCGGAGGCGACAGCAGTTGTAGAAGGTCTCGATGAAGGTGAAGACCTCGGCGCGGGCGGTGGCCCGGTCGGGCCAGGTTCGGGTGCCGATCTCCTCCTTGAGCAGGGCCCAGAAACTCTCCGCGGCGGCGTTGTCGAAACAGGATCCGGTGCGCCCGCAGCTCTGCCGAAGCCTCAATTCCCGTATTCGGTCCCGGAATTGGGCCGAGGTGTATTCGCTGCCGCGGTCGCTGTGTATGACGCAGCCGGGCTCGAGACCACCGCGGCCGTGGGCCATGTCAAGGGCATCGACGACGAGTTCGGCGCGGTGATGGTCGGCCATCGCATAGCCGACGACCTCGCGGGTGGCCAGGTCGAGCCAGCAGGCGAGGTAGAGCCAGCCCTCGGCGGTGGGCAGGTAGGTGATGTCGCCGACCAGCTTGGTGCCGGGCCGCTCGGCGTGAAAGTCGCGGCCGATCAGGTCCGGGGCCGGCTTCGCCTTCTTGTCAGGCCGGGTCAGCGAACGGTGCTTGCGGCGGGTGACGCCGCGGACGTCGCGCTCGCGCATCAGACGTGCGACGCGCTTGCGGTTCACCTGCCGCCCCAGGCGCCGCAGTTCGGCATGGATGCGGGGGACGCCATAGGTGCGGCGAGAGGCGAGGTGCAGCACGGTGATCTCGTGGGCGAGCGCGTCGTCGGCCGCCTGGCGGGCATGGCGGGCGGCCGCGCCCTCGCGCCAGGCGTAGTAGGAGGAACGGGCCACGTGCAGCACCCGGCACAGCAGCACGATCGGATAGTTTGCCTTCTCCGTATGGATCAACCGGTACAGCTCGCTCACCGGTGGTTCTCCCTCACGAAGAAGGCGGTCGGTCGGGTGGCCCGGGGGAATTTCACCCCCGGGCTCCCACAGATCCCGGCGTGACAGTCTCCCGTCACCGGGCTCCTATTATCCTGGTCACCAGATCGCGTGGACCCATTTCCAGTGGGCGAAGAAGAGCGGGTACGCGGTGGTGACCTGCTTCCATCGCCGGTGGAATTTCTTGAAGGTCTTCAGCCGTCGGTATTTCTTGCGGACCCAGCGCATCAGGTAGTAGTTGATGCGCTTGAGGAGGGGATACAACTCGGTGCGATAGAAGGCACCGTAGTACTGCATCCAGCCCCGGATGATGGGGTTGAGCCATCGCGCGAACTCGCCGAGGGTGTAGCCGATGTGCATGTGGAGCCGCCAAGAGCGGACCTCCATGCTCATCTTCTTGAGGGCGTCCTTGCTGGGCGCCGGAAGGAAGGATGTGAAGATCTTTCCGTTCCGGTCTCGTGCTGGACGACGCTGGAACGTGAATCCGAGGAAGGTGAACGACGTTGCCGCGACACCGTCGTGGCGCCCGTCTCTTCCGCAGTACACGATCCGGGTCTTGGCCGGGTGCAGTTGCAGGCCGACCTCTTCCATCCTGTCCCCGATCGCCTTCAGGACCGCACGGGCCCGGCGCTCGGAGTCGCAGTGCACGACTGCGTCATTGCTGTCAAGCCGTCGTGGGAGGCTCGCGGGAGCTTCCTCACGCTGCGGCGGCAGCTGGTCCAGGCAGACAGACGTCGAAGGTGCGGCCGTCTCGTATGAGGGCCCAGAGCACGTTCAGCCGACGCCTGGCGAGGGCCAGGATCGCCTGCTTGTGGGACTTCCCCTCGTCGCGTTTGCGCCGGTAGAACGCTTTGGAGACGGGGCAGTGCATGGCGGCGACCTGGGCGGAGAGGTAGAACATCCGCAGGAGCCTTCGGCTGTAGCGGCGAGGCCGACGGAGGTTGCCGCTGATCTTGCCCGAGTCCCGGGGGACGGGTGCGAGGCCGGCGACACCGGCGAGACGGTCGGGGCTGCCGAAGGCGGCTATGTCACCGCCGGTGGCGGCGATGAACTCGGCGCCGAGCATGTCGCCGATGCCGGGCATGCTGGTGATCACTCCGGCGTCGGGATGCTCGCGAAACCGGCCCTCGATCAGGGCTTCGAGCTCGGCGATCTCCTGGTCGAGGGACATCACCTCCCTGGCCAGGGTGTGGACCATCTTCGCGGCGGTCTTCTCCCCGGGGACGGCGGTGAACTGGGCCTCGGCCGCGGTGACCGCCGCGTCCGCCGTGCTCTTCGCCGCGTTGGCGGTGCGGACACCGTGGTTCTTGAGCCAGGTCGCCAGCCGGGCCCGGCCGATGCGCCGCAGCGCGGCCGGCGTCTGGTAGCCGGTCAGCAGGACCAGCGCGCTCTTGGAGACGCTGTAGTCGAAGGCCCTCTCCAGTGCGGGGAAGTACTCCAGCATCTGAGCTCGCAGCCGGTTGATCGCGCGGGTGCGGTCGGCCGACAGGTCGATGCGGCGTGCGGTCAGAATCCGCAGGTCCACCGCGATCTCGCCGGTCTCCTGCAGAGGTTGCAGGTCACGGCGCATGCGGGCGGTGTCGGCGATGACGAAGGCGTCCTTCGCGTCCGTCTTCCCGCTGCCCCGGTAGGCGGCCGAGGCGTGGTGCACGGTCCGGCCGGGGATGTAGATCAGCTTCTGCCCGTGGCTGACCAGGAGCGCGATCCACAGGGCGGCCCCGCCCGCGTTCAGGTCCACCGCCCAGGTGACCGGATCGCCGTCGGCCAGGTCCAGGACATCGCCGAGCAGTTCCAGCAGCTCGGTCTCATCGTTCGGGACACGGCGGGAGAACACAGTCCTGCCGTCCGTGTCGATCGCCGTGCAATGGTGCTCGGCCTTGCCCGCATCCGTCCCGGCCCACAGTTCGGGCACCAGGTCCTCCTCCGTCGCCGCGCCTGTCCTCGATTCCAGCAGACGACCTCGCCGACGTGTCCATACGAGCGATCGGTTCGCGTATCCCAATCAGCGGTCGAGTCGTCGCGGGCGCTGGGCGGTCAATCTCCTTGAGCCACGACAGCGGCTGCACCATGCCAGCCACACCCAGCACCCCTGGGTGCTCCGATCCTACGAATGACCCGAACATCCCTACGAAGAAAGGTATGGAAACACCATGACCTTGCTCATGGAAGTTCGCTACGAAGAAGCCGGCGTGAGCTCGGTGACGGTCGATGTCGTCGTCGATGCCAGCGCGGAGTTCGCGTGGGATGCCGTGCGCGATGTCTATGCGGTGGACACCCGGCTCATCCCGGGATTCGCGCTCCACGTGGAAAAGGGACCGGACAGCAGGACGGTGACGTTCGCCGATGACATGAAGATCACCGAGCGCATCGTCGGAGTCGACGATGGCGCCCGAAAGCTCACCTACCAAGCGACCGAGGGCGGTCCGCTGACACACCACCTGGGGTCACAGACCGTGCGGGAGGACGAGGAGGGAGTCCATCTCGTCTGGACGACCGAGTTCGCGCCCGCGTCGGTCGTCGACTACGCCACCAGCACCATGCGGACCACCGTGGCACTCATGAAAAAGACGATCGAAACGGCGTTCGCCGATCGGTGAGACCCCTCCTGACCACCTCCGGGCAGGCCGCCCGGCCGATGATGCGCGCCGTGGAGTACGGCGGGTACGGCGGTCCCCAGGGGCTGGAGATTCGCGTAGTCGCGCGGCCGCAGCCGGGCGCCGGCGAGTTGCTCGTCCGCGTCCACGGCACGAGCGTCAACCCGGTCGATGTGTCGATCCGGTCCGGTGGCATGAGGATCATGTAGGGCCGCAGCTTCCCCAAACGGACCTGCCGGGATCTTCACCGGGGAGGTGGTCGCCCTCGGCGGCGGCGTGACCGACCTGACGCACGGACAACGGGTGTGGAGGTTCTTCCTCACCGACGTGCCTAGCCGTGTCGGGGCCGCCGCCGAGTTCATCACCGTGAAGGCATCGACCGTCAGCCTGGCCCCGGGCAAAGCGGACCTGGCCGAGGCGGCGGCGCTGACGAGTGTCGGTGTCGCCGCGCTGCACGCCTTGCGTGACGTGTTGCGGCTCGCCCCGGGCGACAATCTGCTGATTGCCGGGCGCGTGGTGGTGCGGGCGGCCCCGCCATTCAGTTGGGTGTCGCCATGGGTGCCGGTCACCGCCGTGGCCGGCACCGCCAATCACACCTTCTGTCGTGATCTCGGGGCTTCCCGTACGGTGTGGCCGCTCGTGGTTGTAGTAGTTCACAAACTCGGCGAGCGTGACGCGGCGTTCGTGTCCGGACGTGTAGTCGCGCACGTACGCCCACTCGCGGGCGAGTGTCCCGTTATAGCGCTCTACTTTCCCGTTCGTGCGCGGGGTGTAGGGCCGGGTCCGCTTGTGCGTCGTACCGGTCGCGGCGAGCGCGTTGGCCCAGGTCGTGGACCGGTGGCACGACCCGTTGTCGGTGAGGTAACGGCGGATCGAGGTGATGCCGTGGGCGGCGACGAAGGCAGCGGCGCGGTGCCAGAAGGCGACCGCGGTGACGGCCTCTCGTCGTCCAGGGCCTCGGTGCAGGCGAGCCGGTCCCCCTGGCCGTGCATCCGCCACCCACCGCCGACGGGGGTGCGACCGAGCTTCTTGATGTCTACGTGGATCAAGTCGCCAATGCGTTCGTGTTCGTAGCGGATGACTTTGCGCAGTTGCTCGCCAGTGGGCGGGGATCGATGTCGCGCAGCCGGCTGAGTCCCCGCAGAACGAGGACACGGTGCACGGTGGCCGCTACGACAAAAAGCCTGAAAGCTACCAGGCCGGACTCGAATTATGCGCCGGCCTCCTCTGTGATCCGACACAGCGGATCACAGCCTTGATCACAACTCCATACAGGCCCTGGTCGAGGAACTTCTGGGTACGCCGGTGAAGTCGGTGCGGATCAGGGTGCGCCGGCCGCGCCGGAACTTCCTCGGCAGCTGCTCCAGGGTCCTCGCCGACAAGGTCGCCGCCGGCCAGACCGCCGTGGTCGCTGCTGCGTGTCGCTGCCGTCCCAGGCCTCCTGCCGGACAGGGTCGCCGTTGGTGGTGGAGCCCCAGCCGTCGGCGACCATGCCATTGATGGGTCCAGTTGCGGATGAGGTACCCGCCGGTGGTCGGCTGGAAGGGCCACAGCTGGTTGTTGCCGCCGGCGAAGGAGTGCCGCTGAATCGAAGTCCCCCTCCGGTGACTGAAGCCGTTGATGTCGAGGACCTTGCCGCTGTTCCTGTTCACGATCTTGTAGAGCTGCCCGCCGGCCGGGACGATGCCGGTCCCGGTCAGCGCGACGTCTGCGTCACATCCTAGGCGTGGCCCAGGACCGCCAGGCGACGCTGAGCCTGGCGGTCCTGTGGCAGTCCCGGGTGCCCCTTCCGCTTCGTCAGCTGATGGAGAACTGGCTGAAGCTCGCGGTGCCGGGTGTCGGGGCGTGGGCCGTGAAGAACGTGCCCGCGTCCAGGCTGCTGTTCGCTCCGGTCAGTGTGGCGGTGCCGACGGTGGTCCAGGTGGTGCCGTCGACGGAGTAGGAACCGGTGACCGAGGTGCCGCTCCTGACCAGCCGGAGCCAGACGGGGGCGGAGCGGCCGGTCTTGGTGGTGCTCTTGTCGACGTAGCCGTCACTGTCGGAGTCCCACTCCAGGGTGACGCCGTTGCCGGGAGTGACGGAGAGGGAGGCGTAGCCGGCGGACGAGCCGGCTGCGGCGATGTTGTTGCGCAGCATCAGGCCGGCCTTGCCCCAGGCGTTGGTGTTGTCCTGGCTGTCGACGTGGACGGTGACGGTGGAGGATGTTCCCGCGGCGGCCGGCTGGTAGGCCGCGGAGTACTCGTCGTCGTGCAGCGCGGTCGTTTCCCAGGTGTCGATGCCCGCGCTGGTCAGGGAGGTCACTCCCTGGCTCTGGCTCACTGCGGCCGGGATGGAGCTGTAGGCCCGCCAGGGCGAGGTGACGATCTGGAGTTTGCTGAAGGTCGCGCTGCCGGGTGTGGTGCTGTGGGCGGTGTGGATGACTCCGGCGTCCTGGGTGGCGGCCATGGACGGCAGGGTCACCGCCGAGCCGATCTGGGTGAAGGTGGATCCGTCGGTGGAGTAGTAGCCGGACACTTGGGTGGCGGTGCGGGTGAGCCGCACCCAGACCGGTGCCTTGACCGAGGTGGCCGTGGAGGTCAGCTGGTCGAGGTAGCCGTCGCCGTTGGAGTCCCACTGGAAACTGACGCCGTTGGCCGGGGTCACCACCACGGTCGCGTAACCGGGTGAGGAGCCGCTGCCGGTGAGGTTGTTGCGCAGCACGACTCCGGCCTTGGCCCAGGCGTTGGTGTTGTCGATGTTGTCGACCCGGGCTGTCACCGAGGTGCCGTTGACGGCGGCGCCTGCCTGGTAGACGGTGCCGTAGGTGTCGTCGTGCTGGCCGCCGGCGCCCCAGATGTCGGTGCCCGCGTCGGTGACGGTGAAGAAGCCGCCGGTCTGTCCGGTGGCGGCGGGGGTGGAGGAGTAGGCGCTGTACGGGCCGGTGACGGCGCCGGTGGTCAGCGGCCGGTACTGCGGCTCGATGCCGGCGTTGTTCATGACGGTCTGCGCGCCGGACGGCCAGTTGCCGTCGGTGACGACGACGGTGCCGCTGACGGTGTCACCGTGGCCGTCGGTGCTGCTGATGTTGGCGTTGTCGTTGTTTGTCCAGTTGTCGGTGGCGGTCAGGGCGCCGGTGTTGTGGGTTGAGCTGACGTGGGCGAAGAGCCACTGGTTGGTGTAGCGCACGACGTTGTTGGTGTCGGTGAAGTTCCGGGAGCCTTCGTCGTGGTAAAGGCCGTAGTAGTTGTTGGTGTTGTGGCAGTAGTTCCCCGTGATCGTGCTGCCGGGCGAGGCCGACAGGGTGTACACGCAGCCGCCGTCGGCCATCTGCTGCATGATGTCGTGGATCTGGTTGCCCGTGACGGTGTTGTTCTGGGCCGTGGTGGGCGTCGAGTAGACGGGCTGGTAGTCGTACAGGCCCCGGTTCGCGTAGTCCGGGCTGCCGCCCGGGTCATTGACGCCCCAGCCGTAGCCGATGGCGAGGCCGGAGTAGGGCAGGTTGTACACCTCGTTGTGCGAGACGCTCGCGCCGTTGACGTAGGTGACCAGGAGGCCCGTCATGTCGCGGTAGTCGATCGCCACGTCGTGGATGACGTTGTCGTTCAGGGTGATGTTCTTGTTGGTCATCCGGCTGTCACTGGGGTGGTGCGCGTCCGCCTGGAGCCCGCCGACGACGATGCCGCCGCCCGCGTCCTGGGTGAAGACGTTCCCGGTGGCGGTGATGGTGTCGGCACCGAGTCCGACGCCGGTGGCGTGGGCGTTGGCGTCCTGGCCGATGCCGAGGGCGAGCTGCCCGAGGTTGGCGAACCGGTTGCCGGTGAAGGTGATGTGGTCGGCGGCCGAGACCTGGACGGCGGCCGGCATCTGGTTCCAGTGCGGGCGGGTCGCCTCGAACAACTTGCAGCCGTTACCGTTGCAGGAGGTCAGCCAGTCCGACGGGACGGACCAGGTGCCGGCCAGGTAGGTCCCGGTCTGCTGGGCGGAGTACCCGTTGCT
>NZ_RKQF01000002.1 GCF_003814875.1 Streptomyces sp. Ag109_O5-1 | reverse complement strand
GGCACCCATGGCGACACCCAACTGAATGGCGGGGCCGCCCGCACCACCACGCGCCCGGCAATCAGCAGATTGTCGCCCGGGGCGAGCCGCAACACGTCACGCAAGGCGTGCAGCGCGGCGACACCGACACTCGTCAGCGCCGCCGCCTCGGCCAGGTCCGCTTTGCCCGGGGCCAGGCTGACGGTCGATGCCTTCACGGTGATGAACTCGGCGGCGGCCCCGACACGGCTAGGCACGTCGGTGAGGAAGAACCTCCACACCCGTTGTCCGTGCGTCAGGTCGGTCACGCCGCCGCCGAGGGCGACCACCTCCCCGGTGAAGATCCCGGCAGGTCCGTTTGGGGAAGCTGCGGCCCTACATGATCCTCATGCCACCGGACCGGATCGACACATCGACCGGGTTGACGCTCGTGCCGTGGACGCGGACGAGCAACTCGCCGGCGCCCGGCTGCGGCCGCGCGACTACGCGAATCTCCAGCCCCTGGGGACCGCCGTACCCGCCGTACTCCACGGCGCGCATCATCGGCCGGGCGGCCTGCCCGGAGGTGGTCAGGAGGGGTCTCACCGATCGGCGAACGCCGTTTCGATCGTCTTTTTCATGAGTGCCACGGTGGTCCGCATGGTGCTGGTGGCGTAGTCGACGACCGACGCGGGCGCGAACTCGGTCGTCCAGACGAGATGGACTCCCTCCTCGTCCTCCCGCACGGTCTGTGACCCCAGGTGGTGTGTCAGCGGACCGCCCTCGGTCGCTTGGTAGGTGAGCTTTCGGGCGCCATCGTCGACTCCGACGATGCGCTCGGTGATCTTCATGTCATCGGCGAACGTCACCGTCCTGCTGTCCGGTCCCTTTTCCACGTGGAGCGCGAATCCCGGGATGAGCCGGGTGTCCACCGCATAGACATCGCGCACGGCATCCCACGCGAACTCCGCGCTGGCATCGACGACGACATCGACCGTCACCGAGCTCACGCCGGCTTCTTCGTAGCGAACTTCCATGAGCAAGGTCATGGTGTTTCCATACCTTTCTTCGTAGGGATGTTCGGGTCATTCGTAGGATCGGAGCACCCAGGGGTGCTGGGTGTGGCTGGCATGGTGCAGCCGCTGTCGTGGCTCAAGGAGATTGACCGCCCAGCGCCCGCGACGACTCGACCGCTGATTGGGATACGCGAACCGATCGCTCGTATGGACACGTCGGCGAGGTCGTCTGCTGGAATCGAGGACAGGCGCGGCGACGGAGGAGGACCTGGTGCCCGAACTGTGGGCCGGGACGGATGCGGGCAAGGCCGAGCACCATTGCACGGCGATCGACACGGACGGCAGGACTGTGTTCTCCCGCCGTGTCCCGAACGATGAGACCGAGCTGCTGGAACTGCTCGGCGATGTCCTGGACCTGGCCGACGGCGATCCGGTCACCTGGGCGGTGGACCTGAACGCGGGCGGGGCCGCCCTGTGGATCGCGCTCCTGGTCAGCCACGGGCAGAAGCTGATCTACATCCCCGGCCGGACCGTGCACCACGCCTCGGCCGCCTACCGGGGCAGCGGGAAGACGGACGCGAAGACGCCTTCGTCCATCGCCGACCACCGCCGCATGGCCGTGACCTGCAACCTCTGCGAGACCGGCGAGATCGCGGTGGACCTGCGGATTCTGACCGCACGCCGCATCGACCTGTCGGCCGACCGCACCCGCGCGATAACCGGCTGCGAGCTCAGATGCTGGAGTACTTCCCCCGCACTGGAGAGGGCCTTCGACTACAGCGTCTCCAAGAGCGCGCTGGTCCTGCTGACCCGGCTACCAGACGCCGGGCCGCGCTTGCGGCGCATCGGCCGGGCCCCGGCTGGCGACCTGGCTCAAGAACCACGGTGTCCCGCACCGCCAACGCGGCGAAGAGCACGGCGGACGCGGCGGTCACCGGGCCGAGGCCCAGTTCACCGCCGTCCCCGGGGAGAAGACCGCCGCGAAGATGGTCCACACCCTGGCCAGGGAGGTGATGTCCCTCGACCAGGAGATCGCCGAGCTCGAAGCCCTGATCGAGGGCCGGTTTCGCGAGCATCCCGACGCCGGAGTGATCACCAGCATGCCCGGGCATCGGCGACATGCTCGGCGCCGAGTTCATCGCCGCCCACCGGCGGTGACATAGCCGCCTTCGGCAGCCCCCGACCGTCTCGCCGGTTGTCGCCGGCCTCGCACCCGTCCCCGGGACTCGGGCAAGATCAGCGGCAACCTCCGTCGGCCTCGCCGCTACAGCCGAAGGCTCCTGCGGATGTTCTACCTCTCCGCCCAGGTTCGCCGCCATGCACTGCCCCGTCTCCAAAGCGTTCTACCGGCGCAAACGCGACGAGGGGAAGTCCCACAAGCAGGCGATCCTGGCCCTCGCCAGGCGTCGGCTGAACGTGCTCTGGGCCCTCATACGAGACGGCCGCACCTTCGACGTCTGTCTGCCTGGACCAGCTGCCGCCGCAGCGTGAGGAAGCTCCCGCGAGCCTCCCACGACGGCTTGACAGCACCATTGGGAATCTCCTTGCTGTTCAGCCTGGGGTGGGGCAGGGGTTCAGCGGCGGATGCGGCGGGCATAGCGGGGGCGGTCGATGACGTGCCACATGACGCGGACCTGCGCGGGTGGGGGGGGCAAGATCGCCTCACTCGGTCTCTGACCGCGCCGGCCTGCCGGTTCGTCTTCGCTGAAGCCGGTTTTGCCGCGATCCCGCCACCACCAGTGAAGCCGTGATCCGCTGGGCCGCCATCGGCCTCACGACCCGGCGCCGCCCGGGGTGAGGATTTCCATGAGATGGCCCTCGGGGTCGCGGAAGTAGGCGCCCCTGCGGCCCATGGTGTGCTTACTGCGATAGATCTGCCCGATCTCTTGGCATGCAGGATCGCCGTAGTGGGTGATCCCGCCGTGCTGGATGCGGGCGAGGGCGGCGTCGAACTCCTGCTCGCTGACTATGAACGCGTAGTGGTGCGGCTCGAAGTCGTCCAGCTGGTCGTAGTCCAGACTGACCTGGTTGGCCAGCGTGACCGGCGTGAAGTGTGCCACCGGCGGATCGACACTCAGGCCGAGGATGTCGGCCAGGAACTGCGCCGAGGCTTGCGGGTCACGGGCGGGGACGATGGTGTGATTCAGTTCCACGGGCATGGTGACTCCTCTTCAGGGACGGGGCTACGCGTGGTGGGGCGCAAGGCGCGGCCGGCTTCGGGCTCGGCCTTGGCGACCCGGCATGGTGCATGAATGCGTGACTGCCGGGGGGTGCCTCTATGTCTTTGGTCAAGCGAGGCGTGGGGTTCTGGGTTCGTAGAAGGTGCCGTCGCGGAGCATCGCGAAGAGCACGTTGATCCGCTGGCGGGCCAGGCGGAGAAGTGCCTGGGTGTGGGTCTTCCCGCGGGCCCGGCATCTGTCGTAGTAGGTGCGGGAGGCGGGATCGTGCAGGGCGGCGAACGCGGACAGGAACATCGCGCGTTTGAGCTGCCGGTTTCCGCCTCTGGGCGCGTGTTCGCCATGGATCGAGGCCGCCGACGACTTCGTCGTCGGGGCGAGGCCGGCATAGGAGGCCAGGTGGGCGGCGGTGGGGAAGCTGGTGCCGTTGCCGACGGTGACCAGCAGTGCAGCGGCGGTCCTGACGCCGACGCCGGGCAGCGACGTCAGGACCTTGGAAAGAGGGTGGTCCTCCAGCAGGGCTGTGATCTGGGCTTCCGCCGCCCGCCTTTGTTCGTGAACGGCGCCGAGCGAGCGGGCCAGCGACGGGATCACGACGTCCAGGGTGCCGGTGCCCGGGACCACGACGGTCTGCTCGTCGAGCGCCTCGAAGACGCCGTCGATCAGCCGCTTCGCCATGCGCGGGGCCTTGGGCCGGACCACCTCGACCAGCCTGCGGCGTCCGGCCTTCCGCAGTGCGGCTGGGGATCCGTAGCGTTCCAGCAGCCAGGTGACTGCCTGGTGATCCAGGCGCGGGCCCAGGACCCGTTCCAGGGATGGGTGGAACTGGGTGAGCAGGCCCCGGATCCGGTTGCTGGTGCGTGTGGCCTCGGCCGCCAGGTCCTGGTCGAAGCCGACGAGGACGGTGAGCTCGGCGGTGATCTCGCCGGTCAGCTCCAGCGAGCGCAGGGTGTGCGGCATGGTGCGGGCGGCGTCCGCGATGACGGCCGCGTCGCGGGCGTCGGTCTTCGCCTCACCCGGGTAGAGGTCAGCGATCCGACGCATCGACAGGCCCGGCAGATAGGCGACCTGGCAGCCCGTGTCGCGGGCCACCGTCAGCGGCAGGGCGCCGATTGAGGCTGGCTGGTCCACGACGACCAGAACGATGCCGAACTTCTCGCGGAGCTTGTCGAAGACCTGCCTCAGCTTCGGTTCGGTGTTGGGCAGCTGCTTGTCGAAGACCTTCTTGCCGGCCGGAGTGAGTCCGTGTCCGTGATGAGCGCTCTTCCCGACATCCAGGCCGAGGAAGACGCCTATCTCGTCGTGCTCGTTCAAGCCGTCCTCCCGAACGGGGCGTGCGGTGCTGGCCTGGGCGTTGGCGTCGTGTGCGCATCCACGTTATGCAGACCTGTCGCCCCTGTACGGCCGGGCATTGCGCTCGGCCGGGCGGTAGTCGGACCTCTCATCAGCGTCTCCAACGGCGCCTCTCGGGCCCGGTGGCACAACCCCCTAGGTCATCCGTTCGACAGGGGGGAACAGCCATGCCGGGCCCGGAGGCCAGCGGCCCTCTTGCAGGACCGCGAAGAACATAACGGGGAAGGCAGGGCTTCTCCGGCTGCCCTCTCTGGCTGCAGCTGCCGTGTCATACGTTGATCTGCTCGAATATGTGCGGGTACGACACGATGTCGTCGCTGAACTCGGCCGCCATGCGCTGGAACTCCGGGCTGCCGAACGCCGTGGCGAGCGCCTCGGTCGACTCCCAGACCGCGACGTTCATCAGAAGCTGGCTGTCCGCCGTTCCCTTGTGCATCTGCAGGGAGACGAATCCCGGCTGAGCCTTCATGAACTCCGCCTGCCTCCGAAAGAGGGCCAGGAACGCTTCAGTCCTCTCCTTCGGGACGACGAAGGTGTTGGCCAGGACGATGGGTCCGGTCTTCTCCTTGAACTGCGCGAACATCGGCGTATTCGGGTCGAGACTCTGCAGCTTGGCCATTTTCGGTACTTCCTCTCGCTGTCGGTTGCCCCGCGGCACTGAGGCCGGCCACCGCCGTACTGGGTCCGGCGACGCTCACGACGCTCGCTATCTGTGGCACGAGGGGATCTGACGGTCACTCAAGGGCATCGCTGGTGACACCAAGGCCTCCAGCGACTGCGACCTTGCCAACGTTGTTGGTCAACGTCGTTGGCCAACGTTGTTGGCAAACGTAGAGCCGCGGCTCTGGACTGTCAACACCTGTTGGTCTACGTTGTTGGCATGACCGGCACCACGGAGAACCAGCAGGCCGCACGGCGTTCCGACGCCACCCGCGCCACGATCCTCGACGCGGCCCGCGAGCGGTTCCTGGCGGACGGCTACGAGAAGGCGACCATCCGGGCCATCGCGCGCGACGCGAAGATCGACCCGTCAATGGTGATGCGCTACTACGGCAACAAGGCGGGCCTGTTCGCGGCGGCCGTCGCAATCGATCCCGGGTTGCCCGGCCTGTCCCTCGAACCGCGCGAGGAGATCGGCCGTACGCTGGTGCGCCACTTCCTCACCCTGTGGGAGGAGAACGGAGAGCTCACCGCGCTGATGCGGGTCGGCGTCACCGACCCGGCCGCCGCCGATCGCATGCAGAGCGTGCTGCGCGAGCAGATGATCCCGCTGGCCCGCCGACTGGGCCACGAGCCGGAGCAGGCGCAGGCGCGGGCTGCACTGTGCGTCTCGACCGTGCTGGGGCTCGCGCTGACGCGCTACGTGCTGCGGTTCCCGGCGAGCGTGGCGCTCGGCCGCGAGGAGATCGTGGACTGGCTCGGACCCACGGTCCAGCGGTATCTCACCGCACCCACGCCCTGAAGAACGCGTCCAGGCGTCCACCGCGACCTCGGTCACGGCGGATGCCCTCAAAGGGAAGACCGAAAGGATCAGCCCTGCTTCTGCGGCTTGCGGGACTTGCCACCGAGCATCATGAGGCCGGCGGCCACACAGCCGGAGGTCCACACGGCGCAGCCGCAGATCGCCGGGCACCGTACCCCAGACGGGCGTTCAGGGAGCGGTAACCACCCGTGGAAGTGCGCCCCGGGCAGACGCCCGCGCACTCCCGGCCGCTGATCCCGTACACCACGACCAGGGACACCATCAAAACACCGCTGACGTGGGCGAAGAACTGACCTCCGTCCCACTGGCCGATGGTGGACGTTCGATAGTTCGGCGCATGCCGAATGGGAACCAGGTCAGGCACAGTCATGGCCGCACCCTACGTGCCGACCATGACAGGACGAACGCCTTCATCGAGGCCGTCCGGACCGCCTCGGCGAGTGTCGGAGCCGGCTCAGTCAGGAGGCCGACGGCCTCGGTGATGTGACGGTAGGCGGTGGTGGTGGCGACGCCGAACCCGGCCCCGAGCTGGGCGTAGGGGTGGCCGTTACGGAGATGAGCGAGGGTGAGCAGAGCCCGCCGCCTCGTGCTCAGGCGCCGCCATCAGGTGCCGAGGGCCTGCCGGCGTTGTCTCAGGTGGGCGGCGAGCAGGGGCTTCGCCTGGCTGTCAGGCCAACTGCTGTAACCGAGCGCCCCAGCTGACGAGGGCCCGTCGCTTGAAGCGCTATGCGCTGTCCGGAAAGTCGTCCGGGGCCGCTCCGTTCAGAACGGCTCGAAGCTCGGCTGGACGGGGCCAATCTCTCCGGCGGCGACCAGTTCTTCAAGGTCCTCCGGCTCCAGGTACTCCAGGGCTTCCGGGTCGATGCCGTGGTAGCGGTCCACGTCGAGCAGCCGCCGCACGAACGCGAGCGCGAAGGTCGAGAACGGGCCATCGAAGGTCTCACAGCCCTCTTCATGGAGCATCGTGACGACCTTCCACCGGTCCGGGTCTGGTCCGCAGGGCAGGAAGAAGTGCTCGTCGCCACTGTGGTCGTACCCCCACGAAATCAGTCCACCGGGTTCGGGGTGAAAGGGGTACGGGACATGCTCGGAGTCCCCGATGCTCAGGGCTCTGTCTCGACGCTCAGTGAACCTCTGGTGCGTCTTGCGCATGCGCTCCAGCAACGGGCTTGATCCATGCGGGTGGAAAACAACGAGCTCAGCGGAGATGGACCCGCTGCCGTAAGCATTGAGGAACGTCTTGAAGTCGCTGAGCAAAGCAGAACCTACGTATTGCTCGACTTCGCTCCATTCGCCCGGACTCGATTGCCGGCCGACGGGTTCGCCCAGCAGGGCCTGCAACTCATCCAACGAGGACATGCACTGCTCCAAGACTGGTCAGCGGGGATCTGCGCCGCCAACTTAGCCGCGTGTTGACGCTTCCTGAAAACTGGTTCTGGATCACTTTCAGTGCCAGGGCCACGGAGGGTCACCGAAGGCGCGATCATGAACGGCCTCGCGCGGTGAGGAGGACGCGTTTGCGGAGCAGGTCGAAGTTGGCTCGGCCGAACATCTGCCGCTTCAGCATCTTGATTTTGTTGTTGTGGCCTTCGACGGCGCCGGAGCTGTAGCGGAGGCTGAGGCCGGCGACGACGGCGTCGAGGTCCTGGCTGAGGCCGGTGACGAAGGTGTGCAGGGCGGGCAGGTCGTCGGCCTGGACGCTGGTGATCCACTGGTCGAGGTGTTCGCCCTGGCGGTCGTTCATCAACTCGGCGAATGCACGGACGTGATGAGAGGTTCGGTCGAGGGCGGGGCGGCGGGTCAGGATCGCTTTGAGCTGCAGGGCCTGATCGTCGGTGAGGCGGTCGGGGTGGCGGGTGAGCCAGCTGGTCACGTCCCGCACGGACGGTGCTTTGCGGGGTGGGTCATGCGGGAAGTTCTCGCGGAGTTTGGCGACGTACTTCTTCACGACGCTCTCGCCGCCGGTGTAGCCGCGCTCGCGGACTTCCTCGAACAGGCGGCGGGCGACGGTGCAGCCGTCCGCCCATCGTTGGTGGAGGTAGGGCTTGTAGGGGTCGAGGATGCTGGTGCGGCCGGTCCACCGCCCGACCAGGAGTTCGTCCGCACTCGTCACATGGGCATAGCGGCGGACCGTGTTGCGGGCCAGCCCGAGCTGGCGGGCGATCGTGCGCAGTCCGACGCCTTGGTCGAGGAGAGCATGGACGGCCACATGCTGTTCCCGGACACGGTCGGAGAGCCGGCCGGTTGTCCGGGGCCCGGTGGGAGGGGGTGGTTCGAGGTTCGCGTTCTCCATGTCCCCGGCGACCCTGGCGGTGGAGGGGTCGTGCGGTTCCCGCAGCAGAGCCCGGTGCTGGACGACCGTCTTCTCGACGGCCTCGGCCAGGTTCGGCCAGATGTGCCACCGGTCCGCGACGTGGATGGCGTTCGGGGCGCCGAGCCGTCCGGCCTCGGCATAGGCCGTGGAGCGGTCTCTGCAGATCACCTCGACGCCGGGATGCTCGGCGAGCCACCGGGCGACTGTCGACGTCGTCCGGTCCGGCAGCACGTCGATGGGCTGGTGGGTTTCGATGTCGATCAGGATCGTGCCGTAGTTGTGGCCCTTGCGGAGCGCGAAGTCGTCCACCCCGAGCACCCGTGGTGTGGAGGTCTCGGGTTCAGGCAGGCGGCGGATCAACCGCAGCAGCGTAGACCTGCTCACCCCGGCCGCCAGAGCCTGGGACAAGCGGGCGCCGGGGCGGCCGGCCAGCATCACCGCCACGCGCTCCAGCACCCTCTGCAATCCAGTGCTGCGTCTGCCGTGGCGGACGGTCAGGCCGTCGACCTGCTCAGCGAATGTCGCCTGCCTGCAGGAACGTTGACCACAGCGGAAACGCCGCACCTGTAACTCGATCAGCACCGGGCGCCCGCTGACCGCACTGTCCGCGAGCCGCCGAACGTACCGGCTGTGCACCCGGGACGACCGCGTCCCGCAC
This sequence comes from Streptomyces sp. Ag109_O5-1, assembly GCF_003814875.1. Lineage (GTDB taxonomy): Bacteria > Actinomycetota > Actinomycetes > Streptomycetales > Streptomycetaceae > Streptomyces > Streptomyces sasae. The sequence continues at coordinate 228,900 of NZ_RKQF01000002.1, read as the reverse complement.
GCCGGACACACGGCCCGCTCCGCAGCCGCCCGGGCCCGCACCGCCACCAACTCGCCGTCAGGCACGACATTTTCGATCATGACACCTTCGACCTGGTGGAACCACAGGTCCTGGAGGAACACATCACCCACGGCCGTTCATGATCGCGCCTTCGGTGACCCTCCGTGGCCCTGGCACTGAAAGTGATCCAGAACCTGAAAACTGACCCCCAGGCAGTCCGTGAATCTTGACCCCCTCCTGACTCTTGGAGGGTGCTCAAGGTGGAGGACTGGGCAGAGGTACGCCGGCTTCATAGGGCGGAGGGAGTGCCGATCAAGGAGATTACGCGGCGGCTGGGGGCGGCCCGGAACACGGTCCGGGCAGCGCTGAATTCCGACCGTCCCTCGAGGTACGAACGCAAGGCCCGCGGCCAGGTCGCGGACGCCTACGAGTCCCAGGTGCGGAACTTGCTGCAGGAGTGGCCGCGGATGCCGGCGTCGGTGATCGCTGAGCGGATCGGTTGGCCCTACGCGCTGTCGTTGCTGCGCAAGCGCATCGCGCTGATCCGCCCCGAGTGCGTCGGCATCGACCCGGTCGACCGCGTCGTCTACGAGCCGGGCCAGATCGCGCAGTGCGATCTGTGGTTCCCGGAGACGAAGGTGCAGGTCGGGGCAGGTCAGCAGTGGGTTCTTCTGGTGCTGGTCATGACGCTCGGGTTCTCCCGCTTCACGACCGCGGCGATGATCCCCTCCTGGCAGGCCGACGACATCCTTTCGGGTATGTGGTCCCCTGATCCACGGCATCCGCCGGGTCACGAAGACGCTGGTCTGGGACCGCGAGGCCGCGATCGGGGCACGGGGAGGGTGACCGCCCCGGCGGCAGCGTTCGCCGGCACCCTGGCCACCAGGATCCAGCTGGCCCCACCACGGGACCCAGAGTTCAAGGGGCCGGTCGAGCGGAACAACCAATACTTGGAGACCTCGTTCCTGCCCGGCCGACAGTTCGCCTTACCGCACGACTTCAACCAGCAGCTGGCCGACCGGCTGGTCCGCGCGAACACACGGACCGTCCGGGCCATCCAGGGCCGCCCGGTCGGTCTCCTGGAGATCGACTACCAGGCGATGACGCCGCTGCCGCCGGTGACGCCGCCGATCGGGCTCAGCCATCGAATCCGGCTCGGCCGGGACTACTACGTCCGCGTCGACATGGTCGACCACTCGGTGGACCCGCAGGTCATCGCCCGGTTCGTCGACGTCACCGCCTCCCCGCAGGCCGTCACTGTGTTCTGCGACGGCCGCGTCGTCGCCGAGCATCCTCGGTCCTGGGCCAAGCATCAGGTCGTCACCGACGCGGTCCACGCGGCCACCGTCGCGAGGATGCGCGAGGCCCTCGCGCTGGACCGTCAACGACGTCAGGCGCCCGTCCGCCAGCGCACGGACGGCCATGCCGTCGCCCTACGGGCCCTGGCGAACTACGACGCAGTGTTCGGCGTCGACTTCAACCCACCCGCCACGAAAGCGAAGTGATACGTGACCACAGCCACCAAGCCCAAGCCGGCCGTGGCGGGCTCGTCGAGGACGGCCTGCCTGACTTGGGTGCTGAAGATGCCCACCATCGGTGCGTTCTGGGAGGAGCTGGCCGAGCTGGCCCGCGACCAGAACTGGTCCCACGAGGAGTATCTGGCCGCCCTGCTGCAGCGGCGGGTCGCCGACCGGGAGAGCAAGGGCACCACGATGCGGATCCGTACGGCCCACTTCCCGCAGGTCAAGACGCTGGAGGACTTTACCCTCGACCGCCTGCCCCCGCTCCGCCGCGACGTCCTCGCTCATCTGGCCAAGGGGGACGTTCGTCGCGAAGGCGGAGAACGTGATCCTGCTCGGTCCTGTTCGACACGGCCAGCAACTGGATCGCCCGGCTTGGCGAAGCCCACCACGTCGGCCGGATGGAGGCGGAGCTGAAGAAGATCCGCCGCTACTCTTGAAGTAGCTGGCGTAGATGATCCCGCACCAGCCGTTGTTGCACTTGGCCCGCGAGTAGGTGTTGGCGTGGTCGAGGTGGCCGGTGCGGCAGCTGCCGGTGATCGAACCGGTGGGCTTCAGGCCGCCGTTGAGGTTGCCGTCGGGGTCGATGGCGGCGGCGGGGTAGCAGCTGTCCGTGTCGTAGTCGTACAGCGGCTCGAAGAACTTCTGGAACGTCGTCGCGTTCTCGGGCAGGTTCTGCAGCACGCCCGCGGAGGCGCTGAACGGCAGGGCGATGGTGAGCGCGGCGGCGCTGCCCACGACGGCGGCCGCTCGGCCGAGGCGGTGGGTCCTGGTTCGGGACATCGGGGGCTCCAGTCGGTCCACGACTGGAGCCGGACATGACATCCGGTTGGGGAGAGACTGGCGGTCCCGAGCGTGCGATGGAAGGGTTTCCGTCAAACGGGGGGCGGCATTTCGCTGGACTGGCTTTGCTCTGTCACCGGTTGGCGACGAGGTGCCTGCCCGGTTGCCGGGGCACCGCGAAGACCGAGTCGCAGGCGTCCCGGACGATGACGTCGTGGGTGGCGAGCACCACGGCGCAGCCGGCCCCGCTCAGCTCGCGCAGGATGTCGATGACGACGGCGGTGTTGGCGTCGTCGAGGGCGCCGGTGGGCTCGTCCGCGAGGACCAGTGCGGGCTGCTGGACGATCAGCCGGGCCAGGGCCACGCGCTGCTGTTCGCCGCCGCTCAGGTGGTGGATCCGCTCGTTGCCCCGGTCTGCCAGGCCCACCCGGTCGAGGGCCTCGGCAAGGCTCGGGCGGCTGCCGTCCGGGGCCCTGCGCCGTGGCGCGAGCGCCACTTCCAGGTTTTCGTCGACGGTGGCGTTCTCGATCAGGGCGTAGTCCTGGAAGAGGTAGCCGAGGCTGTCGCGGCGGAAGCGCCGAGTCTGTCCTCTGCCGAACCGGGTGATGTCCCTGCCGCGGTACCGGATCGCCCCGGAGGTGGGTCTGTCGAGCAGCCCCAGGCAGTTGAGCAGCGTGGACTTGCCCGATCCGCTGGGGCCGACGAGTGCGAGCATCTCGCCCTGGTCGACGGTGAAGTCGACATCATGCCACAGGACCCGGGACTCGAATGCCTTGGACAGGTTCTCGACTTCGATCACCATATGCTCCGGCTGGCTGGAATTAATTTCGGTGCTGACGGGGTTCACGCGGACTTTGCCCCTTCCCTCACGACCCGGCGATGGAAGAACGCGAGGGCGAGCAGCACGGCTCCGAATTCGACCGCGACCAACGCCGTGATGACACCGGCATCCAGCGCGGTGACATGAGTGGGCTGGAAGGGAGCGGGCGCACCGGCGGCCGCGAACTTCTTCATCTCCTGGTTCTGCTGCCATGCCTCGAAGGGCACCCGGGTGGCGAACACGACCGCGATGACCACTTCCACAGCGAGGATAAAACGATGTGTGGCGGCATAGCTCCATCCGCTGATGTGGCGTGCGAATATCGTCTGTGCGTTTTTGCGGGAGTAGATGATGCAAACACCGACACCGGCGATGAGGAGGACGAGGGCGGAAACGACGAGATTGAACACCTGTACCCGTAGTTCGCCGACCGCGTTCCTGAGATCCAGGGCGGTTTTCTGTCCGACGGGACTCATTCCAATGAGGTAATTCTGGAGCTCGTTCGCTCTGATTCCTCTCAGTACGTCGTCCGGGTCGGGGAAAACGACTCCTGCCTGGGTCGCGTAGGTGGTGTATGCGTCGTCCGTGAGGAACCGTGAACCATTGGGCACGGCGATGACGACCGGATCGCGCAGCATCGATCTGTCCTCGTCGGGGCCGTGTGCCGAGTTGTAGACGTAGGCGCCGGTGTTGTACCCGAAAAGGCGCTGTCCCGACCTGCCTCTCAGCACCTCAAGCGGAATATGCCGATTCTGATGGGGGTCGACGATCTCGGACGCCGCCTTCGTGATCACCGCCCGGTGGGAGGCGAGGGAATCGGGAACGATGACCCGTACCGGGCGTGAGTCCGGTGCCCTCCCGGGGTCGGCCTGGGAGCGGTAACGGCGCCCCGCGGGATCCCGTACCGGCTGCTCGGCGAGATAGGTGTCGTTGACGATCAGGAACTCGCCGGACGGTAGCCCGGTGCCCGGGGCGGAGATCTGCAGGTCCCTGCGGCCGGCGAGGACGACCTCACCTCGTCCGTCGGCCTGGCGCAGCCACGGTCCCACGTGCTGGTCCAGTTGTTCCGTGTGCATGGCGAAGGCGCCGCTGAGGCTGATGGAGACCGCGTCGCCCACCGTCTCGTACACCTTCTGGTTCTCCAGGCGCACCAGCACGCCCCGGCCCGCGAGGGTGACGTTCGTGGCGATGGTGAGCGCGAGGAGCAGCGCCGGGATGCGGACGAGATAGACGCTGAGGGACGCGGCCCGCGCGGGCAGTTCGCCCTTGAGGGCCCGCACCACGTCGACCTTGTAGGTCAGTCCCAGCACGGCCGCATGGGCCGCCAGCACCAGGCCCACCAGGAGGGCCGCGGCCGCCGCGGCCACCGCGGCGAACAGCCCGAGCCAGGCGAAGCCGTTGTAGAGGCCGAGCGCGGCCAGGGCCACCATCGTCACGGTGCCGGCCGACGCGAGCCAGAAGAGGGCCAGTTGCCGCAGGTCGCGCAAGAGGATGCCGGCGAAGGACATGCCCTGCATCCGCAGGACCGCGTACGTCCTGGCGTTGAGCAGCACGCTCGCGCCGGTCGTCGTCACCGCCGCGAGAGCGACCACCCAGAAGGCCCGTAGCAGCGGGTCGTCCGCGTACCGGTCGGTCAGCTCGGTGTACGACAGCGGGTGGGTCACGCTCGTGGTGAGGCCGAGCCGGCCGAACTCGGCCGCCAGCCGGCCCACGGCCGCGGACGAGCCGAACACGTAGTAGGAGCCGCGCGGGTCCAGAGCCCCGGCCTGGGACAGCGGGTGCACACGGGTCGCGAGATTCCTGCTGAACTCCGGATATCCGTGGGTCGGCCAGCCCGCCGTCACGGAGGAACCTCCGCCTGGGGCCAGATAAAGATGCCGGACCCCGTCGGGATTCCTCAGATCGGGCAGCTCGCGGGCCACCCCGATGCCGTACTCGGCGGAGAAGTCCTCAAGGGCCCGGACGACCTGGGTTCCGCTTTTTGACCCGTCGGAGTCGATGACCTCGACCAGGGCCGAATTTCCCAGTACTCCGGTCTCGTCCAGGCCGCGTACGAAAAGAAAGGACAGCGCTGCGGCGAAGACCAGGACCGCGGCGTGGACGAATCTTGTGCCTCGATGCAGCATCTGATACCGATCCAGTTCAGTCCATAGGAAGAACGGCCGTGGGGGCGGGTGGCACCCGCCCCCACGGCCGTGCCGATCAGCAGCTCGGGTCGTAGTAGTACGAGATGCCGCCGCCGTTCTTGGTGCCCGATGCCAGCGACCACTGGCCCGGGGTAGTGCAGCCGCTCTTGAAGGACACGCTGCCGATCTTCACGGACGAAGCGTGCCAGTTCGACGGATGCTTGTAGTTCGACCACGCCGTGTTGGCGCCCTGGTCGTAGCTCCACTTTCCGCCGGACACGTCGACCGTCGTGGCGATTGCCGGAGTTGCCGCAGCGAAAATGATGGCAGCGGACGCGACGGCAGCCTTGACCACGTTTCTCCTGTGCATGGTGAAACACCTCTCACTGTGAGTTTCCCGTGGGCTTGCTGTGCACGGTTGAAAACTCTGAACGGGATGTGATCGCGACGCAACAACCCGATCATTCCGCGGTGCCGAGTTGGCTTAAAAGCGGCGGTTCACAAGGTAAAGCTGTCGCAAATCAGGTGGGGATCAAATTTGGACAGTGGCGTGAATGAATGGGTTGCGCCTGGGTTCGGAACAGGTACAACAACCCCCGGGCCAGGGCATTTAACCAAGGTGCTACGGTGCACAGTCGGCCGGTGACTTGTGACGGGCCACCCCTTCGACGACCGCTTCGGGAGCCCTTTTTCATGTCGACTGGCCGAAAGTCAGCGGCGGTATTCCGCTTTTCCCGGCCCGGAGCAATGCCCCACGTCTGGCTGCTGCCGCTGCTGTGGACATGCGCCTTCGGCATGTGGGGGCTGGCACGCCAGAACAGTGTGTGGCGGGACGAGGCCGCGACCTGGCAGGTGGCCCAGCGCTCCACGGCCGACATCTGGCACATGCTGGGGAACATCGACGTGGTCCACGGCCTCTACTACCTACTGATGCATGTGCTGTTCGAGTGCTTCGGTCCCAGCACCACGACCCTGCGGATGCCCTCGGTGCTGGCCACCGCGGTCGCGGCGGTCTGCGTGGCCGTGATCGGCCGCCGCCTGGCCGGCGCCTGGGCGGGCCTGGCCGGCGCAATGACGCTCGGACTGCTGCCGGCCGTGCAGTTCTACCTTCAGGAGGGGCGGCCGTACGCGCTGGTGGCGGCGGGGGCCGGCATCTCCACTCTGCTCCTCGTGACCGCCATCCAGCGCCGGGTTCCCGCGCGCCACTGGGTCGCCTACGGCATCGCCGTCCTCCTCATGGGCCTGCTGAACTGGCTTTCGCTCATGATTCTGACGGCGCATCTGGTCACCCTGCTCTGGAGCCGGGCCAGCCGTGCGGTCCTGGTCCGGTGGGCGGTGGCGGCCGGGTGCGCCACGGTCGGTGTGCTGCCGCTGATCGTGTTCAGCAGCGGCCAGTCCACCCAGGTGTCGTGGATACCGCCGCTGACCTGGCACATGCTGATCGGCCCCGGGGTGCTGCTGGCGATCGGCGGTGTCTGCGCGCTGCCGGACCGGGCACGGACGGGGCGGTTGTCGGCGGCGGCCGTGGGGTTGCCGCTGCTGGGACTGCCGCAGCTCGGCCTCGTCGCGCTGTCCCTGGTCCAGCCGCTGTTCCTGGACCGCTACGTCCTTTACAGCATGCTGGGCCTGGCGCTGCTGATCGGGGCGGCCGTCGGCGCGGCGGTACGGGCGGCCGCACCCCGCTTCCCGGCGGCGTCGGGATGGATCCTTCCCGTGGTGCTCGCGGTGGCCATGTCGGCCCTGCTCCCACAGTCACTGGCGAAGCGGTCCCCGGGAAGCAGGGTGGACGACGTCCTGGCGGTGGCCTCGGACGTACGGCATCTGAAGCGGACCGGAAACGCGGTGCTCTTCGTGCCCGCGGCCCGCAGGGACACCGAGTCCGTCTCGCCGGACGCCTTCGCGGGCCTGCGGGACATAGCCCTGATGGAGAGCCCGGAGAGGTCCGGCACCCTGAAGGGGGTGGAGGCGGCGCCGGATCGCATACGCGCCGCGATGCTCGCCGAGCGCCGCATACTCCTGGTGACCGACGTACCCCGGGTGGCCCGCCCGGTGACGGCCGCCCGGGACCGGGTGAAGACCCAGGTCCTGCGGGAGTACTTCACCCCGGTGGCCGACGAACAGATCCGCGGCCGCAGGGTCACGGTGTACGAACGCCGGGCGCCACGGCGGTAGCCGATCCGCCGCGACTCACGGCTGCGGACACGGGCGGGTGCGGGGCGCGGCGGTGGTGGCGTCATGAGTTCGGGCCGGGTGGTGCCGGTGGTTCGTGCGGTGTGGCTGGTGAGGACGAATCGGTTGGGTGTCACCTGTCCTTCATCTGAGTGCAGGCCTGCCGTCCCTGGGTGACCCTTGAGGGCATCCGATCCGGGCAGTTGGAAGTTCAGGAGCGGATCCGCGACCTGTTACGCGACAAGACCCGGCGTGCTGACGGCTGCAGTGCAGAGCCGACCGTGGGGTCGTGATCGACGCGCATAGCGCGAAGACTTCGGCGAACCTGGCCGAGACCAGCCAGGGCGTTGATGCCAACAAGAAGGTGAAAGGATGCAAGCGGCACCTGATCACCGTCACGCTCGGCCTGGTGCCGGCCGTCCTCGTCACCGCCGCGAACGTGCACGACATCGCAGGCGGCAAGCACCTTCTCGACGACCTGGCCGCCGCGGCCCATCCGAGCATGACCAAGAGCGTCAGCGTGGAAGTGCTCCAGCGACCACGGACGCAAGGGTTCGAGCCCCTGCCGAAGTGGTGGGTGATCGAGCGGCCCTTCGGCGGGCTGATGCAACACCACCGCCTGGCACGAGACTACGAAGCTCTCCCGCAGAGATCCCGGACAATGATCCACTGGGCGATGGCCGGCAAAATGTCCCGCGAAACCACCGGAGAATCCATACCAACCTGGCGAATCGCAACGGACATCCCGCTCGTATCTGCGTGAACACTGATCAGATGCGCTCTTGATGGGGGCGTACGAATGTCGCAGGGGGAGTCAACGCGCCTGCGTGTGCTTTCCGATAATGATGCTCGCGTACTGCCGAAGCCCCGTTCTGACCGACAGCCGCGGGGAGTTGCTCCTCCCGCGGGAGTACGCGCGCTGACGACTCCCGGTGGATGATCTCGGTCCCGCGTGGGGCGATTCTGTGGGGGTGGGTGCGGCAAGCGTTCTGTGTCTTGCCGCCTCTGCATCATCCGTGACCGTGGCAGTCGTGGGGACTGCCGGCGAGGACAGACAGGAAACCGACGTGGATACCGACTTGCAGCCCGGGCCGAGCAAGCCTCCGCCAGCGGATTCCGACCCCGCACTGCGCACATCACCACCGCGGCGTCGTCTGAGGATCAGGCGGTGGCTGCGACGTGCAGCGTTCGGCTGTGCCGTCCTGCTGGCCGTCGTCACCACGGCCTCCTTCACCTACAACGCCTTCACCGCAGGTCGCGCCGCACGCCCTCAGGGGCTGCGGTACATCCAGGCGGCCGATATCCGTACCCGCTACCAGACATGGGGTACGACCGGCTCGCCCATCGTCCTCGTCCACGGTGCCTTCGAGCAGGTGGACACCTGGTCACGACTGGCACCGCTCCTCGCGCACGATCACCGGGTCTACGCGCTCGATCTGACCGGGGACGGCTACAGCCAACGCCGCGGTCCCTACACCGTCGACCATTTCACCCGGCAACTCCTCGGCTTCCTCGGCGCCATGCACCTTGGCGCGCCGGGCGAGCGTCCCCTGCTGGTGGGCCACTCCAGCGGAGCCGCAGTCGTCGCAGAGGCGGCACTGCGCGCCCCGGGACGGATCGGGAGTGTGATGCTGCTCGACGGAGACGCCTTGGACACCGGCGCCGGTCCACCATCAGCCCTCAAATACCTGCTGATCGATCCCTACCGCACCAGCCTGTTGCGCATCGGCCTCCGGACAGACTGGCTGATCCGGTCCATATACGACGCCCAGTGCGGACCGGCCTGTCCGCGTCTCGACGCCGCCGGACTGGATCAGTGGCGTCGGCCGCTGCAGGTGCCGGGCGCCGAGGGGGCACTGTGGAGCATGCTCGGCCAGGGTGTGCCCGGTATCCCGGCGAACCAGGTGGCTCGTCTCGCCGCCCTCCACATCCCCAAGTCGGTCGTGTTCGGTGCGCAGGACGACGTGTTCAGCAAGAACACCCCGCAGCAGACCGCCCGGCGCATCGGCGCACCGTCCCCCACCCTCATACCTCGCGCCCGCCACCTGACCATGATCTCCAGCCCTCACGAGGTCGCGGCAGCCGTGGAAGCCCTGGCGGGCATACATCCCGCCGTGCCGCAAAGTGGCGCCGGCGCGGGACGCCAGTAGGCAAGGCCGACAACACACCACGGGAGGACCGGCGCTCGCGCCGAGCAAGAAGACGGAACTCGCTCGGGGATCTTGTGGGGGCACCGCGTACTGCGTGCCCGGTATCCAGAGAGATGATGACACCAGGTCGCAGCGGTGACAGGCGTGGTCCGCGCTGCGCCGTACACCGAGTTTGCCGTCGTCGGCGTGGCAGGGACGGCAGCGGTGCGGTCGGCGAAGAGGCGTGGGAGGGGAGTTCAGGTGGTCATACGGCGCAGGAGCGTTGTCTCGGCTGGTGTCTGCACCCTGCTCGCTGGGGTCTCGCTGTCCTGCGACGAAGGCTCCGCGCCCGCACGGGGGCCGGTGACGGACCTGATCGAGGGCCGGGACTGGGCCCACTTCGCCGGGGCGAAGCCGACGCGCTCAGGAGTTCGCATCACACGCCTCGACCGACGCATCACACAACAGGACGGCAGCGGTGGGCAGCCCAATCCGCCGGTGAACCTACGTGGTCCCCGCCTCGCGTTCAGAGGCGACATCCGGATCGAGGCACGCCTGACACGTCTGGACGGCACGGACGCCTACCTGCATCTGTACGGTGAGACTCCCGTCGTGTACGACGAATGGCGTCAGGAGCGGCGCGGCGTGCGGATCGGTGTGGCCGGCGGGCGGGTCCGATTCGACCGCTGGGACGGGGACTCGGACAAGCCCGCCATGACCCGTACCTTCGGCAAGGGCTTCGGGGAGGACGTCCGCCTCGCCGTCGAAGTGCGGGGGAACAGGCTGGTCCTGGAGGCCGACGGGGACATCGTGGGCATTGTTCCGGGGCGGGACGTCTTCGAAAGCGCGGATAGCCGGGCGTCTCACCGGACTTGACCCGACGGAAGAACGCGGCGAACGCCTTGTCAAGACGACGCAGGGTGGCCTGGTGCGAGCTGAAGGACCAGCGGCCCTGACGCTCCGGGTCGAACGCCCGGACATCCTTGAGCTGCGCCGACTGGCTGCCGTACTTGACGCTGGTTTTCGACGGGCGCCGCCAGGCGTCACGCCGCTCCTGCAAGGCCCCGTTGTAAAGGGAGCAGTGATCCCTCAGCATCTCGGACAGCGTCTGCGTCTGGCGGACGGTGGGCCGCAGGAGGAACTTGTACGCACGGATCATCCAACCCACCCCCTCCGGTCAAGTCCTCTCGATCCTAATACCCTTGGCGCATGTCACCACGGTGGGAACCAGATCCCGACATCAGACGGGGAAACCACGTCATCCACAACCTCCACGCCCACTTGGTATTCGTCACCAAATATCGGCGCGAGATCTTCAACGACGACATGCTGACGCGCTGCGAGGAGATCATGCGGGACGTGTGCCAGTCCTTCGAAGCCGAGCTGCGGGAGTTCAACGGCGAAGGCGATCACGTCCACCTGCTCGTGCACTACCCGCCGAAAATCGCCCTGTCCAAACTCGTCAACAGCCTCAAGGGCGTCAGCTCCCGCTACCTGCGCGCGGAGTACACCGGCCGGATCAACCGGATCGGCACAGGCTCGGTGTTCTGGTCCCCGTCGTATTTCGCGGGGTCCTGCGGCGGCGCACCACTGAGCATCGTCAAGGACTACATCGAGAGCCAGAAGCGGCCGGCCTGACCGTCACCCCAAAGAGCAGAGAACTCCGGCGCTTCGCGCCTCCGGGCCGAGGATCGCATTCCCGCCCGGCCTGAAGACCGGAATTCCCTGCGAAGACCAAGGGACGGAGGGCCGCGCCGGATTCCCACTTCTTCGAAAAGGCGTCCTTCTCGCCTGACGATGCGCAGCCGGGATACGGACCCGCAGCAGATCTGGAGCCCGGCTGCCCGACCACACGACCGGACCCGGAAGGCGTGACGGGCCGGTTCGCCTCACAGGCCGAGCAGCACCGGCTCCTCCGGAGCTCCTGAGGTGATCAATGAGCCCAGAGGTCCGGCGAGGTCCCGGGGAGAGAACAGGTCAAGACCGTGATAACCGGCGACGTCTCGCAAGGACCACCACTTCAGCCCGGTGATGTTCTCGGCCGCGAGTTCGTCGTCGGACATGGTCCCGCGAGGCTCGAACTGCGCAGTGCGCACGAGGAAGTAGTCATTGACCACGCCGTCGTAGCCCGCTGCGTGACCCGGCGCCACGACCTCCTGGTGCCAGACATGCGGCGGGTCTGTCTCGATCATGAGACCGACCTCTTCCCGCACTTCGCGACGCAACGCGCCGAGCGGCGTCTCACCTCGTTCGATCCCTCCGCCGGGAGTCGCCCACACGACTGTCCCCGCCGGGTCCGGGATCGCAAATCGGCACAGGAGGATGCGGTCATCTTCGTCGAGGATGATCGCGCGAACGGAATGACGCAGATTCACAGACGGCATCCGGAAAGCCTAGCCGTCGCTGCCAGAGCGTCAGTAACTCACCGTGACGGGTCGCGGAACTTGTGTCGGACGCCGAGCAGCGACTGCACTCGCGTTTCGCAGTGCCTCCTGCTCGGCGGGCAATCGCCCGATGCTGCCGGCGTCGGGGATGATCGAGGAAGGGCCTGGGCGTGATGGAGGGACGACGGGATGGCGATCAGCGGGCTTCATCCGGAGAGGACTGCTCGGCTTGAGGCGCTCGTCAACGAGTGCCGGCCGCTGCTGACGGGTGATGGCGGGAAGGCTGCTGTGCAGCGGCTGCTGAGTGAGCGCCGAGTCGAGGTACTCGATGCGGTGATGATCACGCGCGAGCTACGTGGGGTGGGTCCCGAAGCCCTTGGCGAGGCGAAGACCATCGTCCTGACGAGTCCAGGCAGGGGGCGCGAACTGCGGGTGCATGAGCAGTTCATGGATGCCGTCGAGCGGAATGGCGACCAAGGTGACCAAGCGGGCATCTGATCTGGGCCCTCTCTTTGGGATCTTCCTGGGCGCGCGGCGTTGGGCACCGGCAAGATCCGAAAGAGAGGACCTGGGCCTCAGGCGACCCGGTCGAGGACAGACGCCAGCGCGGCGCGCAGCTGTTCGTCCTCGCGGATCATCGCGTGGTCGGACCCGGAGACGACCAGGCGGCGGTCCCCGGTGGCGAGCGCGGCCAGCCGGTCGTGCTGCTCCGGCGTCAGGGCGGCGGCGCCGAGCGCCCGCAGGGCCTCGCAGGCGCCCTTGAGATCGGCGCGGGTCTCGGCCGAGTGCAGCACCGCCTCGGCGAGGCGGGCGCGGTCGAGGTCGGCCGGATCGGCGACGGCGAGCAGTCCGAGGACGGCCGAGGGTGCTTGGGCCGGGTCGTCGAGGAGAGCTTGGAGCCGAGCGGTCAGCGGGCGCCCGGCCGGGCCGAGCACGGCGATCTCGCGGGCGGCGCGGGCGGCCGTCCAGTGGAACCACCGCCGGCCCTCGCTTCTGTCGAACACCGAGGCCAGCACCGGGACGACCTCGGCCGCCGCACCGGTGATCCGCCACAGGGCGAGAGCCAGGGCGAGGTCGGTGTCCACCTCCGGCGTGGTGTCGCGGTCGATGGTGCGGCCGAGCGCCGTCCGCAGGGCCGGGGTGAGGCGGGCGGCCGCCGGGCCGAGGTCGGCCAAGACGCGGGCGGCTTCTCCGCCGCCGCGCGCACCGGTGGCGAGCGCCGCCTCGGCGGCGGCGAACAGCGGCCCGGTCTCGCCGGTCAGCTCGTGCAGTGCCTGCGCCACCAACAGCTTCCGGGCGTCGGCTCGCAGGGCGGTGGCGGTCTGCTCGCGCTGCTCCGGCCCGATGCCGGCGGCGACGGCGGTGATCGCGGTGGCCGCGTACTGGAACCGGGGCAGGACGGCGCACAGTTCGGGCAGCGCCTCGACGGCCTGTGGGCCCCATTGCCGCAGCAGGTGGACCAGTTGGGCGGTGTCGTTGTGGTCCTCGGTCGTCGAGCAACCGCAGTCCTTGCACCCCTCGGGACGCTCCAGCACCTTGGTGGCCAGGCGAGCGCGGACCGCAGCGAAGAGTTCCGGGTCGAACGGGAAGGGCGCATCGGCCGGAGCGTGGGAGCCGGCGGCGCACTGCATGGCGCGGGGGCGCCGGCCGAGGGCCCGGGCCAGCAGCGGGGCGGCGGCCTGCGGCGCCACCAGGACGAGCGCGGCGAGGGCCTGGTCGGCCGCCTCGTCGTCCGGCTGCGCGGCGAGTTCGACGAGGACGGGCGCGGCCTCAGCGGCCGCCGGGCCGATCTTGCCCAGCAGTTGGGCGGCCGCCCAGTCGGCGGCGAGCGGGGCGATCGCGGGGATCAGCCGCTGCGGAGCGCTGCGGGACAGGGTGCAGGCGCGGTCGGCCGCCCACAGGGCCTCGGCCCGCACCTCGGGACGCTCGTCACGCAGCGCGGCGTCGAGCAACGCGAGGGCACTCTCGCGGTCGGCGTCGGTGTCCCGCCCCAGCAGGATCCCGACGACAGTGCGCAGCGGCTCCCGGTGCTCGTCCGCGTAGCCGGACCTGGCCGTCTCGCGCGCGGGCAACAGGCCGAGGACGGCGTCGCGGTGCGCGGCGAGCCACGGCTCCTCGGCGTCCAACGCGGCGAACACGGCGGCCAGGCGCAGCGGCGCGGGCGTGTCCGGGCCGAGCAGGGCGCGGGCCTCGGCGACGGCGCCCGTGCGGTCCAACCGGCCGTACGCGGTGAGGAGTTCGGCCCGGACTGCGGGCTCGGTCTCGGCAGCCAGGCGGGCCCGGACGGCGGGCAGGGCGGTGCAGATGTCCCGGGTGTGGCCGACCGTCCAGCCGGCCGCCTGCCGGACGGCGGCGTCCTCATCGGCCAGCAGCGTTATGAGCAATGGCAGTTGGGCGGTCACGGCGGCCCGGACGGCACCCGGCTCGACGCCGTATTCGTCCTCGCTCTCGGCGAGACAGCCGAGCAGCCGAAGCGCGTCGACGGTCTGCCGGCCGGAGGCGGCGATGCGGGCGAGGTACGGGGCGGCGTCCACGCTGGCCGCGTACACGGTGCCCTGGTGCACGATCGAGCCGTACAGCTCGTCCAGCGCCTCCTCGGCGTCCGCACCGCCCTCGGCGAAGGTGCGCAACAACCCGGGCAGGTCCTCGGCGGGGCCGTAGGCGTGGTTGACGGTGGCCCAGGGGTGGGCGTCGAGCCCGGCGAGGGCGGTGAGGAGCTCCATGGCCGTGATCTTCGCAGGGACCTCTGACATCCGCTCAGACCAGGTGCCGCAGGTAGGCCTCGGGCCGTTGGAGGCCCAGCGGCGCGGCCTGGTCGCCGACGGCACCACGACAACCGAGCGCATCACGGCCATCTGCGACGGCGTCGGGCCGGGCAGCGCCGGGTGGCTCGGCGAACAGGTCGACCGCTCCGCGCTCCTGCGCACCGCCGCCTGCGCCCAGGCGATCCACGACCTTGCCGCCATCGATGCCCTGGCACCTGGCCGGCTCATCAGCCAGGCCCTGGCTGCCCTCGGCGTCCTCGACGACGTCCGGCACCGCTGGACCACCGGCACCCGCCCACCGTCACCGCCACCCTCGGCCCGGCGCGGCCCCTCTGCCGGCCCGCCGCCTGCGCAGATCCGCGCGGCCCGCGCCCGCAGCACGCCACCTGCTCCAGCACCGCCCCCTTCACCCGCCACGTCTCCCGCCGCACCGCCCGCCCGTCCACCGGCCCGGAGTCCCGCATGAACCAGCCACCCACCGTGTCCGCCCACCTGCACTACCTGGCCGACGCGTTCGAAGACCTCTCCCAGCGCCTGCCGCTCGCCTACAGCGCGCCGGGACCGGACGTGCAGCACCTGTCCGGCGCCCTCACCGAGCTCGCCACGCTGCTCCCCCTGGTGACCGCCCAAGGCCAGGACGTCCGTGTGGCTATGGCCGCCGGCGCTCCGGCTGCCCGCAAAGCTCACGCCCGTACCGCGACGGACCTCGCCCACACCGTCGCCGCCGCTGGCGGCGCGATCAACGCTCTCGGCGGCGCCCAGGCCGATCAGCTCTTCATCGACCACTTCACCTCGGCCTACGCCAACCCGCGCGCCAACGCCGACTTCGCCCGGAACCGGATCGCCCCCCCCACCTCACCGCCGCCCGCACAGCCCTGGCCGAAGCCACCAGCATGCTGCGCAGCGGCGCCAGGAGCGGGGACCTCGACGAGCAGCGCGTTCTCGCCGCACGAAAACGCAGCCCGCAGACGGTCTCGGCCGCTCCCGGCCAATCCTCCCCACCTCCGGCCGAATCCCCCGCACCGGCGCCGCCGAACCCGGGACGAAGGCGCTGACGCGACGCCGCCCTGACATCACGTCTGCTCCGGACATCGGCCGACCGGCCCGAGCCACCCCGCCCAACCCCCGAAGACTGCGAATACACCAGCGCTGACCGGCCCCACCCATGCCGTGGCCCTGCGCACCACGGCCACCGCCTTCGACGCCCACCGCGGCAAAGCCTGGTGAAGAGCACGGGTCCGAAGGCGCCGCATTCCCCACCAAATGGCGATCAGCACCATTGTCGACTGGGCATACGGGCAGGATCGCGCACTATGCGGTCGCAACGCCCAGGAAGCGCAGCACCGCCAGGACGCGGCGGTGGTCGGCGTCGGCCTTGGGCAGGTCGAGCTTGGTGAAGATGCTGTTGATGTGCTTGGCGACCGCGCTCTCGCTCACCACCAGCTCGGCGGCGATGCCGGAGTTGGACCGGCCGCCCGCCATCAGCTCCAGCACCTCCCGCTCGCGCGGCGTCAGCCGGTCGAGCGGATCGCTGTGCCGGCGCAGCAGCAGCTGCGCGACGACCTGCGGGTCGAGCGCGGTGCCGCCGGCCGCCACCCGGCGTACCGCCTCGGCGAACTCCTCGACGTCGGCGACCCGCTGCTTGAGCAGATAGCCGACGCCCGAGGTGTTGGCGGCGAGCAGATCGGCCGCGTACCGCTCCTCCACGTACTGCGACAGCAGGAGCACGGCGGTACGCGGGTACTGGCGGCGGATCACCAGCGCGGCGCGCACTCCCTCGTCGGTAAAGCCGGGCGGCATGCGCACGTCGACCACGGCGATGTCGGGCCGGTGCTCCTCGACGGCCGCCAGCAGCCCTTCTGCGTCGGCGACTTGCGCGCACATCTCGAAGCCGGCCGCCTCCAGCACCTTGACCACGCCGATGCGCAGCAAGAGGGAATCCTCGGCGATCACGGCGCGCACGGCAGCTCCACGGTGATGACGGTCGGCCCCCCGGCGGGGCTGCGGCAGGAAAACGTGCCGTCGACGGACGCGACGCGCTTGGCGAGCCCGGCGAGCCCGGTGCCGCCGGCCGCCGCGAGATCCGCGCCGCCCGCTCCGTCGTCCGCGACGACCACCAGCAGTGTCTCCCCGATCCGCTCCACGGTCACGTCCGCCCGGGTCGCCTGGGCGTGTTTGACCACGTTCGTCAGGGCTTCGGAGACCACGAAGTACGCGACGGCCTCGACCGTGGGTGAGGGGCGCTGCGGCAGGTCCACCGCCACGCGCACCGGGATCGGGAGGCGGGCGGCGACCCCGGACAGCGCGGCGTCGAGGCCGCGGTCCTCAAGGACGGCCGGATGCAGACCGCGCACCAGGTTGTTCAGCTCGGCGATCGCCTCCTTCGCCTCGCGGTGCGCCTCGTCGATCACCTTGCGGGCGTCCTCCGGCAGGTCGCCGAGGGTGGACCTGGCCAGGCCCAGGTTGACGGCGAGCGAGACGAGGCGCTGCTGCGCGCCGTCGTGCAGGTCGCGCTCGATCCGCCGCCGCTCGGTGTCGGCGGCGTCGAGCACTCCGGCCCGGCTCTCGGCGAGGTCGGCGACCCGGCGGGCCAGCTTCTCCGTGCGGCTCGGGCCGAGCAGGACCTCGGCCGCCCGGGTCTCCAGCCGCACCAGAGCGCCGGTCAGCCGGGGCCCGAGGAACAGCAGGGCGAGACCGCCGGCGGTGATGTACGCGGCCTGCGTGGTGTGCCCGACGTCGGTGACCCGCCACTGCGGGGGCAGCGCCCAGATCCACACGTAGATGGAGGCGGCCACGAGAGCGACGGCCCAGACGGCGAGGACGGCGAGGTCCAGGACGGCGAACAGCGGACCCGCCACGGCGTGGTAGCAGACCTGCCGCCACAAGGCCCGCGTGGTCAGCCGGCGCACCGCCGACTTCCAGTTGCGTCCCGGCCCGGGTACGGCGGGGCGCGGGAGGTCCTTGGCGACGAGCGCCCGGTAGCGCCGCCGCTGCCCGACGGTCAGCAGGGGTGTCACCACGAGCGTGAGCAGCACGGGCAGCGCCACGAGCGTGAGCAGCACGGGCAGCGGAGTCGGGGCCGGCACCAACGCCGCCATCGTGCCGAGCAGCCAGAGCCACAGTGGCACCACGGCGAGGTGGAGCGGCAGGCCGGCGGCGACGAGCGCGGTCCGGTGTCCCGCCCTGCGGAACGGCCGGCCCAGCACCAGCTGCAGCCACGTCGTGAGTTGCATGCGTCAAACGGTAAAGCCGCAGGCCATCCCCGTGCCATGACGCTCCCGCCCGGTTCGGGGGTGCACTTATCTCCACCCCGGGTCGGAACCCTGCGTGACTGACGGCGCCCTGCTGTGCGGCGGAGGGTGGAGCACGTGAAGGGGAGAGCCGGCGGGGAGCGGGGGAAGACGATGCGTCAACTGGATTTGTGCGATGCGGAAGTGGCCAGCGCCGAGGACTTCGGCGGCGCCGAGGTCATCCCGCTCCACGAAGAGGCGGAGGAGCCGCGCCCGGCGCGGGGCATGCGGCGGGCCGGGGGGCTGCTGGTCGCCTGCGGGCTCGCCCTGCTGCCGTGGCTGTACGTGCTGGCCACCGGCCTGCCGGCCACCGCGACCGCGGCGCACTGGCCGGTCGCCTGGGTCGGGCTCGACGCGCTGGAGGCGCTCGGCCTGATCGCCACCGGCCTCCTCGCCGCCCGCGGCGACCGGCGGCACGCCCTGACAGCCGCCGCGACTGCGACGCTGCTTGTGGTGGACGCCTGGTTCGACACCACGACCGCGGCCCCGGGCGGCGACTTCGCCACCGCGGTCGCCATGGCGCTCGGCGCCGAGCTGCCGCTCGCCGCGCTGTGCGGCCGGCTGGCGCTGCGGGCGTTGAGCCGGCCCGCGTGACGCCGACCGCCCGACTACGTACCACGGACCGAATCGATCCACCGGAGAACACCATGCACCGCATCACCACCGCCCCCGTCGCCCCGATCCCGGCCCGGACCCGCTGGGCGGTCGCCGCCGGCGCGGGCGCCGCGTTGGCCGCCGCCTGGTGGTTGGGCGACACGGCGCCCTATCCGTACGCCCAACGCGGCCTGCTCGACGTGCCGTTGCCGTTCCTGACAGCCGACCGGATGGACGCCGTACTGCGGCCGCGGCCGGGGGAGCGGATCCTGGAGATCGGCCCGGGGACAGGCCTGCAGTCGCTGCACGTCGCCCCGCAGCTCGGGCCGGAGGGACGGCTCGATGTGCTCGACATCCAGCAGGAGATGCTCGACCACGTGATGTGCCGCGCAGAGCGCGACGGCCTGGCGACGATCACGCCCACCCGCTCGGACGCACGTGAACTGCCCTACGCCGACGGGACATTCGACGCCGTATACGCCGTGGCCGCGCTCGGCGAGATCCCCGAGCCGGATCGGGTACTGCGCGAGGTGGCACGGGTGCTGGCACCAGGCGGGCGGCTGGTGATCGGCGAGTTCTTCGACCGGCACTGGATCCCCTTCGGCCGGCTGCACCGGCTCGCCGACGCCGCAGGCCTCCTCTTGACCGAGCGCCGCGGCCCAAGCCCGGCATACCTCGCCCGCTTCCGACCCTGCGGAGCCCACGCGCCCGTTCGCCAGGGCGAGCACCTCGCCGACGGCGACCGGGAAAGCGACGACGGGAAAGCGTGAGCACCACACGCAGGGACCGCGATCACCGAGCTGAACAACCTGGTGCGCGGTAGGCCGCTCCAAGAGGCGAGAGGGACACTGACCCGGCGAACACGACAGACTGGGACAACAGGGCCTCCCCGCACTCCGGTGACTCGACATCTCCGGGTTGTGCAGGAGGCCCTTCCTCCATGCGCCGGCCGGTACGCGATCACCCGAACGGGACCGAGAATCGAACCCCTGTCCGACCCCCACGCCCCGAGATCGCTTTGATCGCGGCTTTTTGGAGGTCCTAACGGAAGTTGTTGATCATGTGACTATTGGCCTGCAGGCTCGTTGGTCTGGTCGCGGGGAATCGTCAGTCGCGGCCGTGGATTGTGTCGGATGAACTGTGGTCGCTGATTGAGCCGTTGCTGCCCGAACAGGGTCCGAAGCTGGTCGAGGGCAGACCTCGGGTGCCGGACCGGCAGGCCTTGTGTGGGGATGGTGTCCCGCCGAGTGGTGTAGCAGCGATCAACGCATAGCCCCTGGTCATGGGGCGGCCATCGCGCAACTCACCGAGTAGAGAGGCTCGTTGAAGCGAGAGGTGACGCGATGGCCTTGTCCCCGCATGACTTACTCCGGCTGATGGAGTCACTGCGTACGGCGGACGGAATCGAGTTGGTCCGTGCCCTGGCCCAGCGGATCCTGCAGGAACTCAGCGAGGCGCATGCCTGACCGGGCTGCCGGCGCGGGAGCGGAACAAGACACCGCGGCGCCGAGTACGGAGTCCTCGTGGAGGGCGACTGGGGCGGCGAGGTGGTAGCCGACTGGTCAGCGTCGCTGCCGCTGGTGAGTAGTTTCAGAGGACCGCTGCTGATCGGTTGTGGAAGCTGACCCGCCCCGGACAACCAGCAGGACAAGCACAGTTGCCACGGGCCCCGGCCCTGGGCGCGGTGGTCCGGTGAGCCGGGGCACGCTCGGGTCCCCCCGGTCCTGTGCGTGATCTCGGTGACGTTCCTCGGTACGTCGGTGCGGATCGTCTGCTCACACACCAACGGGAAGGCGCCTGAGCTGCGTGGTGGGCTCAAGGGGGCGGCGCGGCGGTTCAGGCAGCTGTCATGACTCGGTGTGCCCCGCACCGTCAAAGATCTCTAGCAGATGCTCTGGCTGTCGAGGGCGGCATCCCACCCGCCTCCCGGGTCGCCTCCGGTCGAGTACTGGTGCCAGTCGGAGTCGAAGAACACGCTGTTCTCCTGGCTGCCGTCGGAGTAGGCGGTACGTACCCAGCCCCGAGCTTGGAAGGACTTGGGCGCCGGGTAGCTGTCGATGGCCTGGGTCGCACTCACGACGCCGTACCAGCGCTTGAATCCGTTGGAGTCACCGTGTGAGACGACGTGCCCGTTCTGGTCGACGAGGTCGACCGCGAGCCACCAACCCGGGCCCGACGGGAAGTGGCAGTCCATGCTGTTGTAGTCGACGTCCAACTCCGCCCAGGTGGACCGTTGACACGAGTCGTAGTAGAGCGTGATCGTTCCCAGCGTCCAACCGTCCCTGCTGTCGGTCAGCGTGCGCGAGCCGACCATAGCGCTGGAGCCGCAGGCGTGGGCCGGCGGGGATGATGCCACAACCCCGAGGCAGGTCATCGGCAGTACAACCGCGGCGGCGAGCGCCAGCCGGGTTGTTCCGATCAAAGGTACGAAAGAGGGCACGGTCGTGCTCCTTGGCTGACGAAGGGCCCCCGGTCCGTGTCAGGCCCGGGGGAGGGGAGTGGGTGCAGGGAGAGCCGCAGTAGCTGTAGGAGGCGTTGTTGCAGCTGAGCTGTGAGGTGCCAGGCGTGGTCACGCTCGACGGCGGCACACAGCGAGGACGGCAGCGCCAGCTACCTGCATCGGCTGGGCCTGGAGGAGCGCAGCGGCAAGCAACCGTGGCACCAGGAGGCCCGCAGCGCCGAGGCCAGGGCCGGCGCGCAGGTCATCATGCACGGCCGAGGGCAGCCGGCACAGCCACTGCCCTGCGGGTGGCGGTCAGGTCCAGTTCCAGTTCTGGGGCGCGTCCCCGTGCCGCCCGTCCGGGAGGGTCGGGGAGTAGTAGTCCCAGACCAGAACGGGGTCCCCGTTCTGCGACGGGTCGGTGCCGCCGTAGTTCTTGGCGTCCATGAAATCGAAACTGCCTCCGGAGTCGGAGCTGCTCTGCAGTCGTGCCCACCCGTCGTAGTCACCGGAGAGCTGGTACCAGACCTGGTTCGCCTCGGGCTGTCCGTTCTGGGTGATGCAGTGCCACAGCTGGACCAGGTGTCCCTTGTAGTCGTTGGGGATGTTGTCGTAAGTGCCACCACTGATGTCCATGTCCAGACACAGGCCGCTGCGCTGGTTGGTGATGGTGAACGCGGGTACGCCACTGGGGGTACGGACAGGGTGGAAGATCCACCCCTGCTGCGCCTGACCGTTGCAGACCCACATCTGCACCTTGTCACCGTCCTTCGACGGATCCTGGTGCGGGTCGCCGGGCGCGTAGGCAGCGTCCAGGCACATGTTGCTCGCGTAGGGCGTGTGAAGCTGCCAGTTCCCCGGGCTCGCGTGGGCCGTCCCCATACCCACGTCGACCATGACCAGCGCTGCCATCGCCGCCACGGCACTGAGTTTGACGGTCTTCCCCATGTTTCCCCCTGTATCGGACAGAATTCGGCGAGCGGTCGTTCGCCTGTGCACGCATGCGGTGCTACGCCTGGTACTCCCGGCCGGATCGCCCCCGCGCACTGCCGGGCCCGGCGTCGGACGGGCACGGCAGAGACTACGGCGGATGAAGGCGGCGCGAAGGACGCCGTTGCACAGTGAGGCGGTCCCTCTGGTGCCAGACCGCACAGCGAGCCCCTCTGTCCGCCTGGCAGAGCCCGGGATACGCTCCGGCCGAACGGATTCGGCAGTCTCTCGGGGGAGTGACATGCACGGTCATGATCCGCGTACGGCCACGGCGGCACCGGGACAGGCTCGGCGGGCCGACGACGTGCTGGACATGCAGCGCGCGGCTCGAATGGGTGGCAGCGCGCTGCTGCTCCGCTGGCTGGCCGGCCGTACCGGGGCCGCCGTCCTCCTGGCGAACCGCTCGGGCGCCCCCGCCGCCCCGCCCCCGCAGCCCCTCGGCAGGGCCGAGCACGATCTCGTACTGCACGGGATCCGGGAGGCCTCCGCGCGAGGGCTCAGGTCCGTGACCCTCGACGAGCAAGACCTCACCTGCGTCGTCCTTCCTCTCGACGGCCCACCAGGCGTCCGTGCGCCCTTTCTCGCGGCCGTGGTGGCACGGCCGATCCCACCCGGCCTGCTGCTCCTGCTCGCGGATGCCGCATCCGGCCTCAGCCTGTGCTGGCAACTGGAGCGGACCCGGCAGCAGCAGCGTCGGCTCCGGGACGCCGACGCGCGGATCCGGGAGGCCGTCGTGCACCTGCTGATGAACGGTCAGGTGGCCACCGCACGCCTGGTCGCGGGGGCACTGCGGCCCGCGCTGCCCGACGTGATGCGGATCTACGTCATCGAGGGACCGCACACGATACGCAGGGCAGTCGCGGACACGTGGGCCAAGGCGGTCGACGGTGCGTGGGTTGTGCCGTGTCCTGTGTACGCAAACCATCTGGTGGTACTTGCGCCGGCCGACTGCGGGACTCACGCTGCTATGGCCGTCGAGCCGGTCTGGCCCCGCTCGGTGGCGGAGACCTGCTGCATCGGGGTGAGTGACCCGGTGCCCTTACGGGACACCGCCACCGGCTACGCGCAGGCCTTCCACGCCTTGGCCGCTGCACGTCACAGTGCTGAGCGGCGTGCGTCGTTCGCGGGCCACCCCGACCTGGCGCTCACCATCGGGCCGGCCGCGGAGGCCTGGGCGGCGGTCTTCCTCGCGCCGCTGCGTGCCTACCATGCGCGGCGTCCGCAGGACCCGGACAGCGCGGAGCTGCTGGCCACCGCCGCGTCATGGCTCAGTTTCTCCTCCAAGGCGACGACCCATCTCAAGATCCACCGCAACACCCTGGCGGCGCGTCTCACGCTTGTGCAGAGGTTAATGGGTCTTGACCTGGAGCGGCTGCCCGACCAGGCTGCACTGGCTCTCGCACTTCGCGTGATCGGCGCGGGCATCCGCTCCGGCCCGGAGCACCGCACATCAGATGCCGGGGGAAGGGCGCCCTCCTTGGACGGACTCCTTGCGCTGCCCCACGTCGTGATGTGGGCGCAACGACAGTTCCGTCCCGTACGAGCGCCGGGTGTCCCGGCCTCGATCGCGCAGACGCTCACCACCTGGCTTCGCCTCGATGGACGTATCGTTCCGACGGCTGCCGCGCTGTCCGTCTCGGCATCGGCGGTACGCAAGCGCCTGGAACGGAGCGAGGCATTGCTCCAACGCTCCCTGCTGCGTTCCCCGAGTGCCGTCCACGACCAGTGGCTGGCACAGCGGGCTCTTGACTTGGCCGAGCGGAGCGCAGCCCCGCCTGCCGCTTCGTCGGCCACTACCGCGGGCACATAACCCCGCCGCGGTCTCCAGAAGCTTTGTCGCAACCTCTTTCGGCAGGTCACCATAGGTGAGCTGAGCTGATGCCGTGGACAACTGCCTCTGGTGTCCGGGCCGGCTTGGCCGACGGTCTACCGGTGCTTCGCCCGGTGAATGCGGTAGGAGACGTAGAGTCGTCCTGGCTCGTGTGCGACGGGTCGCGGTCAACCAGCGGCCAGGGCTGGTCGGCGGTCGTGCTGGTGCCGCTGACGGGTGCGGTGGGGGTGCCGTTCCAGGTCCACGCCGCCGCGTTGGCGGGATCGCCGGTCGAGCCGACCACCACTCGGGTCTGGGTGCAGGGGATACCGACACATGTCAGGAAGGCACCGTAGAGGGTGCCGTCGCGGCCGTAGTCGACGGTCTGGTCGGCTGGAGCGTTCGTGTCGTCGCTGAGACCCGGTGCCGGGATGCTCTTCCTGTTCGCCCAGGACGTGCCGCCGTCCGTCGAGTAGAGCAGGTCGGCGTTGCCGCTGCCCCACTGCATGTTGTCGAACCGGCTGATGACGATCTTGTCGGTGTCGGCCGGGTTGACCGCGATGGAAGGCTCGCCTCGGCCGTTGGGAAGACCGGAGAGGGCGCTCGCGTCGACGACGGTCACCGGAGCGGCACCCACCCTCGGCCGCGGCAGTCCTCCGGCCGGGGTCCGCGCGGCCGTCGGGGCGTTCCGTGCGGAGTGGCTCGCCGACGTCTTCGGGGCGCCGTCCGCCCAGGCCCGCGAAGGCGACAGGGCCAGCGGTACCGAGGTCAGACCGAGCGAGATGGCGGCGGCGAGAACTCGTCTCGCCGCGGTCGGCGCATGCCGCAACGCAGGCACAGGTCTTCGGGGTGGCACGGGCGGGTCTCCTCATCGGATGAGCGGTTCATCGGACACGCGATCGGGCATGCGGGTCGGCTGACAGGGTGCCGACGGCCACGGGCCGGTCGGTGTCGGCGGCACTGCCGAACCACTCGCATGCCTGTGCGAACCACCCGCCTGGAGCAGTTGTCGCGTACGAGCGCTCCGCCGCTCGAAGAGTGAGCCGATGTGGGCCTTTTCCCGCCGTCGCCGAGGCCGTTCCCTAACGCCACTTCACCCCCTCTGAAGTCCTTGCGGGACAGCGCGGGTTCCCTGCTGATGCGCACAGGATGCGCTCCGTTGGCCAGGTGCCGAGAGCGCCCAAGGGATCGGTTCGGTCGGGTCTGGCGATTCCCTCAGCTCGCTGATGTAATAGATCCATGGCTGCTTCATCGCTTACATGTGCGTCTGTCGTGGAGGACTGGGTCTCCGGCTGGGTGGTCTCGCGCGGTGCGTCCGATCCCGTGGCGCGGCCGTGGGGCTGGACCATTGACGTCGGACAGGTGACCCAGGTGTCGCGGCACGTAGTTGTCGACGCGGACGAGGTGCGCGTGCGCGAGGCCGCCGCACAGGCGCGGGGGGAGGGGTGGTGGCTCAAGGTTTTCCTGCCTGAGCCGTGCGAGGCGCCGGAGGCGCAGGTCTGCGCATGGCTCGGACCGGAGTGGGCGGCCGACGAGGCGGCATTCCTGATGTCCGTCGAGCTGGCGGCGGTCACGCCCGGAACGCTCCCACCCGGCTACGTGCTGCGCACCTGGACCCGGGGCGAGGTCGTCCGCGTGCTGATCGCGGCTCCCGACGGATCGCTTGCCGCGCGCGGGCAGATGGGCGTGGCGGGGGAGGTGGCGGTGGCGGACCAGATCCTCGCCACCCCGGCCCACCGGCGTCGCGGCCTTGGCTCCGTCGTCATGCGCGCGCTCCAGCAGCAGGCTCTGGCCTCGGGCGCCTCCCGCGCCGTCCTCGGTGCGACGACCCAAGGTCGCGCCCTGTACGAGTCGCTCGGCTGGCGCACCCACACGGCCTTCCTCAGCCTCTGCCGCACCACAGGGCCGACGGACTCCCAGTAGAAGGCCAGCGGTTCGGGGAGCGGGATCGGCACCTGACGCAGGCCCTCCCGCACCAAGTGGGGGAGGACTTCGAGGGCTGCGTCCATGGCGTATTCCAGCGCGGCAGCGTCGGGGAACGTGTCGATGTCGAGGGCGTCGGTCCACTTGAGGGCTCGCATCGGGCCGGCATCGAGAAGCTGTAGAGGGGCCGCCCCCACTCACGCCGCCGCCCCTCTCTCGACTCTCTCGCAATGGAAGGAAACGACCGGATCGTCCCGACACGGACGCGGTGTCCTGGGCGCCGCGGGCCATGGCGAAGTAGCCATCGAGGGCGTCGGCGTCGATCGCGGCGTGATGCCGGGCGGGGATCGCGCCGACCATAAGGGTGGTGTCGAGGACCTGGTCATAGTACGAGAAGTCACTGGTCGGGACCTCGTGGACGTCGGCGTCGGCCAGCTGCCCCCAGTTGGCACGGCGAATGCCGGTGGCCGTCTGCCGGAAGGCGTCGGCGGTGACGCGGCCCTTCCAGTAGCCTCGATCGCCTTCTTCAGTTCCCGGTTCGGGCCCTGGCGGGGCTAACCGTGGACGGTGGCCCGTACTGCCGCGGCTGCGGACTCGGCTGTCACGAAACTCTCCTTCGCGAGCTCTGGACGAGAGCGACCCCGGAGACCAAGGGAGCGGAAGCGCGAAGGAAAGACAGACCGGACGAGCCACACGACACGCGTGCCCGCCTGATATGTGCGCCGACCCGCCCACGAGGTCACCGCGATCTCCGCGCACGGCGGTCCGCGCGCGGGCAATGGCAGTTCTTTGGACTCACGAGCACGCCTGGTTCTCGTACGAGGAACCTACCGGCCGTCGCTTCCCAGACCCGTCGCTTCCGGGACGAGGGCGTGTGGCGGCGGTCGTTCTCGCTCACCGCTGCGGGGCTGTCCCGGATTCCCACAGGGTTCCCTCTTGCGACGCGCAGCCTGGCGGGCAGGGCGAACCAGCTGCGCGGTCAGCCTCTACACGGGCAGAGCGGGTGGGCGACCCTGAAAGCCCTGGACACCTGCGGCATCGTGGAGTTGACGCTGAGGGTCAGTGGTCGCCGGAGAAGATCTCGCGGACCTCTCGGACCGCGTAGTACACGAGGACGTATCCGGCGACGGGGTCGGCCCACCACCAGCCGAGGGCGGCGTTCAGTACGAGGCCGAGGAGGACGGCGGCGGCCAGCAGCCCGTCGATCAGGGTCACCCGTCCCTCGGTGCGCAGCACGGGGTTGTCGAGCGCCGCGCCGGTGTGGGCCTTGCCGGCGGCGAGAGCGAACATGACGGCGGCGGTGACCGCGGTCCACACGATGCCCAGAGGCGAGTGTCCGGCGTGATGTCCGGTGGCCAGGACCACGGTGGACTGCACGAGCAGGTAGACGGCCAGGGCCGCGAAGGCGAAGCCGATCAGCCGCAGGCCCCGGCGCTGACGCTCCTCACCGGTGCCGGACAGCTCCCACACGACGACGGTCGACGCGCCGATCTCGATCAGGGAATCCAGGCCGAACCCGGCCAGCGCGACCGACCGGGCCCGCAGGGCGGCGACAGCGAGGACGACGATGCCGACCACGTTCCAGCCGAGAGTGGCGTACTCCAGAGCGAAGCCCCGGCGGAGCAGGGCGGCGCGGGTCGTGTCGTCCGGGATACTCACCGGTGGAGTCTCTCACTCCGTGCACGGTGCGGGAGAGCGCGAGGGCAGAGCCGACAGGGCCGCCTTGCCGGGGTGCGCGGCTGTGGACCGGGTTGCCCTGTCAGGGGCAGGCGTCCGATCCTGCGCCGCCGGCTGGGCGTGGGGTGCCGTGGAAGACCTGGCGTGCGTGCCAGACGCGGTGGGCTGCGCTATGGGGCGGACGTTCGGCTGAGGGCCGATCAGTGGGCGGCCCGCGAGAGTTATGACGTGTTCGCGGGCGGTGGGGCTGTGGCCCACGAAGTGCCGCGAGACAGCGGCTGGTGTCATCCCATACGGAAGGCGGGCGAGCGATGGACTTCGTCGCGCAAGGACGGCTTCCGCGTGCTGCGTCACACGTACGCCTCGGTCATCTCGAAGCGGGCGAGTCCGTGGTCACCCTGGCCTGCTGGCTCGGTCACTCCAGCCCGACCAGCACGCTGGACCACTACGCCCAGTTCATGCCCGAGGCAGGCGGGAAGGGGCGCAGTGCCATCGACACCCTGCTCGACCGGACTTCCTCAGTCGCCGTGGCCGCGTAGAGGGAAAGAGCCACCAAGGCCCTTGAGCGAGGAGGGGCGCAGTACCGCTGCGCCCCTCCTCGGCGTTCTGCCGGTCAAGTGGATGAGGCGCGACGGTCAGTGGGGAGGACCGACTGGACCACCACCGGCGACGCCTTCGGCACCGGACCGGCCCAGGGAACCCTGCCCAACCAGCAGCAGGTCACCGGCTACCTGGGCAACGGACTGGTCAACAGCTACCTGAACGGCGACGCCACCACAGGCACCCTGATCTCGCCGACCTTCACCATCGACAAGAAGTACCTGGACTTCCTCATCGGCGGCGGCTACCACGCCGCGAGCTCCGACGCGCCCACGCCCGTCGAACTCGTCGTCGACGGCAAGGTGGTGCGCTGCGCCACCGGAGCCAACGCCGAGGCTCTGAACTGGGCCTCGTGGGATCTTTCCGATCTGCAGGGCAAGCAGGCCCAGATCAGGGTCGTGGACGCCAACACCGGCGGCTGGGGCCACATCAACTTCGACCAGGTCGTCCTGTCCGACACCCAGGCACAACCCCACTCCAACGAGACCGGCGTCAACCTTCTCGTGGACGGTAAGATCGTGCAGAGCGCTACCGGCGCCAACTCCAAGAACCTGGACTGGGCCTCCTTCAACACCACCGCCTACAAGGGCAAGCAGGTCCAGCTCCAGATCGTCGACGCCAACACCGGCGGCTGGGGACACGTCCTCGCCGACCAGTTCACCGCCGCCGACAAGCCGGCGCAGTCGGTCACCCAGCGCGCCCACTGGCTCGACTACGGCCAGGACTTCTAAGCCGCGAACAGCTTCAACGACGTCCCCGGCGGCCGACGCGTCATGATCGTCTGGATGAACAGCTGGAACTACGGCGGGAGCATCCCCACCAGCCCCTGGCGCAGCGCCGACACCTTCCCACGCCAGTTCTCCCTGCGAACCGTCAACGGCAAGACCCAGCTGGTCCAGCAGTCGGTCGGCGAGCTGAAAGTCCTGCGCGGCACCGAAACCGATGTCCCGGCGACCACCGTCACCAACACAACCACCCCGCTCGGTGTCCACGGCAGCACCCTGGAACTCAAGGCCGACCTGACCCCGGGCACCGCCGACCGCTTCGGCCTGGACGTCCGCACCGGCGCCGGACAGCGCACCCGCATCGGCTACGACACCACCACCGGCGAGGTCTACCTCGACCGCACCGCTTCCGGCGCGACCGACTTCGACCCCACCTTCTCCAGCACCGAACACGCCCCGCTCGCACTCGGCGGCAAGCCCCTGCGCCTGCACGTCCTCGTCGACGCATCGTCGGTCGAGGTCTACGCCGAGAACGCGCGTGGCGAACAGGTCGTCCTCACCGACCAGATCTTGCCCGACCCCTCCAGCACCGGCGTCGACCTCTTCGCCGACAACGGCACCGCCAAGCTCAGCAGCCTGAAGGCGTGGAGACTCGCATCCATCTGGAAGTGACCCATCCCGGGGTGTGCTGCGCGGCACGTCGAGGCCGCGCAGCACACCCGGTCGGCCCACGAACGCGTCGAGGGGCCTTCTGACATCGGTTTCGGCTTCGAGAGCCGTACCGAACGCCAGAAGGCCCCTCGACGCTGCTCCCAAGCCGCAGTTGTTGCCCTTCGGCCGGCTCTGCTGACGCAGCCGTTCGGGTCGGGTCAGCGAGCGCCCTGGGCGGCCTCCAGCGGCCGGCTCCCTGAGCCTGCCGGGTCGGTGCCGTCGGGGAAGGCGAGGTCCGTCTCCTCAAGGGGTGCGTCGGCGGGAAGGTGGGGCCGCGGGCGTGCGGTGGGCGGATCGGCGCCCATGCGCTCGCAGGTGAGCGCCGAGACCAGCACCGCGTCGTCGACGGCGGCCGCCAGCACGGTCGCGGTGGCGGCCGCGACGGACTCCGGCGTGTGCAGTCCGCGGCGGAGCAGGCCACCCAGCAGTCCGGAGGTGAAGGCGTCGCCCGCGCCGACGGTGTCCACCACCGTGACCTTCCGGCCGGGGCGAGTCACGCTTTGCGCACGTGTGGGGAAGGCGTGAGCTCCGTCGGGGCCGTCGGTGATGACGACCAGGAGCGCGCCGAGTTCCAGCCAGCGGGCGGCGACCTGCTCGATCGGGGTGTCCGGGTAGAGCCACTCGACGTCCTCGCGGCTCGCCTTGACGATGTGGGCGACGCCCACGCTGCGTTCGACGGCCTGCCTGCCGCGCGCCGGGTCGCCCAGCAGGACGGGGCGGACGTTGGGGTCGTAGCTGATCAGCGTCGTACCACTGGCGCGCAGCCGTTGGACGGTGGCGTGGATGTGCTCACTGGCCGGTGATGTCCAGGAGGCGACCGAGCCGAAGTGGAGTACGGCGGTGTCCGGAGGGACGTGGGCGGTCTCCGTCTCGGTCCACTGCCAGTCCGCGGTGCCGTCCAGGTAGAAGTCGTAGCTCGCACGCCCCTCCGCGTCCATGGAGACGACGGCCAGCGTGGTGGGTTCGGTTGCCGCCGGGGCGTATGTCAGGTCGATGTCCTCGGCGGTCGCGTGGGCGCGCAGGATCCGGCCGAAGGCGTTGTCGGCCAGCCGTGCCATGAGGGCGGAGCGGTGTCCCAGCCGGGCCAGGCCGACGGCGACGTTGAACGGGCTGCCGCCGGGCCGGGCGCGGTAGTCGCCGGGGGCGTCGAGCTGGACCAGATCGATGAGGGCCTCGCCGATCACGGTCACGGCCGGGAGCAGTCCCGCCTGCTGGATCGCTTCAGTCATGGCGGTGGCCTCCGGGTGCGATTTCGCCGGAGCCCCGCTGGATCAGCCGGGTCGGCATAGTGACGGTACGGGCGGGTGACGTGTCGCCGTCCAGCCTGGAGAAGAGCATTTCGGCGGCCGTCCTGCCCAGGTGCTCGACGTCCTGGGCGATGACGGAGATGCCTGGGCTGAGGATGTCGGCCAGCGGGAAGTCGTCGAAGCCCACGTGGGCGACGGTGTCCTGCAGACCGAGGGCGCGCAGCGCTCGGACGGCCCCTATGGTGACGAAGTTCTGGCTGGTGAACAGTGCGGTGGGCGGGTCCGGCAGCGCCAGCAGCTGCTCGGCGGCGGTGATGGCGGCCTGCTCGCTGGACCCCGTGTGCCGGACGATGTCGTCGTCGTAGTCGATGTGTGCGACTTCCAGGGCGTGCCGGTAGCCGTCGAAGCGCTGGGCGGCGGTGGGGATGGAGGCGCGGTCGCCGAGGTAGGCGATGCGGCGGTGGCCGGTTTTGAGCAGGTGGTTGACGGCGGCGATGGCGCCCTGCCGGTTGTCGGAGACGACGGCGTCCGCGTCGAGCAGGCCGGCCTCCCGGTCGACGAAGACCAGGTGGGTGCCGGTGTGCTGCTCGCTGATCAGGTAGCTCTGGTCGCGTCCCGCGGGGACGATCACGAGTCCGTCGACCCGGCGGTCGATGAGCGCTTGGGCCAGCTCCCGTTCGCGCGCCGGGTCCTCGTCCAGGCTGCCGACCAGTACGAGCACTCCGCGTTCCCGGGCCACGTTCTCGACGGTGCGGGTCAGGGCGGCGGAGAACGGGTTTGCCGCGTCCTCGACGAGCATGCCGATGGTGGCGGTACGACCGTCGCCGCGGCGCAGACTGCTGGCGGTCAGGTTGGGACGGTAGCCCAGTTGGTCGGCGGCCGCGCGGACCCTGGCGACGATCGCCGGGTCGACGGTGGGAACGCCGTTGACCACGCGCGAGACCGTCTTGATGGCCACGCCGGCCAGCGCCGCGACCTCACGCATGGTGGGGCGGGCGCGGGCTGGCCGGGGCGGCGGCTCATCTTGAGTCATCGTTGTCTCCAACCGGTTGCGCGTTACCGTCTCGTTGCGGATGCATGTTTATCAGTGTCTTGACGCGCTCGTCCATGGGGGACCAATATCCCCGTCAGTCAACGTTGTCTCGGCATCGGCCGACGACGGTCCCGGAAGGAATTCCGCATGAACATGCCAATCAAGCAGGTGCCGGGCCGCCGGAGTCGGCGCACCACCGCGGCGATGACGGTCGGGCTCACCGTGTGCCTCACGGCGGCTCTGGGAGCGTGCGGCTCCGGCTCCGGAAGCTCCTCGTCCGCGTCGGGCGGTTCGACCTCCGGCGGCACGGTGGGTGTCTCGCTGATCCTGAAGACCCTCACCAACCCGTACTTCGTCAGCATGGAGAAGGACGCCAAGACCCAGGCCGCCAAGGACAACGTGAACCTCACGGTGGCGGCGGGTAACGCCGACGGCGACACCCAGACCCAGATCACCGCCATCGACAATGCGATAGCGCGCGGCGACAAGGGCATCCTCATCACCACCAACGGTGACGCGGTGAACGCCGCCCTCGGCCGGGCCAAGCAGGCCGGCCTGTTCGTGATCGCCCTGGACACCGCGCCGAACCCGGCCAGCACCGCGGACATCACCTACGCCACCGACAACGAGCAGGCGGGCAAGCTCATCGGGCAGTACGCGGCGGCGGCCCTCGGCGGCAAGCCTGCCGTCATCGCCATGCTCGACCTGTTCAACAACCAGGTCGTCTCCGTCGACATCAACCGTGACCACGGCTTCCTGGAGGGCATGGGCATCGACCCGGGCAGCAAGACCGAGAACGGCAAGGAAGCCAAGTCCGGCAAGTACACCGGCGGCAAGGGCGGCACGTACAAGGTCGTCTGTCACCAGCCGACCCAGGGCGCCATCGACGGCGGCCGCACCGCAATGGAGAACTGCCTGTCGGCCAACCCGGACATCAACGTCGTCTACGCGATCAACGAGCCCGCGGGTGAGGGCGCATACAACGCGCTGAAGGCGGCCGGCAAGGAGAAGCAGGCCGCGATCTACGCGATCGACGGCAGCTGCTCCGGCCTGAAGAACGTCACCAGTGGTGAGTTCGCCGCCGACGCGGTGCAGTACCCGGGCAAGATGGCGGCCCTCGGCGTCAGCTCGATCGCCAAGCTGGCGCGCGGCGGCAGCAAGCCCAGCGTGACCAGTGGCAAGACGTTCTTCGACACCGGCACCGCGCTCGCGGCCACGAAGTCCCTGTCCGGCCTGACCGTGCAGTCGCCGACGCAGGCCGCCTCCGCCTGCTGGGGCAGCTGACACCGACCGGGTGCGACGCCGGAAGCCGTCACGGCACCGGCGTCGCACCCGCACCACACGAGCCCATGAGCCCGTACCAGGGAAGAAACCGGAAGGATCCCCTGTGACCACCCACGTGGACAGTCAAGCCACACCGGCAGCGGCGGAGGAGTTCCTCAACCGGCCTGCCACTCTCAGCCAGCGCATCCACTCGGTGCTGCACCGCCAGCCGGCGCTCAGCCCGGCGATCGTCCTGGTGCTCGCCGCTGTGGTGTTCTCGCTGGTGAACGAGCGCTTCTATGCGTTGCAGAACCTCTCGCTGGTCGCCCAGCAGGTGGCCGTTGTCGGTTCGCTCGCCGTCGGGCAGACGGTCATCATCCTCACCGCGGGCATCGATCTGTCGATCGGCGCGGTGATGGTGCTCTCCTCGCTGTTGATGTCGAAGCTGGTCGCGGACAACCACTGGCCCGGTGTGTTCGCTCTGCTGGCCGGGGCGGTCGCCGCGATAGCCGCCCAGGCCGTCAACGGGTTCCTGGTGACCAAGGTCAAGCTGCCACCGTTCATCGTCACCCTGGGCACTCTGAGCGTATTCACCGCGATCACCCTCATCTATGCCAAGGGCCAGACGGTGGCGCTGCAGCCGGGCAACATTCTGCTGTGGAGCGGACAGACCGTCTCTCTCGGGCAGTTGAACCTGACCAATGGTGTCCTCCTCATGATCGCCCTGTATGCGGTGATCGGCTACGCCCTGCGCTACACCGCCTGGGGGCGCCACCTCTACGCAGTCGGCGACGACATCGAGGCCTCCCGGCTGGCCGGTATCTCCGTCAACCGGGTGCTGCTGAGCGCCTACATGGTGGGCGGCTTCGCCATCGCCGTGGGCGCCTGGATCCTGGTCGGCCGGGTCGGCGGCGGTGACCCCAACAGCGGTCTGAACGCGAACCTGCAGTCCATCACCGCGGTGGTGATCGGCGGCACCAGCCTGTTCGGCGGCCGCGGGGTGGTCTTCGGCTCGCTGATCGGCGCGCTGATCGTCCAGGTCTTCGTCAACGGCCTCGCGCTGGCCGGCATCGACCCCAACTACCAAGTCCTGGCAGTCGGCATCCTGGTGATCGCGGCTGTCTCCGTCGACCAGTGGATCCGGAGTGTGAAGTCGTGACGACCGCCACCGCCCCCGTTCTCGAGGCCAAGGGCCTGGTCAAGCTCTTCGGCAGGGTCGTCGGCCTGAACAGCGTCGACCTCACCCTCCACCCCGGCGAGGTCCTCGCCGTCATCGGCGACAACGGCGCCGGCAAGTCCACGCTGATCAAGTGCCTGTCGGGGGCTCTGGTCCCGGACCAGGGCAGCCTTCTGGTCGACGGCAAGGAGGTGCATTTCAAGCGCCCGCAGGACGCCCGCGACGCCGGCATCGAGACCGTTTACCAGACCCTCGCCGTCGCCCCCGCCCTGGACATCGCCAGCAACCTCTTCCTGGCTCGCGAGATCCGGCGCAAGGGCATCCTCGGCTCGGTGTTCCGCATGCTCGACACCGGCGAGATGAAGAAGCAGGCCGCCGACCACATGAAGCGGCTGGGCATCGGCACGCTGCAGAACATCAGCCAGGCCGTGGAGACCCTCTCCGGTGGTCAGCGCCAGTCCGTGGCGGTCGCCCGCACCGCGGCCTTCGGCGGCCGGGTGGTGATTCTCGACGAACCCACCGCCGCGCTCGGTGTCCGTGAGACCGGCCAGGTCCTCAAGCTCGTCCGCGACCTGCGCGACCAGGGTCTCGGCGTCATCCTCATCAGCCACAACATGCCCAACGTCTTCGAGGTCGCCGACCGCATCCACATCCAGCGCCTCGGCGCCTGCGCCGGCGTCATCACCCCCGAGTCGCACTCCATGGAGGACGCGGTGGCCATCATGACGGGCGCGAAGAAGCTCGCCCCCGAAGCGAGCTGAAGGGAACGGCACGGGAGTGACCGCCGAGTACCGGATCACCGAGAGCCGCCTCGGCGGCGAACCCACCCTCGTCGTCACCGCACCGGACGACCGGGTACGCGCCGTCCTCGCCCTGCGCGGCGCGACGCTGCTGAGCTGGCAGGTCAGCAACGAAGTCAACGGCCGGCTGACGGAGTTGACGGACGGCTATCGCGACGAGAAGGAACTCCTGGCACAGGACGGCGTACGCGCCGGCCTGCTGGCCCCCTTCCCCAACCGCATCGCCGACGCCCGCTACCACTACGACGGCCACGACCACGACCTGCTGCCCGGCCGCCGCACGGACCGTCTGATCTACCACGGCTTCGCCCGAGAGGCGTCGTTCGAGCTCGCCCGCGCCACCACGACACCCGACTCCGCCCGCCTGCTCCTGCACACCACGAGCATCAGGCCGGGCAAGTACCCCGGCTACCCCTTCGCCCTCGACCTCACCGTCGCATACACGCTCACCGCCGACGAGTTGGGCGTCGAGATCCGCGCGACGAACCTGGGCGACACCACCGCCCCCTACGCAGCGGGCTGGCACCCGTACTTCACCCTGTCCCGCCCCATCGACGACCTGACCCTGCACATCCCAGCGCACACCCTGATCCGCACCGACGCATCCCTCATCCCGCTTCCCGGCGAGGACGCCCGGCTCCCCCTGGGCGACCGCCCCACCATGGACTTCCGTACGCCACGACGGCTGGGCGACGCGGTAATCGACGCCTGCTACGCGGACCTCACCCCCGGCCCCACCGGCAGGATCGAGACGATCCTGACCGACTCGGCGACCGGCGAGGAACTGCGCGTCTGGCAGCACAGCGGCTGTATGCACGTCTTCACCGGCGACACCCTGGCCCGCGACCGCCGCGCCTCCATCGCCCTCGAACCCGTCGAGACGATGACCAACGCCTTCAACCGCCCGGACCAGACCGCCGCCCTCGCCCTCGAACCCGGCCGAAGCCGCGCATTCGCCTTCGGCGTCAGGTACGTGCCCCCAGGAAGCTGACATTTGCGCTGGACGGTCCGACGCCGGACGCCAAGGGCGTCGGACCGGCCACCGAACCAGACGCGGCGTCCGTGACCAACCTCCACGGATGGAACACCTGGCCACACGGCCGGACTGTGGCCTGTGGAACATGGTCTTTTGACGGCAGACGGGGAAGTCCTATCAGTCGTGCAGCGATTGGAAGCGAGCGGGCGCTGGCCTGGGACTTCGCAAGGAAATGCGTGCTGACCTGCGGGAACTCCTCCCCGTAATTCTCACGGGTCAACGCCGTTTCCCAGGCTCATGTGCCCTCGCTTGCGTCTCCGCAGTCTGGCCCGCCACGTGGACACGAGGGAGAGGACCGCGGCCACAGGCTTCGTTCGGTGCCCTGCCTCGCGGCCATGGCCCTCAGCGTCTCGAAGGCGGTCGCCGTCGGGCCGGCCAGCTCGGCCTGATAGACCACCAGCTGCTGGTGCGGGGCTCCGTTGACCGTGAAGGCCGCGAACCTGATACGCAGGTCCCCGACCTGGGGGTGCTTGAGGTGCTTGCCCTCCTGGGACTTGCCCTTGACGTCGTGCAGTTGCCAGAGCGCGGCGAACTCCTCGCTCCGGGCCGACAGTTCCGCGACGACCTCGGCGATGCGGGCGGATTCGGGGTCATGGCCGTAGGCGGCCCTGATCTCGGCGACACAGGAGTGCGCGGCCCGCTCCCACTCCTGGTAGAAGCTGCGCCCCGCCGGGTCCACGAACATCATCCGGGCGAGGTTGTCGAACTTCTCGAAACCGCTGTGCAGGGCTGTGGCCAGGGAGTTGCCCGCCATGATGTCGAGGGCCGGGCCCACGACGAAGGCCGGAGTGTGGTCCCATCCGTCCATCAGCTGCAGCAACTGCGCGCTGACGTCGGCTTCGCCCCGGTGGTGCAGGCGCTGCGAGGTGGCCAGGCAGAGGCGGTTGAGGTGGTCGGTGGACTCCGCGTCCAGTTTCAGTGCGTGCGCGGCGGCATCGACGACTTGTGGGGACGGGCTGTTCTCGCGTCCCTGTTCCAGCCTGATGTAGTAGTCGGAGCTGACTCCCGCGAGCAGCGCGACTTCCTCTCTGCGCAGTCCCGGTACCCGGCGTCGTCCGTGTTCGGGGAGACCGACGTCGTGCGGCTTCAGGGCCTCTCTGCGGGCTCGGAGAAAATCACCCAAAGGCGTCCCATTGCTCATGCGGCAAGACTAGATGGATTTCGACCGATGAGAAGCGCCGATCACGCAATATCACGGATGGTTGCGTCATGATCGCAGAGGGTGGGGTCGGGGAGGGAGAGGGAGACCGAAAAGCGGGCCGTGGTCCGTCGCGGCCCTGCCGTGTTGGCCCGTAATCCTGGGTGCAATGCACCCACCGTCGGCGGGACTTTTCCGGGTGTTTTCCGCCTAGCCTCGATGACATGGAAAACGACACGCACTTTGACCCGGTGGAAGGGCTGGGTGAGTTTCTCCGCACCCGCAGGGAACGCCTGAGCCCCGCGGCGGCGGGACTGCCTGCCGCCGGCCGGCGAAGGGTGCCCGGCCTGCGGCGCGACGAGGTCGCGACACTCGCCGGGGTCAGCCTGAGCTACTACAGCCGGCTGGAGCAGGGCCGCGAGCTCAGCCCCTCGCCCAGGGTCATCCAGGCCATGGCCCGCGTGCTGCAACTCGGTGACGAGGACAAGCGGGCGCTCTTCCGGCTCGCCCTGCCCGGCGGCCGCCGTACCAAGGCACCCGGCCGGGTCGAGCGGGTCCGGCCGCACCTGCGGCAGCTGATCGAGAGCTGGACCCTGACGCCGGCCTTCATCATCGGCCACGCCCAGGACCTGCTGGCCACCAACGCACTCGCCGACGCCCTCTACCGCGACTTCGCGGAGCACGACAACGTCCTGCGCATGCTCTTCCTGGACCCCGCGGGGAAGACCTTCTACCGCAGTCCGGAGCGGGCCAGGCACCGGGCGGTCGCCGACCTTCAGCAGACCGCCGCGAGCACCCCGCAGGATCCCCGCATCCTGGAGTTGGTGGGTGAGCTGTCGGTGCGCAGCGGCGAGTTCCGGGCGCTGTGGGCACGCGAGTACACCCGGGTCCCGCCTTACGAGATCAAGCAGGTCCACCACTCGGTCGTGGGCGACCTGGAGCTGCGGCACGAAGCCCTCAACATCCGCAGCGTCCCGGGACAGCAGCTCGTCGTCCTACAGGCTGAGCCGGGCTCGCCCTCCGCCGACGGGCTGGCTCTGCTGGGCTCCGTCAGCGCGCCCGGGGTGCCGCACCGGCAGAACCCCGCGCGCGGCACCTGAGCGTCACCCTGGGTGCAGATCTCCCAGGAAAACCGCTGCCTTCATATCACCGGGGAGGAGGCACAGACTCGAATACGTCAACAGGAAATCTCCTCGAAGGGGAAAAGAACGAAGGAGGTTTTTCCCATGGCTACGTGGTTTGTCACCGGTGCCTCCCGCGGAATCGGCGCGGAAATTGCCCGTGCCGCTCTGGCAGGCGGTAACAATGTCGTGGTCGCCGTACGAAATCCGGAGAGCGTACCGGACGATCTGAAGAATTCCGAAAAGGTCTTCGCGGTCGCCTTGGACGTCACGGACAACGACAGCATTCCGCAGGCGGTCGAGGCGGCTGTGGAGCGGTTCGGCGGCATCGACGTCCTGGTGAACAACGCCGGCCGCGGCCTGCTGGGCGCGCTGGAGGAGATCATCGACGCGGAGGCCCGCTCGCTGTTCGACCTCAACGTCTTCGGTTGATCAACGTCACCCGCGCCGTGCTGCCCGTGATGCGCAAGCAGGTCCGGGCCAACCACGCCCAGCTCGGCGACCCCGTCAAGGGCGCCGCCCTCATCGCCGAGGTGGCCGCCGCCGAGAAGCTGCCCACCCATCTCTACCTGGGGCGCGACACGCTGGAGCGGCTCGACGTCAAGTACCGGCAGGTGCAGGACGACCTCGCTCCGTGGCGCGAGAAGTCCGCGGCCACCGCGCACGACGACGCCGCCTGACCGCTGACGCTCCGCCGGGTGCCCGACCTGTCCGACCCGGCGGACCCGTTCGGGCACCCGGAGCTTCCCGCCGTCCCCGCTCACCCTCCTGTGATCAAAGAGATCGAGCTTCTGTGATGTCTGCTGCCCTGCTCACCGGTACCCCCTCGCCGGCCGTGTCGCCGTGGTCTCCGGCGCCTCCAGCCCTTACGAAGTTCTCCGTCTGCTCCGGCACCAAGGCGTACATCAGCCACCTCACCCGGCTGCTGCGCGTCGAGCTCGGCCCCAAGATGGTCCGTGTGGCCACCATCGAGCCCGGCATGGTCGACACCGAGCTTCCCGACCACGTCACCGACCCTGACGCCTCCAAGCTGGTGGCCGACCTCATCCACGACATCGACGTTCTGCAGAGTGCCGACATCGCCGAGACCGTCGCCTTCATGGCCGCCGTCCCTCGTCGCGTCAACCTCACCGAGATCACCATCCTGCCCACCGCCCGGGCCATCTGACGTTCGCTCCGGCGTGGCGGGGAAGAGCAGCCCAGCGCTGTCCGCCCCCGCCACGCGCCTCGCGCCGGCCGGCCAGATCGGCCCGTTCTTCTACGCCTACGGCCGGCTCGGTGAGCTGCGGGCCCCGCGGCACCTCTGAGATTCCTCAAGTCGCTTGGCGCGCGCCGGTCATGGCCGTCAGGCTGACGCTCATGACAGGAATCACGGGACTGAGCAGGAAGAACACCTTCGTGCTGACCGTCCGAGACACGGACGAGGCCGCGGCGGCCCTGCGCCAGGCGCTGGCGAACGCCTCGCCGGAGGAACGCCCGGGCCTGGAACGCGCCGTCGCACTCGTGGAGTCCACCGCCGGCGCCACCGAGGCCCGACTGCGCGCCCGCTGGGTCCGCTCCCGGCTGGCCGCCGCCGGCTTCACCGGGGACGTCGGCTCGGTCGCCGCCGTGAAGGCGCTACGTCAGGCGGAGCCGAGACTGAGCCTGCTCGCGGCGGTACAACTGCAGAAGGAGGCGGTGGCTCACCCCGAATGATCCGGCAGCCCGCCCGACGGACTCGGGCGGGCTGCCGGAGGATTCAGGAAGTGAGGTAGCAGCCCTTCCGCACGCCAGGCAGCGGGTCCGTGCCGCCGAATGCCACGGTCGTGCAAGCGGTGCCGCCGGTGAACGTCCGGTAGACGAAGGTGCCCCGGGCGCCGTAGGCCACGGTCTGCTGTCCGCTGGAGGCACAGGTCCCGGTTTCGTCCGAGCAGTTCGTGGCGTAACCGGCCGGGCCGCCGGTGGCGGTGTAGCAGGCTTTGGACTCGCCGGGGATCGGGTCGCCGAACCTCGCGTCGGTGCACGGGGTGTCGCCGGTCGCCGTCAGCGTGGTGAACGCTCCGAACGCGCCGTACATCACCGGCTGTCCGGCGGCGGCCGAACAAGTGCCGTTCTGATCAGCGCACTTGGTCCAGCCCCCGGCCGGCGCCCCGGCGGACGGCAGGTAGCAGGACTTGGCGACCCCGTCGACGGGATCGCCGAAGTGGGCGTTGGAGCAGGTGACGGACCCGTTGGTGATCTGGTGCACGAAGTTGCCGTTGGCGCCGTAGACCACGTCACGGTTGTAGCCGGGTACGGCACAGGTCCCGTTCTCGGCCGCGCAGACGGTGTAGCCGGGCGGACCGCCCGCGTCGGCGACGTAGCAGGACTTGACAAGATTCGGCGCCGGGTCGCCGTCGAAGGAGTCGTTCGTGCAGGCGGTGCTGTCGGTCACGGTCTTGTACGTGTAGGCCCCGGCGCCGTAGGCCACCGAGCGGGTGCCGCTGAAGGAGCAGGCGCCGCCCTCGCCCGCGCACCGGGTGTAGCCCGCGCGCAGCGTGCCGGTGGTGGCCGGGTCGGCGGACGGGGCCGGGTTGCCGAGGCCGGTCGCGGTCACGTTGTAGCTGCCCGGGGCGACGCCGGTGAGGTAGACGTAGGTGTCGTCCTGGCTCGCGCCGGTGATGCCGGAGGCGGGCGTGAAGGTTCCGTTGCTCCAGACGACGGTGCCGTTCACGGAGACCGAGACGTCGCCGCCGTCGAACTTCGGGACGCCGATCCGGCCGCTGGTGCCGGACGGGCTGGTCAGGTGCGCCGAGTAGGTGCCGGCGGCGGGGTCGCGGGACCAGGAGGCGTCGACGGCGCCCTGGGGCAGGGTGATACGCCCCTCGGCGCTGGTCAGGTCGCCGGGGTGCGGGACGAAGCGGTAGGCGCCCGTCGCCGACTCGGGTGCGGTGCCCAGCACGTCGAAGGTGAGCGTGGAGGTGGGGGCCGAGGACCAGCCGTGGGCCAGGCTCATGAACGAACCGCCGTAGGCCAGGCCGCCGTCAGCCTTGACGCCCTCCCAGAAGGTGCTCTTCGTGCCGATGTCGCTGTCGAGCATGTGGCCCCAGGTGCGCCGGATCTGGTCGAGGGCGGTGTAGTCGTCGTTCGCCGTGAAGCGGGCGTTGAGCTCCATACCGCCCGCGAACGGCGAGACGTTGCCGCCCCATTCGGGGGTGGTGGGGCCGTACGCGCCCCAGTTCCTCCCGAGCCCAGCGACGACGCTCCGCGCCTTGGCCGCCGAATCGGTCAATCCGTACCAGACCGCGAGGGAGTTGCCGTCCTGCGGGTACAGACCGCTGGTGGGGTTGTCCTTGTACATGCCCTTCGAGCCGTCCCACAGCCGGGAGTTGGCCGCGGCCTTGATCGCGTCCGCCTCGCCGGTCCAGCTCGCGGCGAGTGCGCTGTCGCCCTCGGCCGTGGCCAGGGTCGCGCCGCCCTTGAGCGCGGCGTAGAGCAGCGCGTTGGCGGAGATGTTCTCACCGCCCTGACCGACGCGGGCCCAGTCCTGGGTGCGGGTCACGTCGAGCAGGTTGTGGCCGTCGATCTTGTTGGTGATGAAGGCCATCCCGCGCTTGTAGTTGGCCCATTCGGAGTCCAGCCACGTCCGGTCGGCGGTGTACGTGTAGTACGTCGACGTGCCCAGCAGCGTCCAGGTGTGGTAGGTGTCCGAGCCGGTGAGGTTGAACGGCGGCCCCGACCACGGGATTTCGCCGTCCGCCGACTGCGCGTCGTACATCGTCGTGAGCGCGTTGCGGGTCGAGGTGAGGTCGCCCGAGTACGCGTACTGCGTGGGTCCGGCGATGCCCATGTCGCCGGGCCACACTGTGCGGTCGCGCTTGGCGCCGTCGACCAGGACGGAGTCGCCCACGCCGACGGTCGCGCCGTTGTCCCAGGCCGAGGCCGGCGGGGGCCAGGCGCGGCCCTGGTCCGGGGCGATCGTGTCGAGCTGCACCGTGTAGGCCCCGGCGTACCAGATGCGGTTGAGCAGGTCGTCGCTGGAGTGGAAGTAGTTGGGGTAGTCGGCCGGGTCCGACTTCCCGGGTGCCGCGGTGAAGGCGAGACTGACGCCCTTGAGGTCCACCCAGCCAGAGGTGTCCAGGAAGACGGTCAAATAGCGAAATCCGCCACGGAGTTGAGCGGTGGGGACGGTGTAGGTGCCGCCCGCGGGGGCCGTGGCGTAGAGGGCGCCGTCTTCGCCGTCGCGGCCGCTGCTGCGGTCGCTGTTGTTTCCCACGTTCAGGGACGACTCGCTGAAGGCCAGGCCGACCCGTTGCCCGCTGTCACTCGTACTCCCGAAGGATAACGTTGTCAGGCCGCCGACCTCTTTGCCGAAGTCGAGGGTGACGGCCGACTGAGAGCCGGAGATCCGGGTCGGCTGTCCGCTCAGCACGTTCTGCGGGTTCGCGACGCTGCCGGACGTCCGGTAGACGGCGGTCGGCTTGAGGGTGCGTGAGGTCGGCGAGTAGTTCAGGGGGTCGACCGCCGCGGTCCGGGCGTCCGGCGGGGTCTCCTTGGCGGACATCGGTACGGCTTCGGTGGCGGGGACCGGGCCCGTGGCGAGCACGGTGGCCGCGAGGACGGCGAGACCGAGCAGATGGTGCCGGCCCGGCGGTCTGCTCAGTGGTGAGCGACGGCGCATGGAGACCTCCTGGGTGGGGGCGCGGGTGCCTGGAAACGCAGCATCTGAAACGATTCAAAAACGTGCCGTGCGAAGCCCCGTGTCTGTTGCGGCAGCTGGACGCACGAGGAACCTCGCCGAAGTTCCACCGATGATGGGCGCCCG
This sequence comes from Streptomyces sp. Ag109_O5-1, assembly GCF_003814875.1. Classification (GTDB taxonomy): domain Bacteria; phylum Actinomycetota; class Actinomycetes; order Streptomycetales; family Streptomycetaceae; genus Streptomyces; species Streptomyces sasae. The sequence continues at coordinate 185,846 of NZ_RKQF01000002.1, read as the reverse complement.
AAAACCGGGTGTCAACCCGTCACGGCCGTCTCTCAACTCCCATGGAACGATGCGCCCTTGCGGCATTGACAGGGCCTCGCCAAGCCGGTTCACTGCCTCGCAGACCGGTATGGACCAGTGCCTCGATTCGGGCCGGGCCCGGCCGGAGCCCTCGGCCCCCGTCACGCGCACCGACCGTCATCCCCCATCGTGAAATCGAGGCGAGCCCCGGTGCACTCACGCCGCTCGGACATCGTTGTCATACCACGCCTTCTCGGCCTTCTCCTCGCGGCCGCGCTCGCGTTCGCCGCCCTGGTGCCGGCCGCGCCCCCCGCGTCCGCCGCCACCCAGGTCTGCGTCCTGACCTGTGACACGCTCGACCCTTCGCAGGCCCGGCAGGAGACCTTCCCGGTACCGGACAAGGACCTCAACGGCCGCCGCCTGGAACTGCACGTGTCCGACGCGGACGACATGGCGTGGGCCAGCATCGACGACGGCGTGACCGGGGACTCGGTGTGGCTGGACCGCTCCTGGGACGGCGGCGCCACCTGGGAGGGACTGCTCGGCAAGGCCAGCATCCCGGGCACCTGGACCGGCACCAGGACGCTGATGTACAACATCACCGACCCCCGAAACCATCGCCGTGGCCTGGTCCGGGCCTGCGGCGACGCGTCCGGGGTCGGCTGCACGAACTGGGTCTACCCCACCGCCTGCGACACCCTCTGCGACGGCACGAGCGCGGACCGGGCGGCCGGCGACGACCTGCCGGTACCGTCCACCACCCTCTACGGCCGCACCATCCGGCTCCACGTCGACCAGCAGAACTCCATGGCCTGGGCGAGCATCGACAGCGGCGGCGCCGGTGACGAGATCTGGCTGGACCGCTCCTGGGACGGCGGCTCGACCTGGCCGGACGGCTCCTCCCTCGGCCGTACGTCCACCCCGTCCGGAGCCACCGGCACCCGTACCGCGATGTACGCCACTCGCGACCCGCGCGGCCTCCTCTACGGCGGCGCGGTCCGCGCCTGTGGCCGGGAGGCGAGCCACAACGAGGGCAGCTGCACCGCATGGGTCAGGCCCGCACCGACCAGGGCGCGCGCGGCGGCGGACACCCTGATGACCTCGTACGACCCCTACAACGGCTGGTGGCCGAGCAGTTGGTGGAACTCGGCCGCCACCCTCACCGCCCTCATCGACTTCGCGAAGACCACCGGCACGCACGACTACGACTGGGTCATCGCGCGCACCTTCGACCAGAACAAGGGCGCCTTCGCCGCCGGGGTGCGCAGTTCGGACGCGATCGAGGGCGACTTCATCAGCCGTTCCATCGACGACTCGGGCTGGTGGGCCATCGCCTGGATCGACGCGTACGACCACACCGGCGACGCCCGGTATCTCAACGAGGCGGTGACCATCACCAACTACGTCCAGCAGTACTGGGACACCGGCACCTGCGCTGGTGGCGTCTGGTGGGACCGTGAGCGGACCTACAAGAACGCGGTGACGAACGGGCAGTACCTGTGGCTGACCACCGCACTGCACCAGCGTATCCCGGGCGACACCGTGTGGCTCCAGCGGGCGACCACGGCCGCGGCCTGGTACAGGGCGAGCGGGATGATCAACTCTTCGGGGCTCGTGAACGACGGGCTTACCTCGGCCTGCGCCAACAACGGTTCCACCGTTTGGAGTTACAACCAGGGGCTGGCCATCGGCGGCTTCACCGAACTGTGGAAGTCGACCGGTGACAGCTCCCTGCTGACCTCCGCGCGGACCCTGGCCGATGCCGCGGTCGGCAACTCGGCACTGACCGTCGGCGGAGTGCTCACCGAGTCCTGCGACGTCGGCTCGGCGTCCTGCGACGACAACCAGAAGCAGTTCAAGGGCGTCTTCATGCGGAACCTCGCCGACCTGGCGACCGCCACCGGCTCCAGTACGTACCGGAGTTACGTGCAGAAGCAGGCGGACACCCTGTGGGCGCAGGACCGGACCTCCCTCAACGCCCTCGGCGAGCGCTGGGCCGGCACCAGCCCGAACCAGACCGACTGGCGGACCCAGGCGAGTGCCCTGGGGGCGCTCACCGCCGCCGGGTGAGGACGCTACCGGTGTGCGGCACGTGCAGGATCCCGCACAACGCCTCCCGGTCCGGCAGCTCATTCAACACGATCCACGGCGACGTCCCTACGCCCGGACGGACGCTCAACTCCCGCCTCAGACACGGTAACCAGGACCGATCCACCTCACTGTGCCAGCCGTTGCGAGCGCCCTCACAAGTGCGTCGGGCCGTTGTGCGGGCGAGGGGTTATTCGGTGCCGTGGTGGCGTAGTGCGGGCAGGCCACCCAGGGCGAATGCCGCTGCGACGGCCCGCAGGATGCCGCCGAAGCCGAAGCCGAAGCCGAAGCCGAAGCCGAAGCCGAAGCCGAAGCCGAAGCCGAAGCCGAAGCCGAAGCCGAAGCCGAAGCCGAAGCCGCTCAGCGCGCCCATGAGCTGCGGGCCCAGGCTGGCGCCGATGAACATGCTGCATCCTTAGAGTGCGACGGCGGTGCCGCGGGCGTGCGGGGCGGCCGGGGGACCACGGAACGGGGTGGGACAACGCTTAGACGGCCGGGGTGTTGAGTACGTACTCGCGCGAGGCGTGCACCTCGTCGCGCAGGGCGGCCAGGTCGACGTCGAGGACCTGTCCGGCCCACTTGCGGGGCTCGCCGTTGATGAGGACGGCGCTGATGTTGCGGGCGTCGGAGCCCAGCACGATCGTGCCGATCGGGTCGTTGAGCGGCATGTTGTTGAGGTCCTCGGCCCGGATGACCAGGAGGTCGGCCTTCTTGCCCGGGGTGAGTGAACCGGTGACGTCGGCCAGGCCGTTGGCGCGGGCGCCCTGGAGCGTGGCGAAGTCGAGGACGTCGTGGGTGGTGATGCGGGAGGGCTGCCGGTCGGTGCCGTACGCGGCGTTGACCGCGCGCATCCGCTGGATGGCGTGCAGGGCCCGCATCTGGGTGAACATGTCGCTGGCCAGGGCGACTTCGACGTCGATGCTCAGTCCGGGGCGGATGCCGACGGACAGGGCCTCGTCGACGGCGGGGATCGCGGTCTCCAGTCCGATCTGGGCATCGGAGGTCGGGGCGAGGGCCACGGTGGTGCCGGACTCGCCCATCGCCCGCCACGCCTCGGGGGTCAGCCCGGTGGAGTGGATGAGGGTGACGTCGGGGCCGAGGATGCCGTCCTTGGCCCAGCGCAGGACCGCGTCGGACGAGGCGGTGCCGAAGACGGCGTCCACGCTCACCCCGATGCCCAGTTCCTGGGCGACACGGGCGAGTTCGGGGCCGTAGGCGAGCGCCGGTCCGGCGATCTCGGCGGTGGCCAGGGTCGCCAGGCGCAGCGTGAGCAGTTGGTGGTCGCTGCTGAAGTACTGCTCCTTGAGGCGGGTCAGGTCGCCGGGCCACTGCCGGTCCCAGTCGCCGAAGTGCGGGCCCATGGAGGCGTGCACGCCACGGATGCCGGTGTCGCGCAGCGCCTCGACGGCGGCGTCGGAGTGCTGGTGGGTACGGGAGTTGTGGGAGAAGTCGAGCATGGTCGTGATGCCGCTGTCGATCGCGGTCAGTGCGGCCAGTCTGGTGCCGATGTACATGTCCTGGGGCCGGTAGACGGTGGCGTAGCCGGCGAGGGTGGCCATCACGTAGCCGCCGAGGTCGTCGACGTTCGGCATGATCCGGCGCAGCTGGGCCTCCCAGGCGTGCCGGTGGGTGTCGACGAAGCCGGGGGCCAGGATCGTGCCGGTGGCGTCGACGACCACGGCGTCCGCCGCGTCGAGTCGGCGGCCGACGGCGGTGATCGTGTCGCCCGAGACGAGGAGGTCGGCGCCGTCGACGACACCGAGGCCGGGGTCCATGGTGACGACGGTCGCGCCGGTGAACAGGATGCGCCGCCGGTCGGCGGGCCGGCGCCGGAGCTCTTCGAGGACGGCGGCGCTGGTGGTGTCGTTGAGGTTCATGAGGCTGTTCTTTCGGTACGGCGTGGAAAGCAGACGGGGACGGGGACGGGGTGTAAGCCGAGCTTCATGACGTAGCCCGCGTGGTGGAGTTCGTCGCACTGGAACTCGCCGTAGGCCCAGAAGCCGAGGTCGTCCAGGTAGCCGATGCGCTCGCCGTCGATCCAGTAGCGGCCCTGGTAGGCGTGCGGGCGGCCGCCCCGGTCTCGTCGTAGCGGCCGTCGGCGCTCAGTTCCTGGTGCAGGAAGTCGTTCCGGTCGATCCAGACACCGACACACGGGCTGCCGGTCAGGTTCTCCGCGTCCGGGATGCCCGTCTCGGGTGCGGTGGCCCGGCCGGGGACGTCGGTGCCGGCCCACAGCACCGGTCGGCCCGCCGAGACGAGGGCGCGGACCCGTTCCGGGTGGGCCAGCAGGGTGGCCACCGCGCTCGGCAAGTCGTCGGCGAGTTCGTCGGGCACCACCAGGAAGTTGGTGGTGTTGCCCGGGGCCAGCGTCGCGACGTACTCCGAGCGGTGGCCGCGGCCGCCTGCCGGCGCGATGGCGTCCATGACGACGGTCGTGCCGGTGGCGCCCACGACGATGGCGTTGTCGTCACCAGCCGCGGTGACGATGCCGGGGCCGACGCCCACGATCAGCGGGCCGACGAACAGGATGTCGGCGCCGACCCTCGCCCCGATCAGCGGGTCAATCGTCAGGATCCGGTCATTCGTGAACAGGACGGGACGCCTCTCGTCGTTCGAGAGCATCGCGTCGAGGGCCTCGAGGTTCCAGCTCACGGTGTCGGTGTCGGTGTCGGTGATGGTCATGGTCATGGCCATGGTCATTGCGTGCTCCTCGGTGGAGTCGCCTCATCGGGGTGTCCGCTGCGGGAGTGAGCGTCGACGCGGGTCCGAGGCGAGTGTCCGACGGCTACGGCAGCCGCCTGACCATCAGGTTCGTCGCGCGGCGGAACCGGAACCAGGCCGCTCTGTCCCTAGGTGTCGGGCACCCACGATCCGGCCGGCCCACGATGCTGGGTGCGCGGCACCCAGGAAGCCCTCACCTGGGGAGACGGCGGCCTGGTCGCCACCGGCCGCCGGGCCGATCGTAGAGGCATGACCAGCAACGAAACGCCCCGCGACCCGCACCCGTACGTCGGGATGTGGGTGACCGCCGACGGGTTCATCCGCCAGGAACTGCTGCCGAACGGCCGCTACGACGAGGCCCGCGGCAGCCGCCGGAGCGCTTATACCGGCAGCTACACCGTCACCGGCAACCATCTCGACTACGTCGACGACACCGGCTTCACCGCCACCGGCGACATCCGCGACGGTGTCCTGTACCACGAGCACCTGGTGCTCTACTGCGAGGGCGACGAGCACGCCGGGCGGGAAAACCGGCCATGACCGAGGTCCACGAGCAGATGACCGCCTCCACCACCGCACCGGAGCGGAGGTCGGTTTCCGTTCCGTACCGCTCCGGTGCCGCGCACCGAGACGCTGACCGTCAGCTGCGCGGGTCCCTGGTTGCCGCTGCCGTCGTCCTCGGCGTTCTCGGCGCCGCCGCCGGTGCCCGTGACGGTGCCTTCAGAAGGCTTGACGGCCGGACGTTCCCATGAGGGGAGCGGTCAGCAGGTGAGGTTGGAGCCTGCGGGGACGCCGAGGATGGAGGTGAAGGAGAGGTAGTCGTTGACGCGGTCCTGCATCTCGGCGGTGTTGCCGCCGTTGCACTCGATGCTGCCGTTGATGCTGCGGATGGTCTCGCCGAAGCCCGCGCCGTTGACCATGGCGTTGTGTCCGGTCATGGTGCCGGGGCCGGTCTGGGTGTTCCAGTACCAGAGGCCGGTCTTCCAGGAGATCGCCGAGTCGGAGGCGACCAGGCCGGGGTTGTCCAGCAGGTCGACGCCGAGGGCGTCACCGGCGGCTTTGTAGTTGAAGTTCCAGCTGAGCTGCATCGGGCCGCGTCCGTAGTAGGCGTAGGTGCCGGCGGGGCAGCCGTAGGGCTCGCTCGCGCAGTAGTTCCCGGACTGGTCGACCTCGTTGATGTAGACGAGGCCGCTGGTCTCGTGGTCCACGTTGGCCAGGAACGCCGCGGCCTCCTGCTTCTGCACGGTGGTGCTGCCGGTGGTGGCGAAGCCGGGGTAGGCGCTGAGCGCGGCCACCAGGCCGCTGTAGGTGTAGAAGGAGTTCCGGTTCGGGAACATCTGGTTGAACTGGGCTTCGCTGACCACGAATCCGCCGGTGCCGCCGCCCGTGCCTCCGCCACCGGAGCCTCCGGTGCAGGTGTAGGGGGACCAGTACCAGGTGCTGATGGTGGGGTCGTATCCGGGGTTGTCGTGGGTGGCGATGTAGTACCGGCCATTGGGGGTGTACTGCACGATGGCACCGGTCGTGTAGGACTGTCCGGCCACCCAGGCGGGGTAGTCGCAGGTGCCGCCGGTGCTTCCTCCGCCGGAGCCGCCGCAGGCTCCTTGGTCGGCCCAGACCTCGGCGACACCGGGCGTCTCGCCCTGTGTCCACCACTTGGCCTGCCAGTTGTCGCCGTTGTAGGAAGCGGTCATGCCGCCGGTGTAGACCGCGCCGGAGCTCCAGGCCGTGGCGCAGTCCGCCGCCGCCGCGGGGCTCGCGGTGCCGAGGACGGTGAACGCGCCGAGGAGACCGGCCAGGAGGGAGAGTATTGTCAGGTACCTGACATAAGCAGCTCGGTGAGACCTGCGGGGCATGGTTGTGCTCATGCGCCACTCCAGAGGTAGGGGGTGAGTGGTACCCCAGCAGCAAAGCCTGATTGGTCCAGACCAGTCAAGGGTCGGGTAAGGACTTTTGTCAGGGCATGGGCAGTAGGTGCTTCCCTCGCCCTGTGACTGGACTGCAGGCGGATCGCGGACGGCTCGGGATCCGCGTCTTCTCTGGGCGCCGTCAAGGGGCTTGTCTCATGGCCGGCGCGGGCGATCCCTGCCGGGCTGCGCTCAAGCCATCGGCGTGTCCCGAGGAGGTCTCGCCACCAAGATCCATCTTTTCCGGGATGTTGTTCAGCTGTACCGGGCTGCCCAGTGCTGCGGCGCCGGCCGGCAGCGGGAGGGCGGTGTTCTTGGGCGCCTTGGGGCCGCGCCTTGTGTCTGTCTTCGGCGTCCTGGATGTGCCCTCGGCTCAACCGGTGAGCCCGCCGACTCCGACAACCGTGATCATCAGGCCGAGGACGGCCACGACGGCGACGGAGGCCACGGGTAGCCAAGGCATCAGTCGGTCGCCCCCCCGTTGGCGGAGTCCTGCCAGGCTCGTCCGGGCGCTCACCAGGATCAGGCCCAGGCCGACCAAGACGCCGGGCAGACCGATGCTGAACGCGACGATCATGGTCAGGCTCAGCGTGGTACAGCCCAGCCCGATGGCCGGAAGAAGGACAGCCAGGGCCTCGGGGCAGGGGGTGATCCCCCCCGGACGCGCCCATGGCATGACGGCCGGGTGATGGTGGTGATGCCCGCTGTGGCCGTGGCCGTGGCCGTGGCCGTGGCTGTGGCTGTGGCTGTGGCCCTCGTGGTGATGGTGTTCGTGCTCCTGGTCGTTGGCGGTCGGCCGCTGCCGCTACCTGCGGTCTGGCGATCGCGCGGGAGGCCGATGGCCCGGTGCAGGTCAGGGCGGTCGGCGAGCGGCTGGGTCTGGACGCCTCGGTGCGCGGCAGGCTGGAGCCGCTGCGGGCGAAGACGACCAAGCTCGCCAACCGCGGCTGGCTGCGCAAACGCCCCGACGGGCGGTTCTCGGCGCGCCTATGACTACGCGCTGAGGCCGTAACCGGCGGTCCCTCGGCGGGAGTTGAGCATTGTGTGAAGAAAAGCAAGCATCCCGTCGAGGGCCTTGACGAACTTGTCTGCACCGCCCGCCTGCCGCTGTCGAGCGCCACCTTGAACTACCTCGCCGACTTGATACGCGGCCGTCTGAAGCGGATCGGTTACCGGTGGCGGGCGCTGTCCACGGGGAAGATCGCGGGCATCGTGCCGGCGGTGTTGCGCTGTGATCAGCGGCCCGGTGATCTGGCGGGCAGGAACGGGATGCACCGCACCACCGTGCGGCGCCTTCGCGGACATGGTGGCGGGCTCACCCCGGAGCAAGGAGTACGCGAAGACGGGCCCGGAACAGATGCTGCTCCTACTGAGCGGTCCAAACGGTCTGACCGATGAGGGAGCCCGAGCCGCCGATGCGGGCGACACCGGCGGTAATGAGAACGCGCGGGCCACGTTCGGTACATCGGTCCGTCTCGTCTGCATGGACGGTGGCCACCGGGCCGGCCTGCGTGGCCAGCCACGCCGGGTGACGGCAGGATCTGCGACTCCGCATGGCTCCTGCCCGGCACGGACCGGGGGCTTGAGCTGTTTTGCGTGAGGTGCCGAGGGGCGGGGGACTGTCCCACAGAGGCAGGACCCTCGATGTCGGTGGCGGCACGTACGGTCTGCGTATGACGCATCAGTGGTGGGTGGACGTACGTCAGCGGGTCGAGGCGACCGGTGCAGGCCCTGCGGGCAGCAAGGTCTTCGGGGCATTGGGGCACCAGTGGGTCCTGGAGGACCCGCTGGCCCGTGGCGAGCTTGCCGAACTCGAGGCTCAGATAGGCGTGCGGCTGCCGGAGGAGTACCGGGATTTCCTGCTCCATGTCAGCGCGGGCGGCGCCGGTCCCGCGTACGGTCTGTTCCCGGTCCGGCGCGTGCAGGGCCGTTGGCGCTGGGAGGGCGACGGCGCGGACCTGGCTGACTCGTCAAGACTTGACGAGCCGTTTCCTGACCAGGGTCCGGACCCGGAACTGCTCAACGATCTTCTTGCCCAGTGCCCCGAGGAAGAGGACTTCGTTGATATGGAGGACTTCGATGCCGCTATGGAGGCGTGGGACGAGCGATGGGAGACCGTCATGTTCGCACCGGGGCGTACCGCCGGTGCGATGGTGATCTCCCACTTGGGCTGCGCGCAGAGAGAGTGGCTGATCATCAGCGGCAGCCACCGCGGCACGATCTGGTCCGACTGCCGGGTAGACGACGTCGACCTCGCCCCGCTCCTCGACGGTGACGGCACGCCGGTGAGGTTCGCTCGCTGGTACACCGACTGGCTGGAGAAAGCCGAACGTACGGCCCTGCCGACACCGTAGGTCGCCTACTGTGCGTGGTGGTCGACCGAACGGGCCGAGCGGCGCGCCAACTTACCTTGCTGGCGGCCTGACTCCGGTCCTTCGTACGATCGGGAGGCCCGGAGGCCTGGGCGTGACTCCGGAGCGCACACGCCGTAGGCGTGGCCTTGGACTGGCTGGCCGCCCAGCGCCCTGCGACGACACAACGCCGACGTCACAAGCCCGAGCCGCGCGGCCACGAATGCCTGTCCACCACCAGCGAAGACCTGGAAGGCGGGGCATTGACGGAACGCGCCGCTGATGCCCGGCCGTGCATGGCTGGGCGAATGGGTTGTCAAGTCGGCGCGCGGTCGGAGCCGCTGTGGCTGCCGTGGGCGCAGTGGTCGGCTGGGTTATGCGGGATCTGCGGTCCCCGGGGGACTGCTGCGGGGATGGCAACAGGCCGGGGGGAGGAAGCCGGGACATGCTCATGTATTCACTGCTGAATGCCGGGCTGTGATGTCGTTGGTTCCGCCACCGGGCTGGCAGGACCGACGGCCTGGCAGCGGGATCAGCCGACCTTGGCCGGGCCTTCACCGTGCCCAGCTGCCGGCAAGCCGGTGGGAGTCGGTGCAAGTCTTCGTCCACCTGCCGAATACGACTCGTTGGAGGCGACGGTGACTCAGTTCTCCTCCTCGCGCTCGGCCAGGACTGGCACAGCAGGTCGGCGCCGGGCTCGGCCTCCGCGTTCGCCGTACTCTGCGACGAGGACTTGTCCGGCCGATCATGTGACAGAGCCGGCTGGAGATGGCCGCCTTGCCTGTTTGCTCAGCGGCTACAGAGGCGCCAATTCCACCCTGCCGGTGAACCGGCCACCCACTTGATCAGCGAGCCAATGGACGCGGGCGATCTGGTCGCTGTTCCGGTCCCGGGCGTGCACGTGGATGGTGTGATCCTGCGACGGCTCGTCCTGGTAGAGGTCCCGGGAATTCACTGTCAGCGTGAGGTACGCGTACTTCTGCGAGATCGCCTCCAGTCCTGCTTCGGGAACCGCAGGCCATGCGTCCAGATCCCACCGAACCGCCGCGGGATCTGGCCCAGAGCGGCGACGAAGGGCTCGGCGCGGTCCAGCGGACGACCCCAGTCGAAGACTCGTATGGGCAGGCAGTCTGCAGGGTCGTCACCGGCCTCCGACGAGCCGTGCTCCTCGCCGGCCGACGCCCACCATCTGAGGTCGGGCAGTACGTGAAGTACCTGCGCCAAGACCTGCGGCGACCTGATCACAGCTTCGAAGTCGACCTCTGCCTGATCGATGTCTGCCTTGCTCAGCAAGGTACGCACCGCACGTATAGCTTCAGTCAGGTCGGTGGTTGTGAGGACAGCAGCCGCGGCAGAGTTGCTCATGCCGGAATCATAAGACGGCGCTCGCAAACGGGCCCGAGCGGCTTCTGACCTACTCGCATCCATCAGGACCGGAGCCACACTGCATGAGGCGCTTGCGTGACGGTGCCAAGGAAGACGTAACCGCGCTTGTCGTGCCGGGTGGCCACCGTTCGGGAGCGCGCCAGACGGTTGATCGCCCGTTCCGCGGTAATGCGTTTCTCGTAACTGTCTTCGTCCGCCTGCCGATGATCCCGCCACCGGCCGCAATGTTCACTGCCCTCCGGCAGGAACGCCAGCAGCCGTTCCTGCTCTGCATCCGTCAAAACACCCCGCCTCCTGCCCGCAACAACGACCCGGACATGGAGGTCACATGATCGCCCGGACAGCTCCTAGCACTTACTGGACAGTCCGTTCGGGGATCCTCGGGAGAACCTTCTGAGCGATGCCGAGAAGGGCGCTGTCGTCCGGGAGGGCTCCGGACGTGCTCCACACGGTGATCTCGCAGTAGCCGCCCCGGTCATTACGGTCCAGGGCCACGGACAGCGTCCGGGCCAAAGGGCCTTGTTCGACGGGTCCGCCGGACCCCCCACTCCCGAGACTGATCTCGAACTTCATGGTGTGATCCGAGGAGAAGACCGCGGGCCGACCGAGAACCGTGAGCGGCTTGATGTCCTGCTCATCCCCGAACTTCATCAGTTTCACGTACTGGTCGGTCGAGAGCTCGTTGTAAGTGGCCGAGACATTCACGGTGTACGTGTCGAACGCGACCTCGGCCTCCGGCCGGGCGACCTTCCCATTCGTCAGAGGAGCGGTGTTGCTGGTGCCGGAAGCAGTGGTTGCGGTCTCTCCAGGCGTTCCAAGGAGCTCGGCCAAGTCCGGCCGGTTGAGCGCCTTGCACAGCTCTTCACCGGTCACAGGCTGGGGCGTCTGCTTGTAGGCCTTCGGCAGCTCCTCGTGTTCCCCGCCCGAACACGAAGCGGATTCCGGGGTGCTGTCGGCGGACGGCATCACGTGTGGGGCCACCCACAGCGCGGCCCCGAGTGCCCCGAACACGGCCACGGCCGCGACGGCCTGGCCCCACGCGTTGTGGTCCTTCTCCGGATCGTCCGGGCCGGGACGCGGCCCGGTTCCGGCCTGGGCCTGGGGCGGGGCCTGGGGAGCAGCACCGACCGCTGCGCCGTCCGGGGAGGTTGCCGGACCAAGGTTGCGGCGTGCGCGCAGGGCTCGGACCACTGTGTGTACGCGTATTGCGGTGAACACGAGGAACACCACGCCGAGACCGGCGGCGACCCGATCGTGATCGCGGACGGCGAGATACATGATCCGTACGCCGAGAACGGACCCGACCGCGATGAGCAGGGGCTCGCGGACCCAGAACGGCAGGAGACGGAGGAGGAAACCGAGCATCCGGCGATCCCACCAGAACAAGACCACATCCGCCGTGGTGGAAGCCACAGTTCCGCGCGGTGGCCGGTCAAGCATCGCGGACAGGGCGAACGTCCCTGCGGCGCAGGCGTGTTCCAGCGCGGTCGAGCCCGGCATCGCACCGGGTTTGCGCACCAGCGCTGCCAGGTAGTGGTCCTGAGCCTCCCCTCGTAGCGTGGAGACCGTGACCGGAGGGATAGTTGAGGGTCGTGGGATCCAGGAAACGCGAGGGCGGTGACCGGAGCTGACCTTCATGGCGCGGGCCGAGCCCGGGGGGAAGCCGAGGCCGGAACAGGACGCACTTGCCGTCCTTCGCGTCCCATTAGGCTTACTCCTCTCACGCCAACCGGGCCCACCTGCGAAACGCCGTATCAAGGCGGTCATCCCGGTGAAGAAGGACCAAGCCGCCAACCGCAGGAAGAAAGGAAGCCGGGGCGACAGGCCTGTCACCCACGACGCTGATCTCTACCGTGACCGCAACACGGTCGAGCGGGCCATCAACAGGATGAAGGACTGGCGGGGCATCGCGACCCGCAATGACAAGACACCGATAGCTACCTCGCAGGACTCCATCTCCGGGCGGCAGCCATCTGGATCAGCGGCCTCCAGAAACCCAATTGATCACAACCGAAGTCAGTCCTTAGGCGGATCGGGTCCGGTGGCCGTTCGTTCCGTCGGAGTCGGAGTCGGAGTCGGAGTCGGAGTCGGAGTCGGAGTCGGAGTCGGACGCGCCGTGCGCTTGCGCCTGCTCACCCGCCTGCGCGCTCTGTGCCGCGGCGATCGGCCCCAGGTGCCGGGCGGCGCTGTCCAGCAGTCCGAGGTCGGCCTTGGTATGCGCGATGGCGGCGTCGATCAGAATGGCTACCAGCGGCTCGTCGGTGTGGGCCCGGCGCTGCCGGGCCAGCCCCGCGAGTTCGGACAGGTAGGTCTGCCGCTGCGCCTCGATCAGCGTGGTCAGCGCCTTCGGGCCCAGGGCGGCGGCGCCGAGGAGCTTCAGGAACAACTCGTCCCGGAAGCCGCCGACCCTTACCCAGGACGTGGTCGCCCACGTACGCAACTCGGCCTCGCCGGCTTCGGTGAGCGTGTACAGGTTCTTGTCGGGCCGGTCGGCCTGGGTTACCTGCGAGCGGGAGACGTAGCCGTCACGGACCAGCCGTTCGAGGATCTGGTACAGGTGACCGATGTTGAGGCCACCCCACTGGGGGCCGATGGTCTCCTCGAACCGGGCCTTGAGTTCGTATCCGTGGTTCGGCCGCTGGGTCAGCAGCGCGAGCACGGCGTGGTGGAGCGGCATGTACCTCCCTTCTACGTTGTGACAACATACCCCTGCATTGTGACAATGTATGAGGGCGAGGCTGTATCTATGGCTGTGAGCGTGGCGCTGCGCGGGGTGAGTCGCCGGTACCCCGGGCTGACCGCTCTGGACGGGGTGGACCTGGAGGTCGCGGCAGGCGAGGTGGTGATGCTGACCGGGCCTTCCGGTGCCGGCAAGTCCACAGTGCTGCACCTGACGGGCGGCATGGACCGGCCCGACGAGGGGCACGTCGAGATCGACGGGACCGAGCTGGTGTCCCGGAACCTGGATGCCCACCGGCGGCGCATCGGCTTCGTCTTCCAGCGCTTCCACCTGTTGCCCGCCCTGACGGTGCTGGACAACGTGCTCGCCCCCGTACTGCCGCGCAGAGTGGACTTCGACCGACGCGAGCGCGGCAGGGAACTGCTCGAAGCGGTCGGCCTCGCGGACCGGTCCGATGCACTGCCCTCGCAGTTGTCGGGCGGCCAGCAGCAACGCGTCGCTGTCGCACGTGCGTTGGTCAACCGGCCGGGACTCCTGCTGGCCGATGAGCCGACGGGCAACCTGGACAGCGTCATCGGACGGGAGATCATCGACCTGCTGATGTCGCTGCGCGAGCGGTACGGGATGACGATGCTGATCGCCACCCATGACGCGGAGGTCGCCGCCAACGGAGACCGGATCGTGCGTCTGCAGGACGGCAGGATCACCTCCGATGAGTGCGTCACGCCGTCCGGCGACGTGCTGAACCGGCTGGGGGGCCTGCGCCCGTGATAACGATGATCCTTGATCAGCTCCGGCGGCGGCGCGGGCGAGCGCTGGCCCTGGCGGCCGGGATCCTGGTGGCGGCGACCAGCTTCACCCTGCTGACCGCGACGGTGAGCACGAGCAGAGCGACCACCGTGGGTACGGTACGGAAGAACGCACGGTCCGCCTACGATGTCCTGGTGCGTCCGCCCCATGCGCAGACGGACGTCGAGCTGCAGAGCGGAATGGTCGCGCCGAACTTCCTGTCCGGCACGTTCGGCGGTATCACCATGGACCAGTACCGGCGCATCCGCGCCATGGCCGGGGTCGACGTGGCCGCACCGGTCGCCAACATCGGCTACCTCATGGTGGCGACCACCGTCAGCGTGGACGTGTCCCGTTTCCTGGACAGCCAGGCGTCCCGGCAGATCCTGCGCCTGCGCCCGACACTCACGGCAGGGCTGGGCACCTACCGCACATCCGACGAGTACGTGTACCTCACCCGCAGCCCCCTGACATCGGGCTCGTCCCCGGACAAGGTCTTCCAGTCCGACACCCTGGAAAAGGGCGCACTCGACAAGAGCACTCAGCGATACCAGCTGACGGGGAAGTACGACGTCTGCTTCTACTTCAACCGGGACAAGTCCGAGCAGACCGAGTTCAACCTGGAACTGCCGCTGAAGCCGAACATCATCGCCGAGGACCTCAGGGAGAAGTCGCCGTTCGACCCGGACCTGAGCTCACTGATGAGCTGTCAGTCCGGGCGGGGCAAGGCCACGATCGGCGTTCCGGTCGCCTACCCCGTACTGCTGTCCGCCATCGACCCGGCGGCCGAGGACCGGCTGGTGGGCCTCGGCGGCAGCGTCACCTCGGGCCGCATGATCACCGAGCGGGACAAGCCATGGGTGCTGTCCTCCGCGAAGAGCGTTCATGGACAGCGTGACTCCTACATCCCGGCGATGCTCAGCACCAGGCCGGTGACCGCCGGGAAGCTGACTGCCTCCGTCGAGCGGCTCGACATCGGCGACCCGGCCAAACTCCCCTCCGAACTGGGCAATCCGACAGCCGACAGTTTCGTCCGCGGCCTGCACGGCACCCAGGTGGGGCATGTCGGCGTCGACCTGAGCAAGGGCTATCGCAAGGCGCTGGGCGAGGACTCCTTCGACACCGACGTCTACTGGACGGTCGGCCCGGTCGCGTACCGCCGCACGGCCGGCGGTGACCTCGCCGTCGAGGCCCAGCAGCCCCAGAAGCCCGGCCTGTGGGTGACCAACGGGGACCAACAGCCGTTTCCGTATGTTCCCGAGGAGAACCAGGGCAAGCAGTACCGGAAGGTGACCAGCCACGCCTCCACGAACTGTATCGGTCTCGGATCCTGCGACGGTGTCGACTCCGGACGCCTGCCCAACCCCTTCGTCCAGCTGGTCGGCCGCTACGACACCGGCAGGCTGCCCGGTTTCTCGCCCTTGTCCGACGCACCGCTGGAGACCTACCAGGCACCGCAGGTCACCGGCGCGGACGACGCCACCCGCAAGGCCCTCCACGACAAGCCGCTGCGGCCCGACCGCAACCTCGGCGGCTACGTCAGCCAGCCGCCCACCATGCTGACGACGATGGACTCCATCACCGCGCTCACCAAGAGCCGCCGGGTGCCGAGCCTGCAGGACAAGGCGCCGGTCAGCGCGATCAGGATCCGGGTTGCAGGAGTGACCGGCGTCGACACCGCCTCCCGGGCGCGGGTGAACGCCGTGGCAGGGGCGATCCGGGCCGCCTACCCACGACTCCAGGTCGACGTCACCGTCGGCAGCTCACCCGCCCCGCGGACAGTGGCCCTGAACGCCTCGGCGCATGTGACGGAGCGCTGGGTCGCCAAGGGGGTGGCGCTGCGGATCCTCAGGGCGGTGGACACGAAGAGCGCGGTGCTGTTCGTGCTGGTCCTCGTCGTGTGCGCGCTCTTCCTCGGACAGGCGGCGCTGGCCTCGGTGCGCTCACGCCGCACGGAGATCGGCACACTGCGCTGCCTGGGCTGGAGCGGTGGCGAGGTACTCCGTCTGGTCCTCGGCGAACTTGTGCTGATCGGCCTCGCCGCCGGAGCCGCGGGCGCGGTGCTCGCATATGTGCTGGGCCGGATGCTGGGACAGCCCGATGCCGGCGGCAAGTCGCTGCTCGTGCTGCCGGTTGCGCTGCTCCTGGCCACTGCGGCGGGCCTGATCCCCGCCTGGCTCGCCACCCGCCTCGGGCCGATGGAAGCCGTCCGGCCCCCGGTGACGGCCGTCCGCCGCGCGCGCCCGGTGCGTTCGGTTGCCGCACTGGCCGTGTTCAATCTGCTGCGGGTACGGGGTCGCACACTGCTGGGCGCGGCAGGACTGGCGCTGGGCGTGGCCGCCTTCACCGTGCTGCTCGCCCTGACACTGGCCTTCCGTGGCGAGGTGGCCGGGTCACTGCTCGGCAGCGCCGTGGTGGCACAGGCACGCGATGCCGACTACCTCAGCGTGGCACTGTCCCTGCTGCTGGGCGCCGCCGGTGCCATCGACGTCCTGGTCCTCTCGCAGCGCGAGCGCGCGGCCGACCTCGCCGTGCTGCGGGCGACCGGCTGGACCCATCGCGAACTGGCCCTGCTGACCGTTTATGAGGGGATCGGACTGGCGCTGCTGGGCGGCCTGTCAGGCGCGGTGGCCGGCCTGGTCGCGGTGGTCTCACTCGGCCAGGGCCTGCTGCACGGCCGCCTCCTCGCGGTCGCCGGCGCCGCGCTGCTGGCCACGCTGGCCGCGACCGCCCTGGTGTGCGCGGCACTGACTCTGCCGATCCGAGGCCTCTCCCGCATCGCCCCTGCCCGTCTCCTGGCCGCCGACTGACACCCGCAGGCGTTTCCTCCCTGAGCCCGTCACCCCTCTCCGCCGAGGTGACGGGCCCGGCAACGACGGGAGTGGGCGTCAGCCGACGGTCCAGTCGCCGAGCCGGCGGGCGCGACGGCGATGCCGAGGGCTCCGCAGGCCGTGCCGCACATGAGCGCCACGGCCGCCTTGGACTGGTGGTCGAGCGGCATGTGTGGCACGGGTCAGGCAGGCCTCGGTGGCGTGCCGGCGAAGGCCTCGTCGGAGTGTTCCAGGCAGGGGAGCCTCGCGAGGGTCTGCCGCAGCGGGGCCGCCTTGATGTACGGCGATCCGTAGATGGCTCATATCAACGGCCGGGCGTTGACTGGGCGACTGCGGCGTGGAACGGCCCGTGGTCGTCCCCAGCACCAGGCCGTTTCTGATGGCTTTCGCTGGGTGGGTGGACCAGTGCTCGGGCTGGGCAGGTGCGTGTCTTGGTGGGGTGACATGAGCTCACGGACGTGCAGTGGCAGAAGTTCGAGCCGTTACTGCCTGCCAACGCCAAGCCCGGCGGGCAGTGGGCCGATTACCGCGCAGTAGTCGAGGGCCGGCCAGTGCCTTAATCGTGTTGACCGCCCCCGGCAGGCAGTGCTGGAGTCGGCACGTGGACAGCATCCCCGCCAACCGGCGGCTCTGGAACCAGATCAGCAGCGCCTACCAGCACAAGCACGACCCGCAAATCGGCGCCGCACCCCGGCTGTGGGGCATGTACTCCATCCCCGACGCGCACCTGCACGCCCTGGGCGACGTCACCGGAAAGCGCGTCCTCGAACTCGGCTGCGGCGCTGGCCAGTGGTCCAGGGCGCTCGCCGCCGAGGGCGCCACCGTGGTCGGACTCGACCTGTCCGAAGCCCAACTCGCCGCAGCGGCCCACGCGATGGGAGCGGCCCGCTACCCGCTGGTGCAAGGCGCCGCCGAACAACTCCCCTTCGCCGCCGAGAGCTTCGACCTGGTGTTCTGCGACTTCGGCGGGCTCAGCTGGGCGCCCCCGCACCTGGCCGTCCCGGAGGCCGCACGCGTCCTGGGCCGAGGCGGGCGCCTGGTGTTCAACGTCGCCAGCCCATGGTTCGAAGCTTGCTACGACGAAGCCGCCAGCCGCGTCACCACGACGCTGCAGCAGGACTACTTCGGGCTGAACACCATCGCCGAGGGCGACGGCGCGACCAGCTATCAGCTCACCTACGGCGACTGGGTCAAGGTCCTGCGCGGCGCCGGTCTCATCATCGACGACCTCATCGAGCCGCGGCCCGAACTCGGAACACCCAACGGCTACAACGAAACCGACCCACCCGACTGGGCACACCGCTGGCCGGCGGAACTGCTCTGGGTGACCCACAAACCGTAAGTTCCACCACGCCGAGACGTGAAGGCATCCCCTCGCCGGACAGGCCCTAGGTGAACTGCCCCTCGCCTGAACGTGATCGTCCCGCTCTCCGGGCCGTCGGACACCAACGGGACGGCTCTCGCTTTCAATTGCTCCCGCCGGGAACGGCTTCTGTTGTCAGTGGTGCCTGGCATGGTTCGGGTCATGTTCGACGGACTGCATGACATCGACTGGGCGTCGATGGAGCACGCGTACGGCTCGGCCGAGGAGGTGCCGGCGCTGCTGTGGGCGCTGTGTTCCCCGGACGCGGGGGAACGCAGCCAGGCTCTCGACCGCTTCCACGGTGCGGTTCACCACCAGGGCGACGTGTACCCGTGCACAGCAGCCAGTCTGCCCTTCCTGTTCGAGCTGGCCGCCGACGGCGCCACGCCTGACCGGGCCGCCGTGCTCACGCTGGTGGTCAGCATCGGCCGGGAGTCCCTCGACCGGGGCTTCGGGGACGACGGCACCGAGATCGAGTACTACCCCCCCCGACAGGCTGCGCGCAGGCCGTCGCCTTCCTGCGCGAGCGGGGTGCGGAGTTCGCCGAACTCGCCCGCGACGCCGACCCCGACGTGCGCCTGGCCGCGATTCCCGGGCTCGGGCTCTTCCTCGACAACACCGACCGGGCCGCCGCCGTGCTGCGCGAGCGGCTGGCCGCCGAGCAAGCTGTCGCGGCGCGGCTGCGGATCGTGGAGGCGGCGGCCGCCCTCGCACTGCGCCTGCCGGCGGCCTGACAGCAGGTGGTGGACTGGCTTGGCAGGCTCGCCGCCGACCCGGCCCAGGGCCCGGTGACCCGGCTCGCGGCCGTGGTCCAGCGGGTCCGCTGCGCTCCGGACGAGATCGGCGAGGACGTCGTGCCGACTGCCGTCGGCCTGCTGCGCGAGAGTGCCCATGCCCTACCCGTGCGGCGGATCGCACCGGCTCCCAGCCGCCCGGCGGCACCCACGCCCGGAGTTGCGCCCCAGATCGTCGCCGCCTTCGAGGATCTCGACCGGCGCACGCGCGTGTACGCACCGACCACCATCCTGCTGCGCTCGTTCCACGAAGCCCTGGGCGCCCGGGTGCCAGAGCGCACCGTGGTACTGGCCGAGCAGCTGAGCAGCCCCGACCCCGGCTCGCGCCTGGACGCGATCCGTATGAGCGGGGAGCTGATGCGTACCTGGCGCGGGGACCACACCCGCCTCCTCCTGCTGGTCGCTGACCAGCTCACCACGGACGACCAGGAGGTCGCCGCCGAGGCCGCGGCCGTCCTGGAGGCCTGCCACCCGATCGCCGCCCCGGCCAGGGAGGCACTCGCCGCGCACATCGAGGCACAACGCACGGCGCACGGCCCTCACATATGGGCCACACCGCAGGCGCTGCTGCGCAGAAGCCACCAGGAAGCTGTCCGGGCCCTGGCGCGCCTAGGCGACGCACGCGCGCTGCCGAGCCTACTGGCCGCGCTGGACAGCGACGCCGACGCCTGGCGGGCGATCCAGGTCGCCGGGCATCTGCCGCAGGCAGCCCACGAGTTGGTGCCCCGCCTCTGCGACCACCTGCGCCGGATCGACCTCTCCCGGCGACGGACCGAGATGAGCGCCAGCGCGATCCTCTCCGCGCTGGCCGTGCTCGGCGACCCGGCTGCGGTTGTCGTGGTGGCGGACATGCTCGGCGCCGCCGTGCGCATGGGGCGGCACAACATCACGCAATCAGCCCTGAAGACACTGGGCGGGTTCGGCCCGGCGGCAGCCGGCGCACAGGACTCGATCCGGTCGCTGACCACCGCCACCGACGCACATGTACGCCCTGCGGCCGTCGCCGCGCTGTGGGCCGTCGGCGGTGACCTGGCCGAGGCCATGCCGCTCCTGCTCGGCCTCCTCGACAGCCACATCACCTTCCACATCGGTGATGCGGCCGATCTGCTCGGCGAGATAGGCCCGCCCGCCTCCATCGCGCTGCCGCGCCTGCGGGACCTTCTGACGCACGACTACGAATGGGTCCGGGTGCATTGCGCTGCCGCACTGTGGGAGATCGGCGGCGAGGCCGAGGCACCAGCCGTCCTGGACGCCCTGCTGCAGGTCATGACCGAGAACCCAGCGACGGCCAACCACGTCGTGACCTGCCTGGACCGCATGGGCTCCCTCGCGGCTCCGGCCCTGCCCCTGCTCCGCGAGCAACTGGCGCTGCCCCGGCGCGGCGGCAGGTTCCAGAGCATCGACGACGACGAGGAACTCCAGCGGGTCGGCCGTACACTCATCGCCCGCCTCGCCACACCCGACGAGTTCGCCGCCCTCGTCGACGACTACCTCATCTGACACCGCCGAAGGAGAGACATGTCCTTTCCCGAACTTCCTCAGCCGGCGCCCGGTGAGGTGCTGTTGCTCTGCACGTGCTACGAGGACGGCAGGGCGCTGTGGGGCGGGCTCCACGACGAGATCGGGGCCTGCCGGGAAGACGGCAGGCTCGTCCTCGGGGGCAGTGGGGTGCGGCTGCGTATGGTCGAGGACAGCGGATGGGACTACCTGCATGGGGGAAACATCCCGGCGCTTGTTCCCGGCAGCAGTCCCGTGCCGCCGGTCGTCGTCCTGGCGGACATCCCGGTGGTGTACGGCGGGGGCGGGCCGCTGCTGGTGGACCTGGCGGCGATACCCGGGCGCGGCGTCCGGGTCCCTTCGGCCCGGCTCGGCGAGATCCTCGCCGATCTGCTGGGCGGCGCGCTCGCCTTCGACGACCTGGTGCGCGACATGGACCGGTGCGGAATGTACCAGGGCGACGGTGGCCGGCCGGCTTTCCCCACGCCCACGTCCACGCCGACGCCGACGCGCCGGTCCTTCCCGTCACTTCCCTCCACCACCACAGCCCTGCTGGTCCGCACCTGCTACGACGACGAGGCAGGTTGGCAAACCCTGCTCGGCGAACTGGGCGGGACTGACGCAGACGGCTGGGTCGGCGCGGACCTGGACCCGGACGAGATCGACGTGGAGCACTACCCGTTGACAGCGCTGGTCGTCGACAACCCCGCCTTCGAAGGCCTCCAGCCGGGCCAGGTCCCGGCGCTCGTCCCGCCGGAGGAACACACCACGCTGGTCGCGCTCGCCGACGCCCGGACCTTTGCCGAGCCCGGACGACCGCTGACCGTCGTCGACCTGTACGACTGCCCGGGGCAGCAGGCCGTCCTTCCATGCCGCGAGGTCGGTTCGTTGGCGTGCAACCTGGAGATCGCCAACATGGACTTCTACGAGTTCGTCGCCGAGGAGGGCATAAAGCCGTGGTGGGAGGGAGCCTGAGAGGGCGCGCAGATGGGTGCCGGGGGAGGGCAGATAGGGCAGGCCCAGGTAGGTGATCATGGATTTGCCGCGCTCCGTGACCACCGGGGTGACCTGTCGGCCGCTCATGGCTGCCCGTGCTGCTACGACGACGAGTAGCTGGTACGGACGAGAACCTGCTCAGGGTCGGTCTCCGCGTACACCTTTGCCGTCCAGTTGTCGCGCAGCCATGAGGCGGACAGTGCCCATGGCTGCCCCGCCGCATACGCCTCGTCCGGCAGGAACACCACCCACAGCCCGGCCTTGTAGCCGGTGGTCACGATCAGACCCATCCGCTCGTCTGCACCCGGTGGCAACTCCGCGAGCATGAACTCGACAGTGTCCTCGTACGGCCACCGGGCCGGGAGGTGGAAGACGGCTCCACGTGAAATCTCCTCCGGATGTTCGCTCAGCCGGATCCACTCCATGGCCAGGATGCTATCGAGCCTGTCCCCACCGGGGCGCTTCACTCCGTGCCGCAGCCGGGTTGCGCGGTGCCGAGTTCGCTACGCGCCATGGAGGCGACCAAGCGGAGGGGTGAGGCCGCCGCGTACTCTAGCCAGGCCCTGGCCTCGTCGGTTTCCACTGCCCTGAGACCGAGGTCGGTGGGCCGGACAGACGGCCGCGCCATCGGGCAGCTCGTTCTCCGCGGTATTCGCGCCGCCGCGTGCGGCGGCCTCGTCCACCGCGGTGAGCCTGGCCGGTGAGGTGCGGGGTGTACCTGCGTGGCGGCCCATCGCGGACGGATGGGGTGAGACGGCATACGCGCCGCGTCACGTGAGGGAATTGGTGGCCTCAGGGACGCGCGGAACGGGGTCGTGCGGAGCTTTCACGGGGCCTTGGCCACGCGACGGACACAAGGCGCGCTCCCGGGATCGACGCTTCCCCCGCAGGTGCCGACCCGCCCGTCTACGGCCTCGATGAAGAGCCTCTGACCTGGTGTTTTCTTGGATTCCTCATAGGCTGTGGAGATCTGCCGGACGCCCGTGGGAGGGGTCTTCGTGAGTGGGGAAGGCATGCTGTACGACGCTGCCGACATCGAGGTGCTGGAGGGCCTGGAGGCCGTTCGCAAGCGGCCCGGGATGTGGGTCGGCTCGACCGGTGAACGCGGGTTGCACGAGATGGTGTTCGAGGTCGTCGGCCGGGCGGTGAACGGGGTTCTGGTCGCCGGCGGCGGCTGCGTCGACGTCACGCTCACACCCGACGGCGGCGTGCGAGTGGCGGACGACGGAGTGGAGGTTCCCTTCGAGGACGCCGTGGAGGGCGGTGCCCTGGGCCTCGAAGCTCTGCTGACGAGCCTACGGGCCGGACCGGAGCCCGATGGCAGGCACATGGCGCTCTTGGGTCACTTCGGTGTGGGGCTCTGCGTCGCCAATGCCCTGTCCAGTCGGCTGACGGCCGAGGCGCGCTGCGGGGGAGTCCGTCGGGTTCAGGAGCACGCCCGTGGCGTCGCTCTGGCCCCGCCTGCGACCGTGGGCCCCGCGAGCACAAGCGGGACGACCGTCGCCTTCTGGCCGGACGCCGACATCTTCGAGACGACGTGGTGCTCGTTCGCCGTGCTGGCGGAACGCTTCCGGCAAGTTGCCTTCCTCAACCGGGGCTTGGAGATCTCGCTGACCGACGAACGCCCGGCCGGAGGAGCCCGCAAGATGAGGTTCCGGTGCCCGGAGGGGGTACGGGACTTCGTGGCGGCCCTCCACGCCGAGACGGACGCGGTCCTGGAGCCGGACGTCATCGCCTTCGAGCGAGAGGACCCGCGGATGGCGGGCACGATGGAGGTCGCCCTCATGTGGGGCAGCTCGCGCGAGGAGCGGTTGCGCAGCTTCGCCAACAGCCGGTTCACCCGCGAGGGCGGCGCTCACGTGGACGGCTTCCGCGACGGGGTGGGTGCAGCGGTCACCGACTGGGCACGCAGACGGGGCCTGTTGACGGCGCAGGACGCCAGCCCCGGCGTCGACCGGATCGGCGAGGGCCTCACCGCAGTCGTGTCGGTGAAGCTGGACCACCCCGAGTTCCTCGGGCCCGTCCGCGGTCGGCTCGGCGGCGACGAGGTGCGCGCCTGCGTCGGGGAGGCTGTCCAAGAACATCTCGGCGCCTGGTTCGAGGCGCGCCCGGACCGGGCGGCGGCGATGGTCGACCGGATCATCCGGGACCGGCACCGGGAATGATCGGCGGCGGATGCCCTGCGCGGCGAACCATGCCGAGTGGGCGGGGACGCGGGGGCCGCGACCGCACGGCGTGGGCCGCCCGAAGGCCAGGAGTGCGGGTTCAGGGCGACCGTTCATGGTGGGCCCATCAAACCGTGCTGCTCGGTGTACTGGACGACGTCCTCACAGGTACGGCGGCAACATCATCGAAACCGGCAGCGAGTCCTACCGCCTTGCCCACATCAAGGTCCGCCAGCAGGTCGCAGCCTCCTGACCTATCCCGGCCGACCTGGTCTCGGTTCGGGCGACCCGGTCCGCCGGGGCCACTTCCCCGGTCGCAGTCAAGCGAGCGAAATGTGTCCTACGGCAGCGAGCGTGTGAGCCACACCAGTTCACCACTGTCTTCGGTCGAGACGTGGTCGCGCTGGAACCCAAGCTTTTCGAGAACGCGAAACGACGGCGCGTTCCAGGGGCGCACCGTCGACCAGAGCCGTTTCCGCTCAGTCGTGATCGCCGCATCGAGCACCGCGAACGCCGCCTTGGTGGCATAGCCCTGTCCGTGCATGCGCCGGAACAGTTCATAGGCGATCTCCGGCTCGTCAACGGAAGCCCGACCGGCAGTGAGCCCGCAGTACCCGATGAAGTCGCCCACATCGCGGCGGATGACGGGCAGCAGAGCAATCCCTGTCAGTGCCGACGCAGCGCGCTGGTCCTCGATCATCCGGCGGTTGTCCTCGATGGACGGCATACCACCACCCCGTTCAGCGACGAGGGCGCGATGGGCGTCGATGTCGGGCTCGGTCCACTGACGCAACGTCATCCGAGCGGTGTCGAGTCGGAGCGGCATCGGCGAATACGGCATGGCGACACCCTACCGACGCCCCCGGGGCCGGAACTTCACCTCGCTGGGGTGGGGCCAATCGACTTGTTCACAGCAGGCCCTGAAGATCGCACATCGGGGCCAAAGGACCCGTTCCACTGGGTCCAGAAGACTCGTTCGAGGCCAGACCGAGAACAGTGCACGCCGTGGGAGGAACTGCGCCAGGCCCGCCTCGCCCGGCTCGCCGCTCGGCCGTCGCCTGATGGCCCCTCACCGTGGTCCGCGTCGCGCCCGGATTGACTTCACAGACGCTGCCGCGAAACAGGCGGAGTCCATCACCAACGAGGCGGAACTCCACGACCTGGACCGCACCCTGGTCGTCATCTTTGTCGACCCCGAAATCGGCGAGCCGATCGCCGGCGGCACCGCCGGCCCGCAGCTGCGCCAGTACACCGACGAAGTCGAGCAGGGCAGATGGGGGAGGCCTGCGGGCTCGGCTCGAACCGCGTCCTGCGCCATCTGTCCGTCCTGGACTGGACATCGCTTTGCTCAGCCGATCAGTCTGCAGACCGGCGGTGTGCAGCCGAGGCGACAGGGGCCCGCCGGGGCCGCCCTGTCGCCCTCGCCGCATTGTGCTGCCCCTGGCAGCGCACGTCGGTCCCGCTGCGGATGCGGACACGGGCCCGCATCGACGAACGTCGCATCCTGCCCACCCTCGGGCCGGCCGGGCGTCTCGCTGATCAGCGACCGGCGCGACCTGAGCCGCGCCCTCAAATACCTCTACGAAGCCGCCGGGGCCCCTTCGCTCCGCGAGATCAGAGACAAGAGCGGCAACCCCCACGCCCTGTCACTCAGCAGCCTCCGCCGGATGGTCTTGCGCATCACCAGGTCTGTCGACGAACGGCAGCTGCTGGCCATCGTCCACGGGTGCGGCATCACTGATCAGGACGACCTGTGGAGGGCCGCCTGGACCAAGGTCTCCAGCAGGGGCAGCATCGACCTCGGCCCGGACCTCGCCGTGGCGATGCTGGAGGGTTTCCATCGCGGGCAGAACCTGGCGATCAAGGCGTACGCGGCGAGGGCGGTGACCGGGAGGCACCGTTCGGTCCCGGCTGAGACACGTGACGAGCAGTCGGGAGGCGGGGCCCAGAGACCAGTTCGGCAATTGCAGGACAGGCGCTTCAAAATCGCGAAAATGACTCTGCCGGAAAACGAGAAACGCACCGCCAGCTGATTCCGAAGAATGGGTCGGAGCCGTAAGAATATCGGCCCCGATGGCCCACACGTTCGAGTCGTGCCCGATCGGACCATCTCCCTTCGCGACCGAGGGCCGAGTTGAACGTGGGACTCGACGAAGGGCGAGATCACCGGGATGGCTCTCGCGCCGTTACTTTCAGTCGCATTAGCGTCATGGAGTGGCAGAACGTCTTTTGTCTCAGGAGGCTGATGTGAGACGTCGGTTTGCTATGGCGCTGGGTATCGCCGTGGCCGCTACGGGCCTGATGGCCACGGGCGCACAGGCGGAGGCGAAGGCCGACACGAGAGTGATCTACGGTGCGGGAGCCGCAGCGTGCCCATCCCACTACTTCTGCCTCTACGAGCACATCGACTACAACGGCTCTGGGAACGGACGGATTCTGCTGACCCAGTCGAGCGTGCCGGACCTCCGGCTGTACGGGTTCAACGACGTCGCCTCGTCGGTGATCAACAACACGGCCGACTTCGTGGTGGTCTACAAGAACGTCCACTACAAGGGGCTTCAGCGCGCCTTTGCGCCAAGCCAACGGGCGGGCAGCCTCGTCGGTACGGGCCTCAACGACGGAATCTCCTCGGTACGAGTCTTCTGACACGGCTACGCGACAGCCGACGGGGCCCGTGAGTTGACCTGCCGGTCAACCGCGGGTCCGGGGGTGTTGGACCAGTGGCTTTGACCCGGCAACCACACGGTGACGTCGGAAGACCTTTTCAGGGTGGGGTCCTGGTGGGGCGTCACGGTGCCACACGGTGTCCCGGGGCCGTCTCCGGAGCCGGACCGCTCCGTGCCCTGGTAGGGGCTGCCTCCGGCATCCTGCAAGACGGTCGCTTACCGGCACGGATGAGCGTGTACAGCGCGCTGTACGAGCTTCATGCCGACCCGTAGCAGAACTTATCCCGCAGGGCCGCCAATGGTGGACACGTTCCCGCTCCCGCCATGGAAAACGACCGTAGAACACAGTGAGCCCTTCCCAACCTCAGGCAGACGAGGCCAGGTGGATGGCCAGGACCGCCTTCACGATGTCGGTGATGCGGGTCGTGCTGCAGCGGAGTTTCCGCAGCAGGCGCCACTGCTTCAAGGTGGCTGTGGCCTGCTCCCCGACGGCGCGGATCCGTGCGTGGGAGACGCTGACGGCCCGTTGACCGGCGGACAGCGTGTCCCACCGGCTGCGGTGGGGAACGCGGATCGTGCCCCGCGCGCCCTGGTAGCCCTTGTCGGCTCAGCAGCGGATGCCCGCGCCGGCCAAGGCGTCGACGATGCCATGCGCGCGGGCCGCGGGCATGCCAACGCATCGGTGCCGCTGGAGCCGCCGGATCGGTCGCGCTCTCCTGAGGTACGTGCTGATCGGTCTCTGCTTAGATCTCCGCATGACGGACTGGTCTCAGCTTCACCATGCATACGGGACCGCGGAAGACATTCCCGGCCTGCTCGACGCAGTCGGCCCGGACCCGCAGGATCCAGGCTGGGACGCCCTGGCCTCCCGCCTGTACCACCAGGGCGGCGTCTACGAGGCTAGTACGCCGCCCTGGTGGTACAGGCGGAGAAGGCCCGACCGTGGTCACTCGCTGAACGGCGCATGGCGCTCTACTTGGCCAGCCAGATCGTGGCCAGTCGCGACATCCGGGACGAGGTCGTGGATCCCTTCGTCATCCACTCTGCAGTGATCGCCGAACTGCTGGCGCTGACAGAGCAAGCACTGGGTGACCCAGCCCTCGCCGTTGACTCCCTGAGCCTTCAGTGAAGGTCCGACTGGACCTCGGTCAGTCGATGCCTTCGACGATGCGGAAGTCGCGTTCGACGCCGTCGGAGAGGGCGACCAGCGCCTCCTGGTAGGCCGCGCTCTCGCGCGTCGCGACGGCCTGCTCGAAGCTGTCGAACTCGATCAGGACGGTGCGCTCGGCGATTCCGGCGTCATGCGCCACTACCCGACCGCCACGGACGAGGACCCGGCCGCCCCCGGCCTCGACGGCCAGGCGGGCCAGCTTGTTGTAGGCAGCCAGCTTCTCAGGATCTGAAATGGTGCGGTAGACGCTGACCCAGTAGCCCTTGGGCATGGAACCTCCAGTGTTGGGATGAGTGCATCTGACTTACGCGTTGGTCTCGGACGAGCGTCGGCGGGCGAGAGCGAGGCTTGTCAGCGTCGTGATCGCCATGGCGCCGATGCCGACCAGCGCCGCGGTGGTGTAGGCGCTGTCGTCGGGGAAGAGGTGGCCGGGGCCGGTGCCCGCGGCGAGGATCAGGCCGCCGATGGCGCTGCCCAGGGAGTACCCGACGCTGCGGACGACGTAGTTGAAGCTCATGGCGCTCGACGTCTCGCTCTTGGGGGTGACGGCCAGGATGACGCCGGGCATCGCGGCCGAGAAGCCGCCGACGCCGAAGCCGAGCACGCCCATCGCCGCGAACAGTTCGGCCAGGTCCGACCGGGCCGCCGCGAACAGGGCGAACCCGCCGCCGACCACGACGGCGCTGGCGGCCAGGAGCAGGGGGTCGGCGATCCGCGTCCGGACCCGCGGCGTGAGCTTGCCGGCGACGAACCCCAGCACCGAGAACGGGATGAGGACCAGCCCGGCGACGAAGGTCGTCAGCCCGAAGCCGTAGCCGGCGCCGTGCGGCGTCTGCGCGTACCGGGTGATGAGCGTGAGCAGGAGGTACATGCCGATCCCGCCGACGAACATGGCGAGGTTCGCCCCGGCGACCGCCGGGTGCCGCACCGCCCGCACATCGACCAGGGGCGTCGTGCTGCGCAGTTCGATGACGGCCCAGACGCAGAGCAGCACCACCGTGACGACGGCGAGGCCCGCCGCCACGGCGAGGTGCCGGCTCCACAGATTCCGTTCGCCGGCGAGGAGCAGCACCAGGAGCAGCGCAGCGGCCAGGACGACCGCGCCTGCCACGTCCACGTGGGCGGAGCGGCCTTCGGGGGCTTCGGGCATGGAGCGCCACGCGGTCAGGAGGGCGGCGGCGGTGACGACCAGGCCGAGGCCGTAGGCGGCCCGTACCCCGCCGAGCTCGGCGAGCAGTGCGGCCAGCGGGTAGCCGACGCCGGCCCCGATGATCGAGACCACCGAGATCAGGGCGATCACGGCCGCGCTGCGCTCCTCGGGGAGGTGGTCCCGGGCCACGCCCATCATCAGCGCCGTCAGCCCGAGCCCGACGCCCTGGGCCGCCCTGCCGGCCAGCAGCCACGCGAACGGCAGCGGCAGCACGGTGAGCGCGCTGCCGGCGACGACGACCGCCAGCGTGGCGAGGATCGTGGACCGCCGGTGCGGGCCGGCTCCGAGTCGGCCCAGGACCGGGGTGGCGACGGCGCCGCTGAGCAGTGCGACGGTCAGCGTCCACTGCGCGCTGCCGAGCGAGACGTGGAACGAGGTCGCCACGCTGGTGATGAGCGGCGTCCCGAGGCTGGCGACCGCCGCCACGACCAGAGCGATGAACATCAGAGCGGGGACCAGCAGCCGCGCCTCGGAACGCGCCACCGGGAATGTCTTCACCGCGACCCTGCCGACCGGCTGCCCGGTCACTGCTTCGGGCCTTCGCGGTCCTGGCTTTCGAGCTCTGCCAGATGCTTCAGCGCCGGAAGGGCCGCCACCAGTGCCTCGACCTCGTCGCCGCTGAGCTCACCGATCAACCGCTCGAACGCGCGGACGCCCGCCTGGTGCCGCGTCAGGACATAGGAGGCGCCGGCCTCGGTCAGGCACACCAGCGTGACCCGCTTGTCGGACGCGTCGCCCCGCCGCTCGACCAGGCCGGACTCCTCCATCACTCGGACCAGAGCGGTCATCGCGGGCTGGGTGACGCCTTCGACCGCGGCCAGATCGGTGATGCGCCGCGGGCCGGTCCGGTCCAGGGTGGCCAGGGTGGCGGCGGACGTCAGGCTCATGTCCCGGGGCAGGCGTCTCGCGGCCCTGGTGGCCAGGCCGTAGAGGGCTGCCCCGATGGCGGCGGACGCGCCAGGAGCGGTGTCTTGACGACTCATGCTCGAAGCATAGCATTTTTATATTCATAGTCTATGTAAATGGACTGGCGCCGGCTCTACGGACTGCGCTCGGGGGCCGAGGGCAGCATCGAGGAGTTCGTGGACGGCCACCGCGGACGCCGGTGCCGCGACCGCGGCCTCGCGAAGACGCACGTCCAGCACGTCCTGACCGCACTCGCGATCAACGTCGAGCGGCTGAGCCTTCAAGAACCCGCCGACGGCCCCAACCGGCCGCGCCCGCCCACGGCGTTCCAGCAGCACCTCGACAAACGAGGACCGCCCCGGCCCCTGTGGTGGAGGCAGGGTAAATGACCCCGAACCTCAAGATTCCCGACAGAGTGGCTCACTGACTACGGTGCATTCCCGGACTTGCCGAACCGATCGGGGGAGCGCAGGTCCGGCGTCGTCCCGCACTGCCACGGACCATCGGCTGGTTGCATGCCCCAGACAGGGAGCATTCGCCGTTCGGCATCATGCTGTGGCGGTCTGCGGTTTGAGTGAGTGTCAGGTCCATCATGCCTGCTCGGACGCGGTTTGCGGTAGGACGGAGCGCACGTTCGTTCAGGCTTGTCCCAGGTGCTGGCCAGCCCGCAGACTCGTCGTCATCCACTTTCCGACGTCCGTGTCGGCATCCGTTCTCGGGTGTCGACGCGTTCGTCGTGCTGTCTCGTCATGGGACGGGTGCGGTGAGGGTGGTGGAGCGAAGGGGGATCGATGGATCAGGACATGGTCATGCGGGCGAGGGTCCAGTTGCTCAGTGCCAACCGGCGGGTGGTTCGCGGCGTCGAGGGCTTGCGGATCTACCGCCTGCTGACGCAGGTAGAGCCGGAGGTGTACGGGTCGAAGCTGGCGTACGTTCTGGTGGAGGTCAGCGCGTCGTCGCTGGTGCGGGAGCTGCCAGAGCAGCGGCTGGCGCTTTTGGATGAGGCGGTTGCGGTGGCATCGGCTCTGGATGCCGCGAATCCCTACCGCACCACGGTGCTGGCGAAGGCGTTTGCCGCCAGGCGGGAACTCGAGGGGCGGCAGACAGATGCGACCTGAGATGGGTGCCCGTGCGCCGAGGTGCCCCAGCGGGCTGTAACAACTCAGTCGCCTACGGCTGACAAGGAGGGCCCGCACGGAAAGTGAGGCGTCCGCGATGTCGTCGGCGGCGACCAGGCTGTACGCCTCGTGGAACCCTCGGGGCGCCGTCGGCGCCCCGAGCACGAGCCGGGCCGCGATGCCTCACGTCACCGGTGGTGCGTCGAGGCCAAGAGGGGGCGCACCACCGGCTGCTGCCGCGTACCTTCAGGTCAGCCTGGTCCGTCACCCATTTCCGCCGTGGTGACGGGCCAGAAGTCTGCTCAGCAGGTGAGGACGACGAGGCACTCGGCGAGTGCCCTCTGCTTGCTGTCTGTGCCCCGCTGCGTACGACGACGTGAGCAGGTCGATCGTATGTGAGGCCAACGCCGTCAATGGCAGATTGAGTTGGGACGAAGGGCGGTGTTTCGTGCGGGGTGCCAGGCGGCAGATGCCGAGACGGGAACAAGGCCGATGCCGCGGGCCACGTCGCCGATCAAGCGGCGTGGCTGCGGGCCGTCAGCCGAGTCGGCTCACCTGCCCCGAGGCGGCCAGTGCTCCCGCGCCCTGGCCGCACTGAAACCGATCGAGGCGACGAGCAGGGCCTGCACCACGGCGATCAGGGCGGACAGCGTCCAGAGCCATTCGGGATGGCCGGGCGGCGGGCCGGCACGGACGCCGTACCTCCCCCGGGGATCGACGGTGACGGTGATGTGGTCACCGACAGCGAGGTCCCCCGCGCCGATGGCGCCGAGCGGGTGGTGGGAGGCGTCCGCCAGGATCGCTTCCGTTCCGGCATCGAACGGGCTGGCGCTGCCCTCCAGAGCCGTCACGACCGCCCGGACGGGTCGGCCACGCTCGTGCAACGCCTGGTCCTTCAGGACGATCCACCCCACGAACATGGTCACAGCGACGCAGATGGCCACCGCGATCTCCGTACCTGCGCGCTCTCCTCTGTGTTCTCCGTCCGAAAGTCGTACAGGACGAACGCCAACCCCATCAGACCCCCCACCAACACCACCCCGACGAAGCCCATGACGAGCGTGTTCCGCCATCCGACGGGCGTCAGCGACGCACCGTAGACGAGGCCGAACGCAATCGCCGTCAGCGCCGCGCTGGCCGGCACCGCGAGTGCCGCCCACGAAAACCGCACGAGCCACCTCCGCCCGGTAGTGCTCACCGGTTCCTCCCCAAGTCTGTTCCGGTGTGATGCCCACCCTTGGTGTGGTGATCGGCCCGCGGAAGCGGCACAAGTCCCGGCCCGGGGCGCTTCGCATGGGGGTTTACCTGTCGTCGGCGTTCAGATCACGTGGTGGCCGCAGGCCGAGCTTCTCCAGCAGCTGCAACTTCTCTGCAAGGTCGGTGCGGTGCTCGGCGATGACGGGGGCAGGCGGCTTCTCGGCGAGCACACGGGCCACCCCGTCGAGCAGGACCTGGGGGCGGTGAAGCCCTGCCTTCGGTTCGACCACCCGACGAGCGGGCAGCCCGGTCAGATCCGTCAGGTGGTCCTCCGCTCCCGGCACGTGCGGGCCGGTCAGCAGCAGCCCGTCGGCGGCCGCCTGCCGGACGGTCTCCGGCGGCGCTTCACGCAGCACCTGCTCCACGAGGCCCATCACCGGCTGGTAGGCAGGGGCCACGACGGCGCGCAGTTCGGCCGGCGACAAGGTGACCTTGCCCGGCTGCGGAGGGAAGACACGATCCTCGGTGATCATCGACCCGTAGACGGGCCCGGGCACCGTTGACGATGGAGCGAAAACGCTGCCGTGAACGACGGCGGCCCACGCCTGCTCCAGGCTGGCATCGAGCCGGTGCTCGGCCCGCAGATGCTCGACCACCGCCTGGGCCAGACCTCGCGTACCACCGGTCGCCAGATCACCGGCGATCGCCTCGCGCCCGGCGACGACAGCGACCGAGGTGCGTAGCCCGTCCTGGTGCACCACGACACACGCGGCCGGCACCGGCCAGGGCGGCCACTGTCTCGTCCACCACCGTGACCACCGCCGCCGGCCACAGCTCCTGGACCTTGTCCACGGCCGGCTGCACGCCGGGGTGTGCACCGGCTCCGGGTGCCACGAGGACCACCGTCCCGATCGGCGCCCACAGCTGCGCCGGCTGCGGCACACCGGCCAGGACGTGCGCCGCAAGCGATGCATCCGCCCCCGGGCCCGGATTCCAGGCCAGCTCCAACACCACCTGCGAGTAACGGCCGCTGCGCCCCGTCACCTGCACTCGTATCGCGTTCAGAGCCCACCAGAGCACGCGGCCACCTCGCACCGTTTTCCGTGCGGCGATCTTAGATGATTGACGACATTCAGTGAGATCTTTCAGCGCTGCCGTTGCAAGGCGAGGACGGCCGCGGAGATGGACGACATTCGATTCGGACTGCACCGGAACCTGCGGAAGATCCGCCACGACGTCAGTCGTGCACCGCCGCGTTCGACCGGCGCCCGTTGGGTGGACAGTGCTCGGTTGACTGCTTGCTGGGTGGGCGTGAGGTCGCGTCTTGGCAGGCGTCTGAGGAGTGTCGTCACCCACGGGCCGTCTCCCACGTAGGCACGGTCGGCGAGGACCGGAACGCCCTGGCGTTCGCGGATCCGGATGATCCGGTGGGCGCGGGCCGCAGTGAGGTCGTGCGTGCGGCCGTGCAGCGTCGGTGAGATCCAGAGCAGTCGTCCGGCCGGGTCGGTCACCACCCCGGTCAGGGCGTGGGGCCTGCACTCACCACGGTTGCCGCCGCCGGTTCGGCGTGCCCGAGCAAACCCCGGGCCGTCCGAACACGGTTACGGCTGCACCAGCCGTCGGTTCGGCTCCGAGTTTCCTTCGGAAAACGCGAACCCACGGCTTTTTACCAGGGAGCGCATGACATCCAGCGCCGTGCACGCGTCGCCAAGGCCACGGTGGCCACCGGTCAGCGGCAGGAAGTCCCGCAGGCCCTCCCAGTCACAACGCTTGCACGTGATACACCCCCAGGATCCGCGGCCGCTCAGGTGATGCGGATTGGCGCCCACGCGCTGGCAGTCGGCCACGGCAACGGTCTTGTCGTACTCCGCGTTGCAGGCGAGGATCTTCCATCCGCCGGTGACCCGCAGCACCTCTGGCAGCACCTGGTCCCACGTCGGCGCACCCGCGACCATCGCGTCACTCGCGCCATGAACGGCCAAGGCGCCGGAGGTCACCGGCGTCTGCGGATTGACCAGCGTCTCCAGGAGAACCTCCCCAGTGGCGGCATCCACCACCGCGACCTCCTTCACCCGCCCCACAGGTCATGCGTCTCGGCGTCCAGCAGGCAGGCCACGCCGGGCTGCAGCATCTGCCGCGCTCAGTGGATGGCCTCACCCTGCGCGCTGCGTAGTTGGATGCCGTCGGCGAAACGGGACGCGACCGGGTTGTTGACGAGTAGCGCGGCGATGTCGTCCCGCGACGGGGTGTCGTCCGGGCCCGGCTCCCCGTCGATGGGCCAGAGGTTGTCGAGGTTGGCGAAGCGCGTCCAGACCGGCAGGTCGAAGGTATCGCGCAGGTCGTCGACGAAGGCGCGGACGACAGCGGCCCGCTTCGGCGCCAGCTGGGCGAGGGCCCCGCACTGGGGACGGCCACCCGGGCTTGGTCGCCCGCACCGCCTCCCAGTCCACCCCGGGAATGCCCTTGAGAGCGTCCAGGTCCCTGGCCCGGAACATCGGTACCTCGACCACCTTCCGATCGACTCGGCCGCCCGACCACACCGTGCGGCGCTCGTGGCTGACCGGCGTCAGCCATCCGGCCTCGATGCAGTAGTTCAGGTCCGACGCCGGATCTCCGGGTGCTGCGCAGCCAGCTCAGGTCGCAGCATCCGCGCGGCCAGGACGTCCGCTGCCGGCGAGCCGCTCGGCGTCCTCAAGCGCCCACCGCCCGAACCGGCCAGGTGTGATGCCCTGGTCGTTGGCGGCCTTCTCGAACTCGGTCACCTCCCTGCCGCACCGGCCGGCCGCCTCATCCGTCCGGGCCGAGGCTAGAAGCCACGCGACCGCTCGGCCACGAGTCCCTCGAGCGCCGCGCACATCGCCGCGGTCGGGGAGCTCTTGTGCTTTGCTTTCCCACCTGTCTCCCGTTCGGAACCGACAATATGGCCTGAAGTAAGTCATACGAGAAATCAGGTCGCATTTTCTCAAGATTTGGGCGCCCGCCCCTGGCACGCTTTGGGGCGGCGCGGACGGCCCCTGCGGGCGGTCGCGCCAAAGCCTGCACAGTCGATCGGAAAGAGGGAGCAATGCGATCTTCTCTGGCCAGGGCACTCGTTGCCGCGACTGCCGTCGTCGGCATTGCCGCTGGAGGTCTTGCGGGTGCGAGTGCGAGCGTGGCGGCCCCCCAACAGGCCACCAAGCCCGCGGTCAGCAGCCGGCAGATCCTCGCGGTGAACAATCTCGGCCTGGACACAGCCCGGGCCAAGAACTGGCAGAGCTGCCTGAACGCCTGGCACTTCAACGCCGGTAACGAGGACGGACAACTGGGCACCAACAGCTGGATGGCGGCACAGAGGATGCTCAACGCCTGGGGCTACAACGCCGGTGACGTCGACGGAGTCGTCGGCCCCAACACGATCACGGCGCTGCAGAAGTTCCTCAACGCCGTCGGCGAGAACGCCGGCACCCCCGACGGGATCGCCGGACCGCAGACCAGGGCCGCGTTCTGGAATTACAACGCCACGGGCTGCTGAGCCGATCCCGCAGGGTGCGTCGTGCCGGTCGAGCAGCGAACCGGCTGCTCGACCGGCACGGAACCGGACGCCGGCTTCCGAGTCGAACTCACCGACTGCCCCGCCAGGATTTCGGGTTCAACCGATTCCACATAAGTGAACGGCTCACCTTTACACCTCGTTGAAACCACGCGACGCGTCGTAGATGTCAGCCTCGATAACGACCACGAAGAAGCCCGTCACGACGTAGTGGACCATTACGCGGTCTTCCCAGGCCACGCGCGTCACAGTGTCGGACCGGTAGGCTAGGTGACTGTCGGCGCCTTCCGGATCAGCTGTGATCCTGTCGACAAGCCGCAGGAACTTCTCCCGATCTGCGGTCGGCATGTAGTCACGGAACCGCACAACCTGCTCGGTGAACTGCACGCGTCTCTTCATCGAGCGGGATTCTATGGACACGGCGCAGGGCCCCGCATGGAATATCGGTGGGGGCTACGACGGCGGATCGGGCCAGTCGGGAGGTGGTGACGTAGCCGTCGTGGCGTGCTGGACCGCGCGCAAACCCCGTCTGTGTGCCGACATCCGAAGTGATGCCGCTGAGTGGCACCCTCTCCCGCGGTCGCGACCCCTCACGGGTGGATCGGGGGCAGTTTCCGGCGCTTTCGGCTGCGGTGACCGTTGCGGTACGTGTCCCGGTCGCGGGCCAGCAGGAGGTAGCCCACGATACTGAGTGCCGCACAGCAGCCGGCGAGGATGACGCCGAGTGGCTGGCGGTCACCGGTCAGAGAGTTTGCCGCATGTATCAACTGCGCTGCCCCGAGGGCGAGTCCGCCCCACCCCGCGAGGGTGCTGGCGCGCCTGCGGTGTTGCCGCCGGACGAACCACATGCCCATGGCAAGGCAGATGACACCACCAGCGCCGAAAGCCACCGCAATGAACATCCCCGCCTCCGGGGGGAAGCGTACCGGTCCGGAAGACGGAGCAGGAGTGCGCGCCGACGGTCACTTCGGGGGTGGTGGGCGGCGTGCCCGACAGATCACCTGAAGGCGGGGCGATGGTCAGCACTCCGGTGGGGAATCGTGACTACGGGGGTGGGGAATCATCTGACGCTGATCACACAGATCCTGGGGAATTTTCGGCTCTGTCGGCGATCTTGTGATGTCTCGCGGTTGAGCTGGGCATATAGCGGGTGTGCGATTCAGGGGGTTTGGGGCGGTTGCTACCGCATTTAGCTGATGTGGTGGTGGAGTCGGCCAGGCGTACCGCCGAGGGCGGTCACGTTACGTGCGTCCTGCTCGTCGTTGCCAGCGAGATGTACGGGGTGCCGGATGCCGTCATGGAGGGTGCACGGCCGCTACGTCCGCCGGTTGTCCGATGCGCCACTCGGCGGCGCGGCCGTCGTGATCGAGCTGACCGTGCGTCGGTTCAAATGCCTCAACTCGGCCTGTCCGGCAGTGACGTTCGCCGAGCAGATCCCCGGGCTGGCCAGCCCGCATGCCCGTTACACCCCACTGCTGCGCGCCGCGCTCACCTCCATCGCGCTCTTCCTGGCCGGACGCCCCGGGGCCAGGCTGGCCGCCGCGTTGAAGATCCGGGTCGGCAAGGACACGCTCCTCAACCTTCTGCGCGCGATACCCGACCCGCCTGACCAAGGCGTACGGGTCCTCGGTGTCGACGACTTCGCCCTGCTCAAAGGCAATACCTACGCCACCCTCCTGGTCGACTTGGAGGCCCGCCGCCCGCTCGATGTCCTGCCCGGTCGGGACGCCGATCCGCTGGCCGACTGGCTGCGTGGCCATCCCGAGGTGGCAGTCATCTGCCGCGATCGGGCCGGCGCATACGCCGAAGGCGCGCGTTCCGGCGCTCCCCAGGCACAACAGGTCGCGGACGCCTGGCACTTGTGGCGCAACCTCGCTGAGGCCGTGGAGAAGACCGTCGGCTCTCACCACCCGTGCATCCGGACCGCGTTCGCCACGCCCCCGGTCACTGAGGAGCCGCCCGTGAAGTCCCTGGTCACTGCGGTGCCGCCAGTCGAAGCCGAGCCGTTCGAACCACCCGACGGCACGCTCGATGTCCTGGGGAAACCGCGGCGGCTGGTCCCGCGCACGACGGAGCGGTACGAAGCAGCGCAACACCGGCTGGCTGCGGGGATGTCACTGTCCGCGATCCGCCGCGAGCTGCGGCTCGACCACTCCACCGTGCGGCGCTTCGCCCGCGCCCAGAGCCTGGACGAGCTCCTGGTCAAAGCCGTCAACCGCGCCTCGATCCTGGACATCCACAAGCCCTATCTGCACCAGCGGTGGAACGAGGGCTGCCACGACATTCCCCAGCTCCACCGCGAACTGCGCGAGCAGGGCTTCACCGGCGACATCCAGAGCGTGCGCCGCTACTTCCGCCCCTTCAAGAAGCCCCATAGCCCCAGGCCAAAGCACCCTTCGGCGCCGCAACCCAAACCGCGGCCGGCGCCCAAGCCCCGCCGAGTGGTGCGCTGGATCATGACGAACCCCGGACACCTCTCGGACGCCGATGCGACAGAGCTCAAGGAGATCAGGGCCGCTTGCCCGCACCTCGACGCTGTTGCACGCCACGTCCGCGCCTTCGCCGACATGATGCGCGACCTCCGCGGCGATCAACTCCCAGCCTGGATGGACCGGGTCACCCAGGACGAACTGCCCGCCCTGCACTCGCTGGTCAACGGCATACGCCGAGACTTCGACGCTGTCACCGCCGTCCTCAACAGCCCATGGAGTTCCGGCCAGGTTGAAGGCCATGTCTGCAGAGTCAAGCTCCTCAAGCGCATCGGGTTCGGCCGCGCCAAACTCGACCTGCTCCGCCAACGCATCCTGCACAGCCCATGATCCTGGCAGCGTCACAAGATCGCCGACAGAGCCCCCGAACCGGTGCAGTTCTGGCTGGCGAACCTGCCCTCCGGCATGCCGCTGGCCACTCTGGTGCGGCTCGCCAAGCTGCGCTGGCGCATCGAGCACGACTACCGCGAGATGAAACAGGCCCTGGGACTGGCCCACTTCGAGGGCCGCACCTGGAGCGGCTGGCACCACCACGTCACCCTCGTCTCCGCCGCCCACGCCTTCTGCACCCTGCGACGACTGGCACAAGACCCAAAAGGCGCGGCGCAGGACTGAGCCTCTACCAAGTGGTCCGCAAACTGCAGACCCTCCTCGCCACCTGGACCGGCGTCTGCCCCACCTGCCACCGCGACATACCCACACCACTACGAATCTGACCAAGCCCTACTAGCTTTGGACGCGGCCCACGGTCTGGCGGATGGCCGAGCGCGTGCCGCTCTGCTGCGCAACCTTGGCGAAGCCTTACGTGACGGCGGCAGTGACGTGGGCAGGGCCACGGAGTCCTTCAGGGAAGCGGTCGCTCTCCTCCAAAACTCGGGCGACGCACACGGCGGGAGCGACGCCCTGGGCAACCTAGTTGTTGCGGTTCAGGGCGTTGGTGACGGCGCATAGTGCTGGGCAAGACTGGTGGCGAGGTCGCGGAGGTGAGCCGTGGCTTCGGTGGGGCCGTGCACAGTGATGGCGCTCCCGAACGGCAGTAGTGCTCGCACGTCCTCCAGATGCAGGAAGCGGATTGTTACCTTGCGGCCGGTGGCGGATTCTTCATGGTCGTCCCGGACGAGTCGTAGGCCAAAGATCCGTTGCGCTCGCTCGATCTGGGTCTGGTCGATGGTGGCGCTGACCTCTATCGCGTGGTTGTTTTCCCACTGAGCAACGAGCGCTGCAGCGACGGTGGCCAGGGTCTGGCTCTCGCGGATCCGTCGTGGCTGGTCGACTTCTTTCCACGTCGTGATCCGTTCGAGTCGGTACATTCGTGGCACTCGGGCACAGTCGGCGACGAGGTACCAGATGCCGGCCTTGGCGAACAGCCCGTAGGGATCCACGACCAGGTCGCGTGGGCATGACTCGCGTGTGCTGTCGTACTCGATCCGTAGCCGGCGACCTCGCCGCACCGCGCCGATCAGCGAAGCCGGAGTCGTGCCGAAAGCTCGTGCCTGACGCCAGGGGCGGCTGTCCACGTGCACTACGTCGGTGAGCCGTAGGAGTTCATGAACTCGACGTGGCTGTGTAGCGGCAATCTTGGAGAGCGCGCGCTGGCTTTCGACCGATGCGTTGAGCTCCGCACGTTGCTTCTCATCCAGCCCGGTGAGCGACAGATGATCACGCTCGCCCGGTGTGAGTCGCGTGAGGTCGAGTCCGGATCCGGGCAGCATGGTCACGCCTCCGAGGCGGCCCCGGTGCGCGGTCACCGGCAGACCGGCGTCGCGGAGCCAGTTCAGATCTCGGGTGATGGTTCGAAGGGACACCCCGAGCGCTGAGGCGAGTTCCTGTGTGGTCACGGCATCCCTCGATTTGAGGAGGAGCATCAGGGTGAAGAAGCGGTCTGGGGTCACGCACCAATTTTTTCAGGAATTGCGACACGATGCGGCGCATATCCCGGTCAGGCTGGTGGATGCGTACCTACCTCCTGTGAGAAGGAACAGCCGTGACCACATCCGTCGTGTCCATCGTCTACGTGACCGATGCTCCCGCCGCAGCTCGCTTCTACGGCGACCTCCTCGGCATGGGCCCCTCGTTCGAGACTGCGGGATACATCACCTTCGACCTCGGGCCGGGCGCTGACCTCGGTCTGTGGTCCGGCCAGTTCGAGCGTCTGTCACCGGACGTCCCGCGCACCAGTGAGGTTTGCCTGGCCATCGACGGTGGACCCGACGAGGTCAGCGCGACCTTCGAGCAGTGGAAGTCCAAGGGGGTCACGATCCTGCGCGAGCCTCATGATGCGGGGTTCGGGCTGACCTTCCTCGCAGCCGATCCTGACGGGAACCGTATCCGCGTCGCACCGCAGGACTGAAAGGCCGCAATGCGGCAGGCGCGCACGACAGGTGTCGCGCCTGCCGTCGTCCGACTTCGAGAGGACGACGAGTGCCCCACGCGAAGGCGCCCCTGAGCGTCGAGGGCCGTAGGCGGCTCGTGAAGCGGTGCCAGACACGTCCCATCGCCCACGTCGCCGCTGAGCTTGGCATTTATCCTCGCTGGTCACTCGACCTGCTGATCTTGGTGTGTTCCTGAGACAGCAGGGCGGCCGTTCTTCACGCTTCGAGGTGTCGAGCAACGTCGCGTGAAGGAACGGCCGCTGGTGAAGAGTCTTGCCGCTGAACAGTCTGCTGAGGCCGCGTTGGGCATCCTGTCCCACTTTCGTGTCCAGTTCTACGACTGCCTTTACAGCCGTGCGGATGCGCTCTTCGAGCTCACCGACGCAGTGCTGTGTGCCGATGGTCCGGTCACCTCGCTGGTCGAGCTGACGCTCACGGCCGAGCACCGGCGCGGGCACGGGGCGATGTACGACGCGGTCAACCACGGCTGGCTGGAGCCGCGCCGCCTGCGCAGGCTGCTGGCCTCCACCCCGCTGCCGCGTGCCGCCGACGGGCGGATCGTCCTCGCCGTGGACGTGAGCAACTGGCTGCGCCCTGATGCCCCGACCAGTCCGGAGTTGCTGTTCTGCCATGTCTACGGGCGGGGCCGCAGCGCCGATCAGTTCATCCCCGGCTGGCCCTACTCCTTCGTGGCCGCTCTGGAAACAGGACGGACCTCCTGGACAGCCGTGCTGGACGCGATCCGGCTCGGGCCGGCCGACGACGCCACCGCAATCACCGCCGCCCAGCTGCGTGAGGTGGTCACCCGGCTGGTGCACGCCGGGCAGTGGCGGCCGGGCGATGAGGACATCCTCGTCGTCATGGACTCCGGCTACGACGTGACCCGCCTCGCCTACGTCCTGGCCGACCTGCCCGTCGAGCTGGTCGGCCGGCTGCGCTCGGACCGGGTCATGCTCCGGGATGCCGGGCCGCGTCGCTCCACCCCGCGTGGCGGGCAGCCCCGCAAGCACGGCG
Organism: Streptomyces sp. Ag109_O5-1; assembly: GCF_003814875.1. GTDB lineage: Bacteria > Actinomycetota > Actinomycetes > Streptomycetales > Streptomycetaceae > Streptomyces > Streptomyces sasae. Next base: position 144,606 of record NZ_RKQF01000002.1, on the reverse strand, counting down.
GGGTCCTCACCTTCTCCAACCCGGAGTCCTGGCACACCCCTGACCAGGCCACGACGTGCGACACCACCCGCTACGGCACGGCCGAAGCCCTCGCCTGGGACCGGATGCACCCCCGATTGCAGGCCCGTGGCCCCTGGCTCGACCACTGCGGTGAACTCCCTTTGATCCACGGCACGTTGATCCGTCTGAAGGTCGAGTACCTGCCTGGTGACCGCGACCCCAAGCCGGTGTGGCTGTGGTCCTCGCGCACCGGCATGACCGGCGAGGACGTCGACGTCCGCTGGCAGGCGTTCCTCCGCAGATTCGATCTTGAACATACCTTCCGGCTGTTCAAGCAGACCCTCGGCTGGACTGTCCCCAAGGTCCGCGATCCACACACGGCCGACCTGTGGACCTGGCTGATCATCGCCGCCCACACCCAACTCCGCCTTGCCCGGCCCCTCGCCGAGGACCTCCGCCGCCCCTGGGAACGGCCCTCCGAGCCGCGCCGGCTCACCCCTGCCCGGGTCCGCCGGGGGTTCCGCCACCTCCGCGTGAAAACCGCCCGTCCCGCCGACGTGCCCAGACCCTCCAAGCCAGGGCCCGGACGCCCACTCGGCTCGAAGAACCGCAGGCCAGCCCCACGTCACGAGCCGGGGAAGACCGTGAAACGAATCGAAACCCTCACCGAACACGTCCGCCTGAAACAGCAGCGAGGTTAATGATCAAGCTGAGACGGGTATCTCTCGCGCATGCACCGGCAAGTGGGTAAATCGCTGGCGGCTGCACGGTGATGCGGGATTGCAAGACCGGCCGTCGAGTCCGCACCGGAGTCCGAACGCGACTCCAGCAGGGGTCATCGAGCAGATCGAGTCCTGGCGCCGCGAGCACAAGTGGTCCGCGCAACGGATCACCGACGAACTTGTCAGTATCGGTTTTGTGATCGACCGGCGAACTGTCAGCCGACACCTGACCCGGCTCGGCCCCGGCAAACGCCGCTTCACCGACCCAGGCGGTGAGAACAACCGGAAGCCGGGGAAGATCACTGCCTGCCGGCCCGGACACATGGTGCTCCTGGACGTGAAGAAGGTCGGCCGGATCCCTGATGGCGGCGGGTGGCGGATCCATGGCCGGGACAGCGATCAGGCCAAGGTCGCCAGTCGGGCGAAGTCGGCCGGGGCGAAGCGTGGCTACGTCTACCTGCGCTCCGTCGTCGATGGTTTGTCACGGCTCGCCTACACAGAACCGCTCGGTGATGTGAAGGGCGCGACGGCTGCTGCTTTCCTTGCCCGGGCGAAGGTCTGGTTCGCCGCCCACGGCATCAACCACATCCACCGGGTCGTCACCGACAATGGCGCTTGCTACCGCTCCGGCGACTTTGCCCGCATCGTCGGGCAAGGCACCCGGCATCAGAGAACCAAGCCATACACACCTCGGAACAACGGGAAGGTGGAGCGCTACCAGCGCGTCACGGCCGCGGAAGTCCTCGTGTTCGCGCAGAAGATCGCGGTGCGGACCGAGGACGGCACGAACGAGCCCGTGGCGAGGGTCCACCACCACGTCGTATACCTACGACAGCGCAGACCGGCCGACCACCAGCGGCACGGTGTACGACGCCTTCGACCGCACCACGACCCAGGCGTCCGGTGCGACGATCGGCTACCACACCAACGATCTCGTCCGCCAGCAGACCTCCGGCACCAACCGGCAGATTTGGAACCGGGACGCGACCCGGCACCTGGACGCGACACTTCCTCCGTCCGCTACGGCTGGCTCGGCGGCAAGCAGCGTTCCAGCGAGACGGTCACCGGAGCCACCCTCATGGGCGTGCGCCTCTACGACCGCGCACGGGACGCTTCCTGTCCGTCGACCCCGTACCCGGCGGCAGCGCCAACGCGTACGAATACTGCGGAGGCGACCCGCTCGATCGCTACGACCTGGACGGGCGATTCTGGCGGGGCCTGTGGCACGGTGTCCGGAGAGTGCGTCGCTGGACAGTCAAGCATCGGTCGGGTATTGCCAGCTTCGCGGGTTATGTGTCCATCGGAGTGTGTGCCTTCACAGCAGGCGGCGGCTGCGCTATCGCGGGTGGAACAGCATTCGCTGCATCGGTGCACAAGAGCGGGTACGACAACGGAATATTCCAGCGACACAGCAGGCACAGGCGATGGAGAAGCTTTGCCGGGGGACTTGCTTGCGACTACGTATTCAGCAAGTTCCGAGGGCTGCATCACGGATTGACGCACAGCATCGGGTGGAGAACTGCAGCGGGGCGTAAACTCCGAGGACATCACGCGGCCTGGAGTGCCGCATGGCAATGGATCGGTGATCGATGACCATCCCCAACCTGGGCCCCCTGGAGTTTGTCTCAGGCGAGTGGATCGTCGGTGACTCGACCGCCCCCAAGAGCAAGTATTTCAAGCTCGATCGGAACGGACTCAGCTACTGGGTCCAGGGGGTGCGGGCCGAGACGATCCCGTGGTCGCGGTTCATGAACCTCGGCCTTTCGATCCAGGCCAGCCGGCTGAGCAACTCCGGAACACTCGCACGGATCACGGATCTGGCTCTCTCCCTCACGGGGAGCTCCCGCCACGGTGGAGGAGAGGCGTACTTCACCGCGACACTGCGAAGTCCCTATGAGGACTGGAATGCGCATTACACACGCGCCGCCACAAAATACGGCAGACGTGAAATCCGTCTGGCCCAAGCGTTTTTCGCGCAAGTGGTGAAGTGCGGACGCGCAGATAAGCTCGGAGACCCTCAATGGGTTGCCGCAGCGGTTGAAAAGATTGCAGGCATCACAGCCGAATCTCGAAACATCGACGGCGCCGTGGGGGAGATCGTAAGCAGCTAGTACTCCAGCAGCACTTTGACGTTTTCCCTGTTCAGGGGCGGTCTGGGTGAGTGTAGAGGGCTGATGACCGGCCTGTGATCTCTTTCCCGGGCCGCCCCTCGATCGTGTGCAGCCGCCGCTGATAGTGGCAGCGGCGAGCGACCGCTTGGCGTCGTCTGCGCCAGTGTGACCATCTCAGTGCGCGTGCACTGATGAGGGGCTGGTGAGCGGCGAGGGGTGAGTGGCCAGTTGCCAGGAGCCGCCGAACTTCTGCCACGGTGAGGGGCGCAAGGCAGGAACCGTTTCTGCTGCCCCTTTTGCCGCGGCGTCGGCGGCCATGGCGGCCAGGAACGCATGCGCCAGTATGGCCAGCGTGATGTGCCGCATCCAGCCGGTATAGCGGCGGACTTCGTACTGGTCGAGGCCGCACTCGTTCTTCGCGGCCTGGAAGGCTTCCTCGATGGCCCAGCGCGTCCCGGCGACGCGGACCAGACGCTCGACCGTGGTGCCGAGCGGTGCGTAACAGAGGTAGCAGGCGATCTCCTCGGGCTTGCTGATGCTGCGGCGGGCCAGTGCCCACCGCTGGTGGGTGGGCATCTCGCCGTCGAAGTCCTCGATGGAGGTGATCTGCAGGGCGGCCCAGTGGTAGAAGCGCGGGCCCTTGGCGCCGTCACCGCACGAACGTTGCTCCCACGCTTCCTCGGGTGCCTGGGAGAAGAGGTGGTCGATGCGTCCGAAGTGGGGCACCTGCTGAGACTTGGGGACCGCGAGCACATAGCCCAGGCCGGTCTCCTCCAGCATGCGGCGCAGCCGCCACTCCTGGCCGTAGGCGGCGTCCGCGGTCACCCAGGCGATCGGCAGCGGCGAGGCGATCGCCCGCAGCACCATGGCCTTGGCCAGGTCGGGTTTGGTGGCGAAGGTCCGCTCGTTGGGGATGTGCGCGGCGCGGCATCGGTCGCGGTCGTCGGTCCAGGACTTGGGCAGGTACAACGCGCGGTCGACCAGGGCGCGTCCGCGGGTGGTGGCGTAGGCGGCGAACACGCCGATCTGGCAGTTCTCGGTGCGGCCGGCGGTGCCGGAGTATTGGCGCTGCACACCGGCCGAGGTGGTGCCCTTCTTGAGGAAGCCGGTGTCGTCGAGGATGAGGATTCCGTCGGGCTCGCCGAGCCGTTCGGCTACGTAGTGCTGGCGGTCGTCGCGGAGTTCGTCGGCGTCCCAGCGTGCGCCGTTAAGGAGCCGCTGGAGACGGTCGGGTGTGCGGTGTCCGGCGTACTCGGCCAGCTGCCAGCCGTTCTTTCGGCCGACCGGGCCCAGGAGTCCACGGACGTAGTCACGCATCCTGCGACGCGGCTCGACACGCCTGAAGCGGTGGCCGGTACGCAGGAACAGTTCCTCGAGTTCGTCGTTCCAGATCTCAACTGCACGCTCGTCGATCACGTCGGGAGGCTGCCCGGACCGCTGCCACTATCAGCGGCGGCTGCACACGATCGAGGGGCGGCCCGGGAAAGAGATCACAGGCCGGTCATCAGCCCTCTACACTCACCCAAACCGCCCCTGAACAGGGAAAACGTCAAAGTGCTGCTGGAGTACTAGCACTCCAGCCGTAGATCGTGATCTTCATGTCCGGTCCGTGACTTGTCGGAGGTAATGGCTGGCCAGCACTCGGGCTTGATGACGGCGTCGCCAGGCCGACCATGAAGATGGGCACGCTGCACGCGACGATCGCGAGGCACAGCGGCACCCTTCGTCGCTCGCGCGCCAGGGCGATCGGGGAGTCGTCCAGGGCCGGGCTTTCCTCGGACAGCGTCATGTCAGTACGTCTCCTGGGGAGATGAAGAGCCGGTTCAGGGGAGGGGCGGGGGAGTGTCAGGCGGATCCGGGTCCGGCATCCGAGGGTCCGCGCTCGCCGGTGGCATCGGCGCGCTCCTGCTCGGCGAGCCGCCGCCGGGCGTCCGCCCAGTCGAGGGGGAGTTCCGAGGCCGGAAGCTCCCAGAACGTGAAGACCGAGCCGCTCGTCGTGGACCGCAGCCCGGTCATGATCGAGCGGTGCGGTTCGGTCTTCGCGTACGTGTAGAGGGCCCGCTTGTCCTCCCAGGCCGACAGCGTCCAGAAGGTGCGCTTGAACGGCTGGGCGACGAGCGTGGCGCCGTACGCGCCGGGCGCGCTCTTCACCTGCTTCCAGGCGGCCAGGGACCGCAGGAAGAAACGCGGTACGTCACGGAAGGAACGGACCTCGAAGCGCGAGGCCATGACGAACGCCCGCGAGTTTGGTGCGGGCGCGTCGACGGTGGTCCAGGGGAGCGTGGGCATGATGGCGCCTTCTTCCGCAGGGGCAGGACGAGGGACGGAGGCCCGGGGGAGCAAATTGGATACCTCCACTATCCATGTTAGACAGTGGAGGTATCCAATGACCAGAGCGGAGCCGACCCGATGCGCATGTCCGAGCTGAGCCGCCTCAGCGGAGTCTCCGTCACGACGATCAAGTACTACCTCCGCGAGGGGCTGCTCCCGGCCGGCCGGCAACTGTCCGCGACCCAGGCCGAGTACGACGGGAACCATCTGCGCAGGCTCCGTCTGATCCGCGTGCTGACCGGCGTCCGGGGGCTGTCCGTCAGTGCCACCCGGGAGGCCCTGGGAGCCCTGGCGGAGCACGCAGGCGACACCCATCGCCTGCTCGGTCTCACCCTCGGTTCGATCGGGCCCGCCGGGGATGCGGCGGAGGACTCCACCGAACGGACCGAAGTCGACGCGCTCGTGGAGGAGTTGGGCTGGGACGTCCACGGGTCGGCGCCCGCGCGGGCGACCCTGGCCGAGACCCTGGGCTCGCTGCGCGACCTCGGTGTCCCGTTCGACCGGAACGCGCTCGTCTCGTACGCCCGGCTGGCCGAACGGACCGCGGTGCTCGACCTCGGCCAACTGGACCGAATCGACGACCCGCTGGAACTGGCCGAGCGCGCGCTGCTGCTCACGGTCCTGCTCGAACCCGCGCTGATGGCGCTGCGCCGCATGGCCCAGGAGAACGAGTCGGCGCGGCGCCACGGGGGTGGTCGTCGTTGATCGGACCGTCGTCGTTGACGCGACGGTCGCCATGGGGCGGACGGTGTGGTTCGGGCGGTGCTGACCGGGGGCGCCCGTCAGGCGGTGGTCGCGATCAGCGCGGATCCTCCGGGAGGCAGCTGAGCAGGGCGTTCACACCGTCGTGGTCGAGGACGGAGGCGCCCAGGGCCACGGTCATCACGGCCAGCAGATGCACGGCTCCCGGGAGGTCCGCGTCGGCGGCGCGGGTCAGGGCCCCGGACCGTCTGCCCGAAGGCGAACTCGTAGTGCGGGGTAGCCGCCGTGGCAGCCTGCTCGGCGGCCCGGCCCACGTCACGGGCCGCGGGCTGGGCGGTCAGGGTGAGGCGCAGGGTGACCTCCATGACGACACAGAGACAGGTGTACGTGTCGTCGAGGGCGGTCTCGTCCAGGGTGTCCAGAGCCGTGGCGACCGCCCGCGCGTCGCCGTCGGGGTACCCGCGCAGCAGGAGCAACGCGGTGTGCCGGGCGGGGCGGGGGCCGGTGATCCGGTCTCAGACGACGGGTGCCGTGAACAGGCCCTGGATCTCGTTGCAGGTGAATGGGATCAGCAAGATCGGGGCGGGACGGCGGGTGTGCTCGTCGGCACGGACAACCGCGAGGAAGGTGCGGGCGAGGTAACCCAACGCGACCACGAGGTGAAGCGGCAGACCTGGTGCAGCTGGATCTCCTTGCAGGTGAGCGGAATGAGGGCATCGGGTGCGGGGCGGGTGGGCTCGTCTGCGCGGATGACGGCGAGGAAGGCGTGCGCGAGCATGGCGAGGGTCACCCAGCGTGACCAGGAGGTGTAGCGGTGGACCTGGTGCTCGTCGAGTGCTGCCAGGCCCTTGCCGGACTGGAAGAACTCCTCCACTCTCCATCTTGATCCAGCGACTCGGACCAGCACGCTCAGCGGCACAGGTGCAGGCGAGTAGCAGCGGTAGTAGGCGAGTTCGCCGGTGCTGCGGTTGCGGCGGATCAGCAGCTGACGACGCCCGGGGCGGGGGTCGGGAAGGCCGATGAATGCCCAGTCGTAGAAGCGGTGCCCCTTGGCCCCGGCTCCTGCGGAGAGCTTCTGCCAGGCCCGCTTGGGCACTTTCTTGGCCAGGATGTCCGCACGGAACTTCCCTGCACCAGTGGTGACTTCGTGTGAGCAGGCCACCGCGAGGACATAGCCGGTGCCACGTTCCTCCAGTGCGGTTCGCAGCTTCGGGTTGGCGCCGTAGACCTCGTCACCGGCAACCCCTGCGGCCTGGTGGCCGGAGTCCAGGAACCGGGCGACCATGCGAGCGGCCAGTTCCGGCTTGATGGCGAAGGTGGTTTCCTCGGCAAGGCCCGCGGCGCGGCAGCGGTCGGGGTCGGAGGTCCAGGAGTGGGGAACGTAGAGTTCCCGGTCCACTGCCGCGTGGCCGTGCCGACCTGCGTAGACCAGGTAGACGGCGACTTGGGAGTTTTCGATCCGGCCGGCGGTGCCGGTGTACTGGCGCTGGACGCCGACCGTCTCCACGCCCTTCTTCACGTCGCCGGTCTCGTCGACGACCAGCACCGCTTGGTGGTCGTGCAGGTGTTCCACCACGTAGGCGCGTATGTCGTCGCGGACCTGATCGGCATCCCACTTGGCCCTGCCCAGCAGGTGCTGCATGCCGTCCGGTGTCGTGTCGCCGGCCCACTCGGCGATGGTCCAGCAGTTCTTGCTCGGCAGGTCGGACAGCAGTCCGAGCACCAACTTCCTCATCCGGCGCCGGGGTTCGACCCGGGCGAACCGACCCGCGACCCGGCCCATGAGTATCCTGCCATCGGGCGAGGTTCCCGTCGGGCGTGGCGGTCATCATCTGGCCACCAGACGCGAGAGGTTCCTTCACAGGCCCAACTGATCGCGCATCGCGTCGGCGTCGCGCAGGGCCCAGTGCTCGATGATGCGGCCGTTGCGGACGCGGACCATGTCCATGCTGAGGACCTCGTAGCGTCGGCCGGAATCCGTGTGGGTGCCCCGGCTTGTGTACCGGTTGACGGAGGTGTCGCCGGAGACGACGTTCTGCTCGATCGTCACCGAGACATCGTGGAACGCGCTGCTCGCACTCATCCGTTCCCACTTCTGTCGCCAGGCGTCGCGTCCCCGGTGATCGCCCTGGGTGCCTCCCCGGTGGTCGACGACCTCAGGGTCGATCAGTTCCAGGGCGTCTTCGAGCCGCCCTTCCAGGATCTGCGCGTAGCTCTCGACGACGCGCCGGTGAATCTCTCCCGGTCCTGGGCGCGTGGTGTCTTCTGCTCCCTGCAGCATGCGGAATCTCCTCTGGTGGGGATACGCGAGACAGCAACTGGGGAGCTCCCCGCTTGCCGAGTTCGGCTACCGTAACCGGGGAAGTCCCCGATTAACAAGGAGGGTCATGCCATCGCAGAGCGCCGGGCCTGCACCGCGTCCGGAACCCCAGCGTCGTCGTCGCGCGGACGCTCAGCGAAACTACGACCTGCTCGTGGCCGCGGCCAGGGACGTCTTCCACGACCACGGCGTCGACGCCCCGCTCGACGACATCGCCCGCCGGGCCGGCGTCGGCAACGCCACGATGTATCGACACTTCCCGACACGCCGCGAACTGATCATCGCCGTCTACTCCGAGGAAGTGGCCGAGCTCTGCACCCGGAGCCAGTCCCTGCTGGCCGAGGACCTTCCCGGCGACGCCCTCTTCGGCTGGCTCCAGGACTTCATTGCACACGTGGCGGCCAAGCGGGAACTGGCGCTGTCGATCACCGATGACCGCACAGGCCAGCGCTCCGCGCTGTTCGACCGCTGGCACCAATCGATGCACACAGCCGCGTCCGCACTGCTGACCCGGGCGCAAAGCGCCGGTGCTGTCCGCGCCGACCTCAATGCATCGGAACTACTCGCCCTGGCCAACGGGATCGCACTGACCACCACGGACGCCTCTCAAGCAGAGCGCCTCGTCCTCCTGATCAGACAGGGCACGGACACCCCCTCGACACCGGCCGACAGCATCCACTGAAAGCGCCAAGCGCGACGCCGGCTTCCGCTGCGCCGTCGAAACACGCACCCCCGCTACATTCCCCACCGCCAGGCCGTTGACCAGGAGAAATACAGAAGTCCGGCTGGAGTACTAGGCCCGACGCGCGGCGGCCTGCCGTTTCACTCGGCAGGCTGCCCTCCTTCTCAGTGACTCATGACGAGCGCGTGGACTCGCTGCCGTGAGGATGGCCAACTCTTCAAGACCGCTGAACTGGGTACTAACCTCGATCCTTGTGCTGGCAGCGACCGACGGGCTTTACGCGGACCTCAGGAACGGGATACGGCCAGGTGGCAGTGACAACTCTTGTGCGGGAACAAGTGTCAGCCCCAGATGCCTGGGCCAACCCGTTCACTAACCCTCGGCTCTGCACGGCCATCGTCGACCGGCTCACTTTCAACGGCACGATCATCGAGACCGGCACCGACGCTCACCGCATCGCTCAGACCTCAGTCAAGGCCGAACAGGCCGCCACGCGCTGAACAGGACCCATCTTCCAATTACGTGGACCAGGAGGTGGGTCACATTCTGCTCCTCGCCTCCGGGCTGATCGGCGATGCATAGCGCTCCTTCGAGCCGGAAGCCTCCCGCAACCAGTCGCCGAGTACGGCAACGTCCCTTTCGGTGAGGCCGATACCGGAATCGACATGGTGGAGGAAGGCTTTCCCTCGGTGGTGCGCCGGCACCCAAGAGCGATCGAGATCGGCAATCGAGTCGTCGACCCGGATGAACGGGCGTTCTTCCGCAGATTGGACGACGGCGCGGGGCTTCCAGCTCAGCGCGCTGGCCTTATAGTCCTCCGCGTCGCGGAGCTCATGAGTCTGCCCGCGCGTGGCGACGTCCGACGTTTGCGGTGGTCAGGCCGTATGGGAGCGGGTCGAGGTGATCACGACGGATGTGTAGGGCATGGTGGCGTACCCGCCGAGCTTGTCGATCGCGGTTCCGGCGCCGTCCAGGACCTGCGCCATTTTGTCTGCGGGGAGTTGGGTGAGGCCGCCGAAGGTGGGGAGCTGGTCGAGCCACTCTTCTCGGGAGTAGGTGCGCTCCCAGGTGAAGCGCCACTGTTCCGGCTCGCTGAAGCTGCCGGTCTGCCGGATCCCGTCGGCGATTTTCGCGAACAGGGGCTGGTAGGCGTCCACGGCCGATCGTCCTAGCAGGGCGGGGTTGAACGGGGAATCGGGGGCGACCCGTTGGAGTGCTTCGGCGAGGGCGTCGATCACTTCGGCCGGGAGCTGGAGGACGTGGTGGAAGGGGGCGAGTCGGCCGCCGGGCCGGAGTACCTGGGCCGCCTTGGCCGCGCCGGCGACGGGGTCCACCCAGTGCCAGGCGGTGCCGGCGATGACCGCGTCGAACTGCCGCCCGGCCGGCTGCCAGTCCTCGAACCTGGCGACCTCGACCTCGATGCGGCTGCGTCGCGCGAAGGCGGCCATGCGCTCGTCGGGCTCGACACCGAGCACCGTGCAGCCGGCCGCCTGGAATTGCCGGGCCTCGATGCCGGTCCCGGCTCCGACATCGAGAACGTGCCGACCGGGGCTTGCCGCGATGATCCTGTCCACCAGGGCCTGGGGATACGGCGGTCGGGCGCGGTCGTAGCGTTCGGCGTCCACTCCGAACGACTCGGCCGTCTGCCGGTGGCGGTGAGGCTCGGGGCCGGACTTGTCCGGCTGTCCCTGCGATAAAGTGGGCATGCGCCCACACTAATGGGCGGTTGCCCACTTGTTAAGGCGGGGCGGCGCGGAAAGGAAGACAATGCCGTCAGGGGTGCACATACACAACGTGCGCGGCCAGTTGTTCGAAGCCGCCGAGCGCGTCCTGCTTCGGGACGGGCCCGACGCGTTGACCAGCCGGGCGGTCACGGAGGAGGCGAACTGCGCCAAAGGTGTGCTGCACCGGCACTTCACCGACTTCGACGCCTTCCTGGCGGAGCTGGTCCTCGACCGTGTCCGCAGCATCGGGGACCGAACTACGACTCTGCGCGCGGCGGCCGGCACCGGGAGCGTGGTGGACAACCTCGTCGACGCACTGCAGGATCTGTTCGGGCCGGTCACGGTGGCAGTCGTCGCGCTCATCACCTTCCGCGACGGCCTCCGCGCCCGGCTGCGCGAGGCCGGGCTGATCGGCATCCCACTGGCTGTGCAAGGCACCGCTATGATCGCCACCTATCTCACCGCCGAGCGGGAGTTGGGGCGCCTGGCCGGCGACGCCGACATCGACACACTCGCCCCCACCCTCGTCGGGGCCGGGCACCTGCTGTTCGCCGACCGGGCGAGCGCCCCACCGCAGACCACCGCCATCCGCAAGATGGTGACCACCGTCATCGCCGTCGCCTTGCGACCACCTCAGCCGTGACCTGAGTGCCCGGTTCCGGAATCGCTGAAGCGATCTCTTTGCGGGCCTGGCCTGGTGGGGTGGTTGATGGTGACGGCTGGATGTCGGTCCGGTACTGCCCGGCTTGTGGGGAACGGCTTCGGCTGGACGCCGGCCCAGGGGCGCGGTTCTGTTCGGCGGTGTGTCGCTCCGGGCAGTGGCGCCACGTCCGTCGGGTATGGGCAAGGGGGGCGGCCTTGCGGAAGGCGCGCGATGCCGCAGGGTGTCCGTCGTGCGGGACGCGGTGGACACTTGGGGTGGAGCGTCCGGGGGGACTGTCTGTTGCTCACCACGGTGCCGTACGAGGGCCTGGCGGAAGCGGCAGAAAGCGTCCGGAGCGGCGTCACAGTGACGCTGTTCTGAACACCCGTTTTATCCAAGTCATTCCGATATTGACTGAGTTGACGTCGCGCCTTGTTGGCGATCGCGCGGCGGGAGGACTCTCCGGAGAGAGCAAGGGGTCGCGGGTTCGTTGCGGCCCGGAGTACCGCGCCCGGCCCCGCGCAAGGGGTGGTGATCACCATGCCTGCGAACGTCGGCCAGGTCACTCGGCAGCGTTATGACGAGAACGTCGCTGGGGACCGGCAACTGGTCGCCCGGATCGGCCGGGCCATGTTCACGATCGGCGGCCACGCCGCGGAGATCGAGCCGATGCGTCCGCAGGGCGGTTCGTCGCCGCGCAGCGACGACGAGTTCTTCGGGGTCCGGCGTCGCTCCAGATATACGCGGACGACATCGGCATATCGCTGAGCACGGTCCTCAACTACCGTTTCACGTCTCATCGTTGGCCAGCTGCGCAGCGTCGCGAGGGTGTGTCGCACAAGGTCCACTCGATCCTGGCATCGGTCCGGGACGGCGCCGAGCGGTCCGCCGCCGCCGTCCCGACCGGCCCGGAACGGTCCAGGAGAAGGTGGAGCGCGTCCGGCCGACGTCACCGACCGGGACGCCGCCCGCGAAGTCCCTTTCCGGCTGCACCGTGGAACAGGCACTGAGCTCCTGGCACATGTCCGGGCAGCGCAGCCGGACACCGGGCTGCCCGGATCCCGTGTCGTACGGTCTGATGTCGCGGCCGCCCACCGTCCGCAACGGATCTCACCGGACCCGGCGGTGCCGCCGGTGCGGCCGAAAGATCTGAACCAGTACCGGGAATCAGGCAGCGACGAGCTCCTGCTCGCGGTCCGGCGTCTTGACCTTCGGCTTCTTGTTCGGCAGCGAGAGCCGGAAGACCTTGCGCCACGCGGAGAACACCTGCTTGGGCAGCGGCCCGGTGACGTACTCCAGCTCGTACTTCTCGAACAGCGCGCGCACCTTCACCGCGACCTCGGCGTACCGGTTGCTCGGCAGGTCCGGGAACAGGTGGTGCTCGATCTGGTGCGACAGGTTGCCCGTCATGAAGTGCATGGCCCTGCTGCCGCTGATGTTCGCCGAGCCCATCATCTGGCGCAGGTACCACTGGCCGCGCGTCTCGCCCTTGATCGACCGGCGCTCGAAAACCTGCACGCCCTCGGGGAAGTGCCCACACATGATCACCGAGTGGGACCAGATGTTGCGGACCAGGTTCGCGGTGAACGTGGCGCCGAGCGTGGTGAGGAACGACGGGCCCGACAGCAGCGGGTGGATCACGTAGTCCTTGAGCACCTGCTTGCGGATCTTGCGGCCCACGGCCTTGGCCCGCGCGCGGAACTCCGGGTTCTTGCGGCGGCGCTTGTGCAGGTTCTTGCCGAGCTCCAGGTCGTACGCTGCGATGCCGTATTCGAAGAAGCAGGCGTTGATGAAGTTCCACAGTGGCTGGCCGAGGTGGAACGGGTGCCACTTCTGGTCCTCGTCGACGCGCATGATGCCGTAGCCGAGGTCGTTGTCCTTGCCGATCACGTTGGTGTACGTGTGGTGCAGCTCGTTGTGGGAGTGCTTCCACTGGTCGGCCGGCGAGACGTGATCCCACTCCCAGGTGGTGGAGTGGATCTTCGGGTCCCGCATCCAGTCCCACTGGCCGTGCAGGATGTTGTGGCCGATCTCCATGTTGTCCATGATCTTCGCCACGGACAGACCGGCGGTGCCGATCAGCCACGCGGGCGGGAAGATCGAGAACAGCAGCACGCCCCGGCTGACCAGTTCGAGCTTGCGCTGCGCCGAGATGACCTTGCGGATGTAGGCGGCGTCCTTCTCGCCGCGGGTGGCGATCACCTCGTCACGGATCGCATCCAGCTCGCGGCCGAGCTCCTCGATCTGCTCCGCGGTCAGGTGGGCGGTGGGGTCGATGGCGGTCAAGGTGTTCCTACCGTTCGATGTCGCAGGGGCCCGCCGCGGCGGACACACAGGTCTGGATGAGGACGCCGGGCTCGGCCTCGGTGATCTCGCCGGTGCGCAGGTCGCGGACGGCGCCCGCCTTGAGCGGCGTGATGCAGCCGAAGCAGATGCCCATGCGGCACCCGGAGGGCATGAGCACGCCGGCCTCCTCGCCGATGTCCAGCAACGGCGTGGCGCCGTCCGCATCGACGGTCTTGCCGGTGGCGCTGAACGTGACCTCGCCGCCGTCGCCGGCGACGACGACGCTGGGGCGGAAGCGTTCGGTGTGCAGGCGCTCTTGGACGCCGTGCTCGCTCCAGTGCTCTTCGGCGGCGTCGAGCAGGCCTGCGGGCCCGCAAGCCCAGGTCTCGCGCTCTGCCCAGTCGGGCACGAGTTCGTCGAGACGGGCGATGTCGAGCATGCCGTCTGTGTCGGTGTGCACCTCGGCGAGCCGCAGCTTCGTGTCCGCGACCAGGCCGTGCAGTTCGTCGCGGAAGATCACGTCTTGCGGCTGTGGCGCGCAGTGGACCATGACGACGTCGTCGAACTCGGTGTCGCGCAGCATGCCCATCACGGGCGTGATGCCGCTGCCGGCCGTCAGATAGAGCACCTTGGCCGGCTTGGCCTGCGGCAGCACGAAGTCACCGGTCGCCTGGTCGAGCTGGATCAGCGTGCCCGGAGTCGCCCTGCGGACCAGGTGGTTGCTGACCTTGCCGTCCGGGATCGCCTTCACGGTGATCGTGACACGGCCGTCCTGGCGGTTCGTCGGCGAGGTGATGGAGTAGGCACGCCACAGGCGCACCCCGTCGACGTCGACCCCGATCCGCACGTACTGACCGGCTGTGTGGCCGCGCCATCCCCGTCCCGGTCTGATCACGATGGTCGCGGCGTCACCCGTCTCGGGGTGCACGGCCTCGATGCGCCCGCGCAGGTCGGCGCCCGCACGCAGCGGGCTGACCAGGTCGAGGTAGTCCGACGGCAGCAGCGGCGTCGTGACCATCTCCAGCAGTTTCCACGCCCTGCTGCGGAGGGCTGTACTCGTCATGGCTCCAGCTTGCTGTGCCTCAGGGCGTAAGGTCCTAACCGCAGGACGTAAATCTGGACGGCAGAATTGTTCGCAGGGAATAAGACGTGAACCATGTGATCCGGAGGGCCAGCGAACTGGCCCTGGATGAGACGACGGTCACCGTACTTCGGGCTGGGCTGAAGGCCACCGCCGACGAGGTCGTCCAGGCGATCATCGACGAGGTCCCTCCCTACGCCAACGCCCTTACGGGCCACATGGGCGCCACCATCCGCCGAGCCGTCCGCACCGCCCTGGGGCACTATCTGGACCTCGCGAGCGGGAACGCCACGGGCGGCGACGGCGGTGACGCTGCCTACGAGCTCGGCCGCGGCGAGGTCCGCGACGGCCGTTCGATGGACGCTCTGCTCAGCGCCTACCGCGTCGGTGCCCGCGTGGCCTGGCGATGCCTGGCAGCGGGGGCCGTACCCGCAGGTCTGCCGGCCGCCGAGGTCGCCAAGTTCGCCGAGCTGACCTTCGCCTACATCGACGAGCTCTCCGCCGCGAGCGCCGCGGGCCACGCCGACGAACTGGCCGCCCGGGGCCGGGATCACGAGCGTCACCTGGAGCACCTGGCCCGCGACCTCCTCGCCGGAGCGAGCCCGGACGTGCTGTTGGTCTCTGCTCAACGGGCCGGATGGCAGCCTCCGGTTTCGCTGACCGCGGTCCTGCTGCCCGCCGCCCAGGCCCGGCCCGCCTACCGCGCGTTCGACCCCAGCACCCTCGTCCTCGACGATCTGCCGGACGCCACCGGTGTGCTGCTCGTCCCCGATGCCGACCGGTCACATCTCTTGCGGCAGCTGACCGACCGCACCGCCGTGGTCGGCCCGGCCCGGCCATGGACGCGTGCGTCCGCCTCGTACGCACGAGCCGTACGCGCGCGCTCCCTCTCCTCTGATATTCGCGACACCGAGGACCACCTGCCCGAGCTGGTGCTGAGCGCCGACGTGAACGCGTTCGCAGACCTGCGTGCCCGAGCCCTTGCACCGTTGCGGACCTTGCCTGTCGCGACGGCACGGCGGCTGGAGGAGACGTTGCGGGAGTGGCTGCTGCACCAGGGCAGGCGGGACGAGGTGGCGGCGGCGTTGTTCGTCCATCCCCAGACAGTCCGGTACCGGATGTCGCAGCTGCGGGAGCTGTTTCCGGATCTCGCATCGCCACACCGGGTCCTTGAACTGACGCTGGCGGTCGGTCTTCGGTTCAGCTGACGCGTACTTCGACCGTCCACGACCGCGTCCGTGTGCGGTCCAGGAATCGTGCCTCGTTCCCGGTGCCGTCAGCTGGCTCATGCGGCCCGGGTAAGAGCGGTATCAGCCGGCAGAGACCGGGGGTCAGAAGCTGCTCTCACATAAGTGTCCATGAGTGTCTTTTAGAAGCTGTTGTCTTTCCGGGCTTGAGGACGGCGTTTTCGCTGGTCGGGCGTAGGGTCGGTGATCCTGTGGGAGTGGTGGTCTGTCGTGTCGCCGCTGCTGTGGAGGTCATGGATGCCGTCGGTCGTGGGGCTGCTGGAACAGCGTGAGCTCGTGGCTCGCCGTCGCGTGGACGAGCTGCGGGAGGAGGCCGACCGCGTCCAGGCCGAATTGGCCGTGGCCGAGCGGGACTGGAAGGAATGGGCCATCGCTCGCTCGCGGGTGGGCGAGGTGCTTGCCCCGGCAGACGAGACCGGGCATGGCCACGACCAGGCCGACCGGACAGCACCGACCGCCGACGGGCAGGCCGAGGAGGCATCGTCAACGCCGGAAGCGGCGAAGGCGAAGTCGCAGGTGCCGGTGGTGGCGTGAAGGGCTTGTGTGGTCGGCGTTGTCGGTGGACTACCAGCGCATCCTCAAGGCGCTCGCGGACCGGGCCCGGCTCGGGCAGGGGCCGCTGACCTGCCAGGAGATGGCTGCTTTGTTCGGTATGGACGTGGTTCCGGCGCGGGTGGAGGCGCTGAGGTCGAAGGCGAAACGCCTGGTCGCGCGAGGCTGGCTGGCCGAGCCGGCACCGGGCCGGTTCACGCTCGCCCGCGGCGTGAGCGGGCCAGGCGGCGGGTCATGAGCAGGGTCATCGACCAGTAGATCATCGCCTCGGCGCTGGTGGTGCGGCGTTCGAAGTCGCGCGCCAGGCGGCGGGTGCGCATCAGGTGGGCGAAGAGGCGCTCGACGATCCACCGCTTGGGCAGCACCACGAAGCCGCGCATGTCGTCGCTGCGCTTGACGATCGCCAACACCAGCGCGAACGTGGCCAGGCAGTACTCGACGAGGCTGCCGGTGTAGCCGCCGTCCGCCCAGACCAGGGCCAACCGGTGGTGCGCGTCGGCGACTTGTCGCAGCAGGACCTGAGCGGCGGCGCGGTCACCGGCATCCGCGCTCGTGACCATCACGCCCAGCAGCAGGCCGAGCGTGTCGACCACGACGTGCCGCTTGCGCGTGTGTCCTGAACGCGAAAGGGAGTTGATGGTAGCGAACTTCAAATAGCGGTGCTGTGCGGGAGATGAAGGTTTGGCCCTTCGAAGCCGCCCTGCGGGGGGAGGCTTCAAACCGCCTCATGCTGCGTTGGCTGAAGACCGTCGTGGTGAGCGATGAGGAAAAGGCGCCGTTGAAGGCGTCAGGTGGGGACCGGGAAGACGAACGCAAGTGAATCGCTGTTGACGTGTCGAAATGGCAACAGACGACATCGAAACCGGGGAGTACGCAAATCCCCGGGATGAGTCTGGCGGGTGCCCGTTTATTGGCCAGGCGGTGTCCGGCATGGAGGCGACGTGAGCCTGGTCTGCCGCTCTCGCATGGAACAGGAGAAGGCAGTGCCCGATACTCTCCGCCGGAACGGGTGGGGGAGAGGGAGTGCTCCGAGCAGACGCAACTGTGAGGGGTCGAGTACCGATGCGGGTCCTGCTGGCGGACCGGTCCGTAGTAGTGCTGAGGCCCCTGTAACGGGGGCGGAGCGAAGGGACCGGGCCGCTCGTGACTGTGTTGATCGCATCAACCGGAAGTCCTCCGGGAGGAGTGGGATGAGCCAGTTGAAGTCTCGGATCAAGCCGTTCGATATCTCGAAGCGGGAGGTTATAAAGGCATGGGAGGAAGTCAGGGCTAACAAGGGTGCGCCGGGTGTGGACGGGCAGAGTATCGAGGACTTCGAGAAGGACCTGAAGAACAACCTCTACAAGGTCTGGAATCGAATGTCGTCGGGCTCTTACTTCCCGCCTCCGGTGCGCGCGGTGGAGATCCCGAAGCCACACGGCGGAGGCACGAGAATGCTCGGCATTCCCGCTGTCTCGGATCGGGTGGCGCAGACCGTGGTGGCCCGGCATCTCATGCTGAGGGTGGAACCGGTTTTCCATCCGGACAGCTACGGATACCGGCCCGGACGATCTGCCCTGGACGCGGTGGGGAAATGCCGGGAACGCTGCTGGAAACGGAACTGGGTGGTCGAGCTCGACATCCGGAAGTTCTTCGACAGCGTGCCCTGGGACCTGCTTGTCAAGGCGGTGGAGATCCATACGGATGCCGTCTGGGTGAAGTTGTACGTGCGTAGGTGGCTCGCCGCCCCGCTCGCCATGCCCGACGGCACCCTGCACCAGCGGGAGCGTGGGACGCCACAGGGCGCCCCGGTGTCTCCCGTCCTGGCAAACCTGTTCCTGCACTACGCGTTCGACACCTGGATGGCCCGGGAGTACCCGACCGTGCAGTTCGAACGCTACGCGGACGACGCCGTGCTGCACTGCGTCTCCGAGGGCCAGGCCCGCAAGGTCCTGGCGGCGCTGGAGGACAGGATGGCCGAGGTCGGGCTGCAACTGCACCCGGACAAGACCCGGATTGTCTACTGCAGGGACGGCTCACGCCACGGCTCGTACGAGCATGAGGCGTTCAGCTTCCTCGGGTACACGTTCCGCGCCAGGAGAAGCCGGAGTCGGCACGGGAACCAGTTCCTTTCGTTCGAGCCGGCGATCAGCAGGGAGGCTCTGACCAGGATCGGGCGGGAGGTGCGGTCATGGCGCCTGCACCGCCGGTCCGACCTGACCTTCGGCGAGCTCGCCCGACGGATCAATCCGATGGTGGCGGGCTGGCTCAACTACTACGGCCGGTTCCGGCCGTGGGAGCTGCACTCCTTCGTCATGCGCATCAACGCCTACCTGGTGCGCTGGATCCGCAAGAAGTACCGACGGCTCGCGGGCAAACGGAAGGCGCTGGCGAAGCTTCGGGAAATCGCGCAGCGGTACCCCCGCATGCTCGCCCACTGGCGCTTTTCGCCCACGCAGGGAGCCCTGTTGATCTGAGATCAGAGCGGCAAGAGCCGTGTAACGGGAGACTGTTACGCACGGTTCTGTGAGGGCCGGGAGGTGAGATCCCTCCCGGCTACTCGACCCGTTGATCTGTTTGCCGCCGTCAAAGCCGCGGCTGTCGGCGCCGACGACGGCGTCCGCCTTGACCGACTGCGAGTCGATCACACCCGCACTCGGCTCCGCGTCCCGGCCCAGCCTCATCCGGACCCGGGCGCGCAGCCGGTCATGGAACTCCTTGACCAGGGCGTGGTCGCGCCAGCGGCGGAAGAAGGCATACACCCGGTCCCACGGTGGGAAGTCGACCGGCATCGCCCGCCACTTGATGCCGTTGTCAACGAGATAGCGGATCGCATCGAGCACCGCGCGGTGGCAATACCCCTCCGGCCGGCCGCCCCGCCCGCGCATCCAGCCCGGCGTCGGCAGCAGCGGCCGGACCTCAGCCCACTCCTCGTCCGTCATGTCCGTCGGGTACCGGCGCTGCCGTTCAGGCCGGTCAGCCGCGTTGCCGTACACGTGCGCGAGGCAATCACACGATGGAGCGGCCGAGTTGGACTGCCCGGCCATCGACACGGAAGACTGCGGCACCGGGGCCTCCTGCTGCTCTATGGATTCGACACCCACGAGCTGTTCAGGAGGCCCCTTCCTCATGCCCTCGCCAGGGCAGGATCACCCGACCGGGAACCCGCGTTCGACCGCCACCACTCAAGATCGAAAAGACAACAGCTACTTAGCTTGGCATTTATCCTCGCTGGTCACTCGACCTGCTGATCTTGGTGTGTTCCTGAGACAGCAGGGCGGCCGTTCTTCACGCTTCGAGGTGTCGAGCAACGTCGCGTGAAGGAACGGCCGCTGGTGAAGAGTCTTGCCGCTGAACAGTCTGCTGAGGCCGCGTTGGGCATCCTGTCCCACTTTCGTGTCCAGTTCTACGACTGCCTTTACAGCCGTGCGGATGCGCTCTTCGAGCTCACCGACGCAGTGCTGTGTGCCGATGGTCCGGTCACCTCGCTGGTCGAGCTGACGCTCACGGCCGAGCACCGGCGCGGGCACGGGGCGATGTACGACGCGGTCAACCACGGCTGGCTGGAGCCGCGCCGCCTGCGCAGGCTGCTGGCCTCCACCCCGCTGCCGCGTGCCGCCGACGGGCGGATCGTCCTCGCCGTGGACGTGAGCAACTGGCTGCGCCCTGATGCCCCGACCAGTCCGGAGTTGCTGTTCTGCCATGTCTACGGGCGGGGCCGCAGCGCCGATCAGTTCATCCCCGGCTGGCCCTACTCCTTCGTGGCCGCTCTGGAAACAGGACGGACCTCCTGGACAGCCGTGCTGGACGCGATCCGGCTCGGGCCGGCCGACGACGCCACCGCAATCACCGCCGCCCAGCTGCGTGAGGTGGTCACCCGGCTGGTGCACGCCGGGCAGTGGCGGCCGGGCGATGAGGACATCCTCGTCGTCATGGACTCCGGCTACGACGTGACCCGCCTCGCCTACGTCCTGGCCGACCTGCCCGTCGAGCTGGTCGGCCGGCTGCGCTCGGACCGGGTCATGCTCCGGGATGCCGGGCCGCGTCGCTCCACCCCGCGTGGCGGGCAGCCCCGCAAGCACGGCGGGGTCCTCACCTTCTCCAACCCGGAGTCCTGGCACACCCCTGACCAGGCCACGACGTGCGACACCACCCGCTACGGCACGGCCGAAGCCCTCGCCTGGGACCGGATGCACCCCCGATTGCAGGCCCGTGGCCCCTGGCTCGACCACTGCGGTGAACTCCCTTTGATCCACGGCACGTTGATCCGTCTGAAGGTCGAGTACCTGCCTGGTGACCGCGACCCCAAGCCGGTGTGGCTGTGGTCCTCGCGCACCGGCATGACCGGCGAGGACGTCGACGTCCGCTGGCAGGCGTTCCTCCGCAGATTCGATCTTGAACATACCTTCCGGCTGTTCAAGCAGACCCTCGGCTGGACTGTCCCCAAGGTCCGCGATCCACACACGGCCGACCTGTGGACCTGGCTGATCATCGCCGCCCACACCCAACTCCGCCTTGCCCGGCCCCTCGCCGAGGACCTCCGCCGCCCCTGGGAACGGCCCTCCGAGCCGCGCCGGCTCACCCCTGCCCGGGTCCGCCGGGGGTTCCGCCACCTCCGCGTGAAAACCGCCCGTCCCGCCGACGTGCCCAGACCCTCCAAGCCAGGGCCCGGACGCCCACTCGGCTCGAAGAACCGCAGGCCAGCCCCACGTCACGAGCCGGGGAAGACCGTGAAACGAATCGAAACCCTCACCGAACACGTCCGCCTGAAACAGCAGCGAGGTTAATGATCAAGCTTAGCTTGACTCTGTCGGGGATCTTGGAGTTTCCCGGTGCGGCAGCTTGGTCGACGGGGATGATCGGGGAGTTCCGCCGACCGTTGCAGCTGTCGAGGTGCCCGTTGTCCCTGCGCCCCCGTTCCGGTGAGCATGTTCCGCCTCTGACCGCGCGGGTCGCGCGGGCGAGCAACCCGGGCGGCACGACGGCGATATGGGTGCGGGACCGGCTGGACGGGCTGTGGCGCGACGAGGACTTCGCGGACTGGTACCCCAGGGACGGGCGTCCGGGGCTCTCGCCCGCTCAGCTGGCCACCGTCTGTGTGCTGCAGTTCCTGCTCGGGCTGTCGGACAGGCAGGCCGCCGAGGCGGTCCGCTGCCGCATCGACTTCAAGTACGCGATGGCCATGGAGCTGGACGATCCCGGCTTCCACCACAGTGTGCTGGGCGACTTCCGTGATCGTCTCGCCGAGGACGGCCGTGCCGACCGCCTCCTCGACCTCGCACTGGCCCGCCTGAAGGAGGCCGGACTGGTGCGCGAGCGCACCACGCAGCGCACCGACTCCACGCACATCCTGGCCGCGGTGCGTGACCTGACCCGCCTGGAGCTGGTCACCGAGGCGGTTCGCGCCGCACTCGAAGAGGTCGCAGGCATCTCACCTCATCTGCTGGACGAGCTGGTCGACCAGGGCTGGGGGCTGCGCTACGGCCGGCCGGTCCGCCTGGGGAAGAACCCCACCAAGCCCATGACCAGGATTCTTGCCACCGGAAACGACGCCGTCCGGCTTCTGGAACACCTCCACCGCTACGGAGCGGACCGCATGTCCGGTCCTCGCATCCAGGCTCTGCGGCAGATCATGGTGCAGAACTATAACCGTGACGCCGCGGGACACCTGCGCTGGCGCACCGCCGAGAAGGAAGGCGGGGCGGGTCTGCCGCCGTCGTCAAGGGCGATCGTCTCGCCCTACGACACCTCGGCCCGCTACGCGAGGCACGGACACATCATCAGCTGGAAGGGGTTCGCCGCTCATCTGACCGAGACCTGTGCTGCCGACGGCCCCAACGTGATCACGGATGTCGCCACCACCGCGGCCACCACCCACGACAGCCAGGTCCTGCCCGGCATCCACACCCGCCTCGCCCGACGCGGCCTGCTGCCCGCCGAGCACCTCGTCGACGCCGGCTACACCTCTCTGCCCCACCTGGAACAAGCCGCCCGTGAACACCAGGTCACCGTCTCCGGGCCGCTGCGCAGCAACCCCACCCGCCAACACCGCCGAGGCGAGGGCTTCGCCCGGGACGACTTCCACATCGACTACGACAAGCAGCAGGTCACCTGCCCCCAGGGACAGGTCAGCGCAGGCTGGCACGGCCCCTACCCGACCTCCTCGCCCACCGCGGCCCCGCTGATCGTGGCCAGGTTCACCAAGAGCCAGTGCCGTCCCTGCCCGGCCCGCACGCAGTGCACCAGCACCGCCGACAGCGCCCGCACCGTGGGATTTCCCCCACGAGAGCTCCGTGACCTGCAACTCCGCGTCCGCGCCGAACAGCAGACGCCCGAGTGGAAGGCCCGATACGCGGTCCGCTCCGGAGTGGAAGGCACGGTCAACGAGTTCGCCCGCGGACACGGCATGCGGCGCTGCCGCTACCGAGGACAGGGAAAGGTCCACGTCCAGCACGTGTTGACGGCCATCGCCGTCAACATCGAGCGCCTCGGCGGACTGTCACCGGCTGAGGAAGCCCCCACACCCCGCCGACCGACTGCCTTCCAGAACTACCTCGACCAGCGCGAGATCCCTCGCCCGAAGTCCTGGCGAACCCTGGGCAGTTGACTCCGCCGACACCAAGATCCCCGACAGAGTCAAGCTTAGTTGTCGCGGGTGTTGTACGGTCTTGCGTATGAACCTGATGGAATGGGCGCGCGCAGGGGATCGCCCCGCGTACCGCGTATCGCTGGTTCTGTGAGGGCACATTGCCGGTACCTGTGGAACGCGTGGGACCGCGCACGATCCTGGTGACATCGATGCGAACACCTCACCCTCCGTGACCGGCGGTGTAGGTCTGTATGCCCGCATCTCCTCGCACGATCAGAAGCCGGACCTGGAGCGGCAGACCGCTCGCCTGTCGGCATGGGCGGCAAGGCCGGGCAGAAGGTCGTGCGGATCGAATCCGAGATCGCCTCGGGCATGAACGGGTGCCGCGCGAAGGCGAAGCGACTGCTGGCCGACCCGGCGGTGACCACGGTTGTGATCGAGCACAAAGACCGCCTCGGACGGATGAATGTGGAGCTGATCGAGGCCGCCCTGTCCGCGACTGGTCGCCGACTCGTCGTCCTCGATGACGGCGAAGTTGAAGACGACCTGGTCCGGGACATGGTGGAGGTGCTCACGTCGTTCTGCGCCCGCCTGTACGGCCGCCGGTCGGCGATGAACCGGGCGAGGAAGGCTCTCGAAGCGGCGGCTGCCGATGAGTGAGCCGAAGAAGAAGCTCCGCACCATCGACGCGCCGTTCGTCGCGCTCGGGCCGTCCGGGGTGGCGATACGCGACCGCCTCAAGCACCTCACCGACGTGGACGACAAGGTGTTGCGGCTGGTCGGTGAACACCTCGGACGCCTTGCCTCGCTGGACATCAAGAACCGCTGCGCTGACGGCCTGGACCACGACAGCGACACGTGGGCCGCCCGGAAGCAGGGCCTGACGGCCGATTCCTCATCCCGGTGGGCCGGTTCGATCACGAAGGCCACTCACGATCAGTGGGCGCTTTCCCGCCGCTGCCAGCTCGCCCACATCCAAGGGCTTGAGGCTGGTGTGCGGACGCTGATGCACCGCCTCTCCCAGCCGATCGGGGAGAAGGGAACCAAACGGGCACCCGGCGGATACCGCAGTCGGGCCGAGTGGTTCCAGAAGTCGCGCCGTCTGACGACCCTGGAACACCGCCTGGACGTGGCCCGCGCTGAGCGTGAGACCGGTGTCGTGCACGTCGTGCGCGGCGGCCGGCGCCTCCTCAACAACCGTCACAACCTCGAAGCCGCCCAGCTCACCGCCGAGCAGTGGCGTGAGCGGTGGGAAGCCCAACGGTGGTTCCTCGCCGCCGACGGCGAGTCCGGCAAACGCTTCGGCAACGAGACCATCCGCGTCACACCGGATGGCGAGGTCAGCATCAAGCTGCCCGCCCCGCTCGCCCACTTGGCCAACAGCAAGCACGGTCGGTACGTCCTCGCCACCCGCGTGCAGTTCCAGCACAGGGGAGCCGACTGGCGCGACCGGATCGAAGACAACCGGGCCGTGGCCTACCGCATCCACCTGGACGTGGAGCGGGGCCGCTGGTACCTGACAGCGTCGTGGACACGGCCCGTTGTCCAGACGATCCCGCTTCAGACGGCGCGGTCTGAGGGCATGGTCGGCGTGGACACCAACGCCGACCACTTCGCCGCCTACCGGCTCGACCGGCACGGCAACCCGGTCGGCGACCGCAAGCGGTTCTTCTACGACCTGTCCGGCCGCGCAGACCACCGTGACGCCCAGGTCCGGCAGGCCATCAGCCAGTTGCTGCACTGGGCAGACCGGTGCGGCGTCAAAGCCATCGGCCTGGAGAACCTGGACTTCGCCACCGAGAAGACCCGTGAGAAGCACGGTAGACGTAAGCGCTTCAGGCAGATCATCTCCGGCATCCCCACCGGCAAGCTCAAGGCCCGGCTCGTGTCCATGGCGTCCGAACACGGTCTGTCGATCGTCGCCGTGGACCCGGCGTACACATCGATGTGGGGCGATCAGCACTGGAAGAAGCCCCTCACCTCGAAGAAACGAAAAATGTCCCGTCACGATGCCGCTGGCATCGCGATCGGGCGACGCGCCCTCGGGCACCCGGTCCGGCGACGGACGGCACCGCTCCCGCAGTACCAGAGCGATGCTGCGGGGCATCGGACCGCCCAGGCCAGACCAGGCGCACGAGGGCGTGAGGAAACCCGCCCACCCGTCACGGAGCGTGCACACGATGCACGCAGCCGGACGGGGACACAGCGAACGCGGGAGACCAGCGCATCGAAACACCGTTCGGGACGCGCGCAGTTCCAGGAGCTGACAGCAAATGTCACTCCTGCACACTGTTCAGGAACGGTTGATGCGAAGACCGGACAAGGCCTCGGGAAGCCCGTCGGGAGCGCTGTCTCTGAGAAGCGCGGTGGCGGATACGGCTCGACTGGATCTGGTGGACGATGCGCACCGGCCCGCTCGTCGACGCGCTCATCGAGCATCTGGTCGGCGATCTGGACTGCTGTGCCCTGAAGACGGCTTTCATGTCGTCGTGGAGGGCGCTGTCCCGGCACGAGCTGACCCACGGGCGCGCGGCGGGCTGCAGCTGGGTGACCGTGGGGCGGCCAGGCCGGGTCACCAGGGGCGGGGGGTCGGGCCGTTCGCGCCGGGAACCACCGTGGTTCTGCGACGGCCCCGTGCCTCCCTTCTGACAGGTCAGCCGGACGACCGACCGGGCCGGCTCGGCACATCGCGCGAGGGATGATGGGGATGGAACGACGGAACGTGAGGTCAGGAGCTTCCATGACAAAGCGGGTTCACCGACCCCGTGAGGACGCGGAGTTCAATTTCATTCTCAGGATGAGCAGAGTTCCGGTCCTCGCATACTTCACCGGGACTTGGCCCAAGGCAATCGAGCCCTGCCGGGTGATGGACCTCGTCGTGGGTGGCATCGCCGACGACTACACGGGCCGCCTGACGGCCGTCCGCGCCGACATCACGCGTTGCCCGGCCGCAACCGAGCGATACGGGATCACCGGAGCCCCGTCCTACGTCCTGCTGAAGGGGGGAGAGGCGGTGGCGCACGGCACGGGGCCCATGACCACCGCCGAGGTACGGAAGTTCCTGGACGGCCAACTCTGAGCGGCCGCTGCGGCACGTGGACGCGACGCCCGTCAGGGTCTCACCCATAGGCGCTGCGCCGCCTGAGGCACCCTGGGGCTGAGACACCCCCACAGGTCACATAACGCCGTCGAGTGCGGTTGTGTTCGGCAGTTGGGCGGCGCCGGTGCGGACCTCGGGGAAGGACGGGAGGAGGCCCGTCCCCTGGCGGGAGTGCAGCACCAGGTGCCCGACGTCCGTCATGAACAGCGCCCGCCACCGGTCCCACTTCACCACGGCGGCCCATCCCTGGGGGTAGGGCGGCATCGGGTACAGGGGCGGCGGGCATCGGCTCCGGCAGCCTCCACATGGATCATGCGTTCCACGCGCACGGTCCTGGCCCACCGTGTCTGGGAACCGGTCCGCCGTGTCCTGGTGGTCACTTGTAGGCGGCGTCGTGGTCGGCGCGGTGATGGACCTAGCGGGGGAGCGATGCACAGCCGCGAGGGGCGATGCACGTATGGAGGAGGGTTCCTCAGCCCTGTGTGGCGTGCCGCCAGGGACGGACGAAGTCGTGGAGGCTCTGCTGCGCGGCTGGGGCGATGGCCGGGTCGTTGACCGGTGTGCCGATGGGGTGGAGGAGATGGTCGAGTCCGGCAAGGACCTGCAGTCCTGGGCCGGTGGTGCGGGCGGCGGCGAGGGCCGACAGCAGAGGAGGCATCGTCCGGCAGGGCACGTTGGTGTCCTCGGTGCCGCAGGTGATGAGCATGCGCGTGCCGTGCGCGATGCCTCGGGCGACGGACGGCGGATAGATGGCGTCATCGCTGCGGACGAAATCCGCGTTGACCGGTCCGAACATGCCCTTGAGCAGAGAGACCAGGGACGGCAGTAGCCCCGATGTGTCGACCGGGCGCTGGGCGCGAAAGTCCGCGATGGCCCTGGCTACACCCCGGTTGTTCAACCACGCCTGTTGCGCGGTGAGTTGCCCTGCCGCGAGGGCCTGGTTCAGTTCGGTCGCCAATTGCAGGCGGATCAGGTCCAGAAGCCGCATGTCCTGCGGGGCGATGAGCGCGAGCCCAGCAGGCTTCGGCTGTACGGCGCGGTCGACGAGGAGTGCTTGCAGGCCGCCCTCACTGTGCCCGACCACCAGCAGCGCGTGCGAATCGGCTTCAGGCTGGGCGCGCAGGGTGTTGTACGCGGCCACGGCCTGTCGCGTGTAGGCGGCCATGTCAGGAGCGCTGCTGCGTCCGCCCAGGCCCGTCCGCCCGGTGCCGTACTTGTCGAAACGCAGGGTCATCACGCCGTCGCCGCTGAGGACGCCGGCCATGAGGGCCAGGGTGTGGGGAGTGAAGCCGGGTGGCTCGTCGCCATTGCGGTCGGTCGGGCCGCTGCCGGGAAGCAGCAGCGCCGCGGCGAGCCTGCGGCCCGCGCGGTGGGCGGGTATGTGCAGCGTGCCGTACGCGGTGGTGCCGTCCGCGGTGAAGTGGACCTCACGGTCCACGGCGGATACGAGGGCGGCCCGGGGTGCCGCGGACGCCCGGGTCGTGCCTGACACCGGCCCGGCCGTGACGACGGCGACCGCCACAATGAGCACGGCGATCATCCTGCTGCGCCAGGGGGTGGGTAAACGCATGCTTTCTCCTCATGGGCTGAAGTTGTGAGAGAGGGTGAGAGAATCGGGGATGGTGGTTTGCTGGGTGCGGAGTCGGCGCGCCCTGGCCGGATGCCTGAGCAATGACCCGTCTGTCGTCGTCGGATGCGCTCAGCGGACGAGGAGCGGCACTGCGAGCGTGGGGGCCAGAATGAGCCCGAGCAGCAGCACGACACCCCGCGGGTTGCCGAAGTTGACGGTCCAGCCGATGCCGAACCGCTTCTGAACAAGCAGCGCGGGATCGGCCCGGTTGACGTATACCGAGCCGAGCAGACGCCAGTACTGGTCATCGTCGCGCCGCACCATGCCGGTGCTCTCTTCCGCCACTGCGCCGTCGTGGGCGGGCAGTCGGCTGCCCCCCTGGCCGGTGCGGACAGCAATACCGATTACCGCGACCAGCCCGGCCAGGATGGGCAGCAGAATCAGGGCCGGGGACACCCGCTGGCCCGAGTGCCACATCGCCCAAGCTCCGGCGAGCAACGAAAGGTTGGCGAACGCTGCCAGTAGCAGAAGGGAGATGGCGGTACGAACCGAGAAGCGACGGTGCCTGCGGGCGGAGTCGGCCGGCCGCGCCGGATCGAGATCCGCACGAGCCCGGAATGACAGCCAGGTCAGCGCCAAGAGCAGCACGGTGAGCGCGGCCTGCGTGAACACCGGGAAGAACGCGGTGCCGATCGACCTGGCGGCGAAGCGGTCAGCGCTGCCGGAGTCGGTGAAGTGCACGGGAATGCGGTCGGGCAGTGACGGATAGCGCAGGACGCCCACCAGTGTCGTACCGATGCAGATGAGCACTGCGGGGACGGCCCATATCCAGGGGAAGCGTTCCGGATCGGTACGCAGCGCGGTGTCCGCCACCACACCCTGGCGCAGCCCGCCGTACCAGTCCTCGCGCCGTTTGGCCGCCATGACCGCCACTCGTGCCCGGCTGTAGGCCGCTGTGCAGGCGGCAACGGTCAGCAGGGGAATGACGCCAGGCATGTCGAAGCGGAACACGGAGCTCACCAGGACTCCCACCGTGATCAGTACCGCACCGGACGCGGCGACCTGCCTCCGGTACCGTCTGCGTTGCTCGGCGATCCCTGGGGCGTCCGCCCGTGCATCAGGGCTCCGTACCCCGAAGGGCAAGGTCGGACTGGTGAGCGACGGCAGCCACCATGCCACTGCCGCAAGCACGGCAGGCATGAACACGTTGACCAACACGTCGGCACTGTTCATGAAGCTGAATCTCCTTGCTCTGCACCGGGGTTCGCGCTGGGTGAAGCGGGCGCGGGTGACGTGAACGAGACGAGGACGGAGCGGCAACTGTCCAGTACCGCCGGGTCGCCGGTCCCATGGGCGACCGCTTCGGCGAGCAGGGTCCGCAGCCTGGTCTCCCACTCGGCGGTGAAGCCCGGTTCGGGCGGACCGCTGCGGGTGTCGCGCTGCACCAGGGCGCCGCTCTTGCGGTTGACCCGCAGCAGTCCTTCGCGTCGCAGTAGGTCGTAGGCCTTGTTCACGGTGTGGAAGTTGATGCCCAGATCTACAGCGAGCTGCCGCGTCGAGGGCAGCGAGCTGCCTTCGACGAGCTGACCGGAGGCGATGGCCTCGACGATGCGGTCCCGGATCTGCTGGTAGATCGGCACCTCGCTGTCCATGTCGAGGCTGAGGATCATGTCCGCTCCCAGTGTTGCTCTGTTATAGCTTTTATAGAACACCAGGCGGCGCAGGGTCGAGAGGGCCGACGTCAAGAACGTGACAAAGGTGGCGCCGTCAGGCGAAGCCTCTGCTCACAGGCATTCACGTACACGTCGGAAGCGGCCGCGACAGGTGCGGTGAGAACGGCTCTGGCTCAATGGGATCAAACCCAACGACCGAAGAAGTGTCCTGTCGCAGCGCAGGCGGCAGGGACGCGCCGTGTGCCTTCGTTCTGATTTGTCGCGCAGGCCGCTGGCGGAGATCGTTGACTTCCAGATATGCCTGGACCAGGAGACCCGTCAGGCTTTTACCCGGGAGCTGGTGGCGGGACTGTTGAACGAGCGGTCCTGTCTCGCATTCGGTGGTGACGGAGCGGGCTGTTGTCCGAGGAGGATGCGGTGCCGGAGCAGGGTGAAGTCTGCTCGTCCGTGCACCTGGCGCGCGATCCGTTTGGTCTTGGTGTTGACGCCCTCGGTGGCGCCGTTGCTGTACGGAGGCGTGAGCCCGGCGATCACGGCGTCGATGTCCCGGCCCCGGTTGAAGGCGTGTTGGTGGGGCGGGTCTGCTGCTCTGACTTGGGTGATCCAGCGCGTGAGCGCATCGAGGTTGTCGGTGTGTGGCGTAAGGGGTGGGGCGAAGCCCCCGATGCCTGCGGCCGGTTGGGTCATAGGGCCTTGATCTCTTCGAAGGGGGCCAGGACGGGGACGCCGGGCTCTTCGGTTCGGCGTTTGCGCAGGTGCTCGCGATAGGGATCGACCAGGTTGGCACGGTACTGTTCACGGTCGACGCGGAGCGCCGGGCCCGGTCGGTGGCCTGTGCAAAGGAACGCAATGCCCTCCGAGGCCGGGTCCGTACGGGCCGGTCGGCTGCTGTCTTCTGCAGCAGGCCGTAGGCGAGTACCGGAAGCAGCCTGGTGCGCCCGCGAGCGAACCCTGTCGGTCCACACCGTCACCACCCATCCCACGTGAACTCTTCTACAGGCTCGCGGTCCTGGTGGCCAATGATGACGAGCTGGTGGGGCCTGGCAGCTGCACGTTGCCCGGAGGGCACCGAGTCGGATCGAGGTGGGTCGAGCGGGGCACGGTGGTGAATGGGTGAGTCATTTTCCTGTTGACTTTCGGCTCGATCAACCAGAGTATTCCAGGGGTGACACACGCCGACCCCCTGCCCGCCCGCGCAGCTCTCCCCGCCGACCTGGACGAGGCGGCCCATCGCTGCCTGGTCGCGGGATTCGAGGGCGCCACCGTCGTCCCCGACACGCTCAGACGGCTGATCGACCGGGGTCTCGGCGGGGTCATCCTGTTCACCCGCAACATCCGGGACGCGGATCAGGTGCGCCGGCTCACCGACACCCTGCGCGCCATCCGGCCCGACCTGCTGGTCGGCATCGACAACGAGGGCGGCGGCATCGGTCACCTGGTGACCGCGGGCGCTCCGGAGGTCCCCGGCAACTACGCGCTCGGCGTGGTCGACGACCCGGCCCTGACCGCGCGCTGCTCCGACGCGCTGGCCGGGCATCTGGCCGTGCTCGGCATCACCGCCTCGTACGCCCCCGTCGCGGACGTCCAGGGGCAGGCGGGCAATCCGATCGTGCGCACACGTGCCTTCGGCGACGACCCCGAGCGGGTTTCGCGGCACCTGCGCGCATGGATCGAGGCGACCGAGGCACGGGGCATCGCCTCCTGCGCCAAGCACTTCCCCGGGCACGGGGGCACCCTCACCGACAGCCACCACGAACTGGCGGTCGACCCGCGGCCGTACGAGGAACTCGACCTCGCACCCTTCCGGGCCGCGATCGCCGCGGGGGTGCCGATGCTGATGAGCGCGCACGTCGTGTTCCCGGCGCTCGACGAGGACCGTCCCGCGACGCTCAGCCGCCGGATCCTGAGCGACCTGCTCAGGTTCGAGCTCGGATTCGACGGGGTGCTCGTCAGCGACGCGCTGGAGATGAAGGCGATCGCCGACCGGTACGGGGAGGCGACCGGCGCGAGGATCGCGCTGGCCGCGGGGGCGGACCAGGTGATCGTGGCCGTGCCCGATCTCGGGGTAACGCTGGAGTGCCGGGACGCGGTGCTCGCGGCGCTGCGCTCCGGGGCGCTGGCCGAAGGACGGGTGCGGGAGGCGGCGGAGCGGGTGCGGAAGCTGTCCTCGCGGTATGCCGAGCCCTCTTCAGTGGTCGGTCCGTGGGACGCGCAGGCCGGGTTGGAGGCGGCTCGGCGGGCCGTGGGCGGGCAGGGTGTGCCGGTCGGGGTGACCGGGGCGTATGTCGTCGACCTGTTTCCGGCGCCGCATCCCGCGTTGAACTGGGGTGGGGAGGATCTGCCGGCCGCGGTGCGGGCAGTGGATCCTTCGGCCACGGGGACCGCGGTGACGGGGGAGCCGGCCGAGCCGGGGGCGCTGGTCGAGGTGATCCTGCGGCGGGCCGGGGACGGGCCGTTGGTCGTCGCCACCAGCGATGCCGGGCTGTACCCGTGGCAGGTCCGCTTGAGCGAAGCGCTGACGGCCCGGCGGCCCGACGGGATACGCGTCGCCACGGGTCTGCCGGAACGAGACGCGGTGGTGTGTTCTTACGGGCGCGGGAAGGTCAACCTGCGGGCGCTGGCGGAGGCGCTGGTCGGGGCGCGGTGACGTTCGCCGTCGGCCGGTGGGCCGCGCCCCCGCGGCGGACACCGCGGCCGGGCACGGACCCACACCTCTGAAGGCATCCGGTCACGGCGTTCGCAACAGTTCCTTGATCCCCCTTGACGCCAGGTACGTCTCGTCGCTCGCCCGCTCGGCCAGGACCACCGCCGGGCGGGCTCCCTGCTTGCGCAGGTCCATCCAGGTCTCGAAGTACGTGCCTCCCGGCCCCGACGTCGAGCGGGTGGACGGAGCGCAGTCCAGGACAAGGGCTGTCTCCCGCTGCTGCGGAGTCCACGGTTCGGCCCGCAGCTCCGTGATCGTGGCCGCGAGGGATTCCGCGATCGGCTTCGGGCGGCCACCGGAGCCGAAGAGCCCGAGGGTGTACTCCAGCTCCGGGAAGTCGGCCAGGGAGCGGTCGACGTCGTGGGAGCACCACCAGGTCACGCCCCACATGTTCGTGCAACCGGACACGTTGAGGACCGTCTCGCGAGCGAACTCGGGAGCGTCGGCCGCCGGGATGTGGGGCTCCGGGGCGCCCGTCTCCTGGACCCATACCGGGCGGACGGGGTCGACGGCGTAAGCCTTGGCCAGTTCCGTGCCGTACTCGGCGAGGTGCTGGACCTGGGGGGAGCGCGGGCCGTAGCGGCGGGCGCAGTCGCCGGAGAACACCCAGGGGTGGACCGTGGTGACGTCGCCCTTGCGGGCCGACGCCTCGGGGGTGAAGGGGTGGTCGTCGCCGTACCAGGCCGCGTCGTACGCGGAGTGCGTGACCAGGCCGCCCGGCGCGCCCAGGCCCTCGCGGGCCGCCGCCAGCAGGGTGTCGAGGTAGTGGTCGACCTGTGTCACCGTCACCGGGTTGTGCTCGACCAGGTTGTTGAGCTCGTTGCCGAGCTGGAGGCCGATGAGGTTCGGGCGGCCGGCCAGGGCGCCGCCCAGCGTACGCAGCAGGACCGCCTGGGCCTCGATCGCCTCGGGGTCGGTGAACACGTTCCGGTGATGCCAGCTGCGGGTCCACTCCGGGTAGAAGTCGAAGCTCGACAGGTGGCCCTGTACACCGTCCACCAGGACGTCGAGGCCCTCGTCGGCGGCCAGGTCGACCAGTCGCACCAGCTGGTCCACGGCGGCGGTCCGGATCAGGGTGCGGTTGGGCTGGAGGAGTGGCCACAGGTGGAAGACCCGGACGTGGTCGAGACCGAGGCCGGCGATCTGGGCCAGATCCTCACGGGTCCGGGCCGGATCGAAGTCCTGCCAGGAGTGGAACCAGCCGTGACGGGGCGTGTAGTTGACGCCGAAGCGGAGCGTGGAAATGGGACCCTCCCTGGGCCGGCTTCCTGGAGTTCCTGTCCGGTTGTTCGCGTCTTGGTCTTGTCCTGTGCGAATGTATCAACCACCATAGTCAGTGATGGGCAATGATTTGAACCAAAACCTCGTCATCGGCCTCGACGCCGGTGGCACCCGTACCCGCGTCGTGCTCGCCAGTGCCGCCGACGGCCGTGTGCTGGCCGAGGCCGCGGCCGGCCCGGGCAACGCCCTGACCGTGCCGCCGCAGCAGCTCACCGATTGCCTGGCCGAGGCGCTCGCCGGGGTGATGCCCGAAGGGGCCCGCGATCGGGTCGTCGCCGTGGCCGGCGGTTTCGCGGGTGCCACAGCCGCCGACGCGGACGATCCCGGGACCGTCCGGGCCCGCGGCGCCCTCGCCGAGGCGCTGCGCCGGCTCGGCGTGCCCGAGGGGCCGGTCGGTATCTGGAGCGACATCGAGGCGGCCTTCGCCGCGGCTCCCGGCGCCCCGGCCGACGGTCTTGCCCTGGTCGCAGGTACCGGCGCGGTCGCCATGCGCATCGCCGGCCGGCAGGCCACCACCACCGTGGACGGCGACGGCTGGCTTCTCGGCGACGAGGGCAGTGGCTTCTGGATCGGGCGCAGCGCGGTGCGGGCCGCGCTGCGCATGGCGGACGGGCGGGGACGGGAGACGGTACTGGCCCGGTTGGTCGGGCGTTCGCTAGGCCTGCCGGTGGACGTCCTGCCCACGGGAAGCGTGTCGTCGTACGGCGAGGCAGGCGCCCCCGGTCCGCCCGGCGCGGGCGCCCGGGGCACCGGGGTCACGGACTGGTCCCGCGCCCGGCGTGAGGACTTCCGCAGGCATCTGCTGCCCGCCGTGATGGCCGATCCGCCGATCCGGCTCGCCCGGTTCGCCCCGCTGGTCGCCGAGGCGGCCGGCGAGAAGGACGCCGTCGCGCTGGAGATCCTGGACGAGGGCGCGGACCACCTGCTGGACACGGTCCGCGCGCTGGAGCCCGGCCCCGGCGAGCGGATCGTCGCCACCGGCGGACTGCTCGGCCCCGCCGGTCCGATGACCGTCCCGCTGACCGAGCGCCTGCACGTCCTCGGCCTGAGCCTCGACTGGGTGGCCGACGGGGGACCGGGCGCGGTGGCGCTGGCGCGGATCATGTACGACGGCCGGGGCCGGTGATTGGCGGACAGGCCCACGGCGGGTCACCGGGCGGCGGACCCGCCCACGCGACACCCGTGAACGACACCCCGGAGAGCCCCGGCCGATGAGCGACGTCCTCTACCGCGACCCCACCGCCCCCGTCGACGCCCGCGTCCGGGATCTCCTGTCCCGGATGACCCTGCGGGAGAAGGTGGGGCAGGTCAACCAGCGCATGTACGGCTGGGACGCCTACCTGCGCACCCCCGGCGGCGGCTTCGAGCTCACTGACGCCCTGTACGCCGAGACCGAGCGCTTCGAAGGGCTCGGTGCCCTGTACGGCCTGCAGCGTGCCGACGCCTGGTCCGGCGTCGATCACGACAACGGGCCGGGCGCCGAGCAGGGCGCGGCCCTCGCCGAGTCGGTGCAGCGGCACGTCGTGGAGCGGAGCCGCCTCGGCATCCCCGCTCTGTTCGTGGAGGAGGTCCCGCACGGCGTCATGGCCCTCGACGGCACGGTCCTCCCGGTCAACCTGGCCGTCGGCGCCACCTGGGACCCGGGTCTGTACGAGCGTGCCGCCGCCCACGCCGCCGCCGAACTCCGCTCCCGCGGCGGCCATGTCGCCCTCGTCTCCGCGCTCGACATCTCCCGCGACCCGCGCTGGGGCCGCACCGAGGAGTGCTTCGGCGAGGACCCGTACCTCGCCGCGCGACTGACGGAGGCGGTCGTGCGAGGCATGCAAGGCACCTGTCCCGACGGCCTGTTCGCCGCTGACAAGGCCCCCGTCGTCCTCAAGCACTTCGCCGGCCAGGGGGCCACCGTCGGCGGTCGCAACTCCGCCGAGTCCGAGCTCGGCCGGCGCGAGCTGCACGAGATCCATCTCCCCGCCGCCCGGGCCGGCGTCCGCGCGGGCGCCGCCGCCGTCATGTCGGCGTACAACGAGGTCGACGGCATGCCCTGCTCCGGCAACCGGGCCCTGCTCACCGGACTGCTCCGTGAAGACTGGGGCTTCGAGGGCCTGGTCATGGCGGACGGCCTGGCCGTCGACCGGCTGGCCCGCATCACCGGTGACAAGGTGTCGGCGGGCGCGCTCGCCCTCAACTCCGGTGTGGATCTGAGCCTTTGGGACGAGGGCTTCACGCATCTGGAGGAGGCGGTCGAGCGCGGGCTGGTCGAGGAGGCCGTGCTCGACACCGCCGTCGCCCGGGTGCTGCGGCTCAAGTTCCGCCTTGGACTGTTCGACGGGGCCCCCGAGTCCTCCGCGCCCGAAGCGGGCGGGGACCTCAGCAAGGAAGTCGCCCGCGCCGCCGTCACCCTCCTGCGCAACGACGGGGTGCTCCCCATCGACGGGAACGTCTCCCGCATCGCCGTCCTCGGACCCCAAGCGGCCACCACCGCCCACCAGTCGGGCGACTACACGGCTCCGCAGCGCCCCGGTACCGGCAGCGACGTCCTCGACGCCCTGCGCCGGCTCGCCCCGCCCGGACTCGACATCCGGCACGCCCGGGGCTGCGCCCTCACCGGCGACGACCTCTCCGGGATCCCGGCCGCGATCGCCGAGGCCGCCGCCGCCGACCTCGCCGTGCTGGTGCTGGGCGGCAGCAGTGCCCGGACCGCTGACACCGAGTTCGACGCCAACGGCGCGGCCCTCACCGCCGTCGACCACATGACCTGCGGTGAGGGCGTAGACCTCGCCGAACTCCGTCTCGGCGCCGCCCAGTACGCGCTGCTGGACGCCGTCGTCGCCACCGGCACGCCCACCGCGGTCGTCCTGGTCCAGGGGCGCCCGCACGTCGTCCCGGACACCGCGCCCGCCCTGCTCACCGCCTGGTACCCGGGCCCGTGGGGCGGCGAGGCGATCGCCGAGGTGCTGCTCGGGCTCGCGGAACCGACGGGACGGCTCCCCGTCTCCGTGCCGCGCTCTGCCGCCCAACTCCCCGTCTACTACAACCACAAGGACACCGAGTACGGCGGCTACGTCGACGAGAGCGCCGAGCCCGCCTACTCCTTCGGGCACGGACTGGCGTACACGGACTTCGCGTTCGGTACGCCCCGGCTCGACGGCCGTACCGTCACCGTCGAGGTCACCAACACCGGCGCACGGCAAGGGCGTTCGGTCGTGCAGGTCTATCTGCGGCGGATGATCACCGACACCTGGCCGCGCACCCTTGAACTGTGCGCGTTCGAGGGCGTCGACCTCGCGCCGGGGGAGTGCCGCACGGTCGCGACACGACTCGGCGCCGACCGACTCGCCGGCGCCGACGTCGCTCAGATCCGGGTCGCCTCCTCGGCACGGGCGGCCCTCACCGCCGTACCGCTGACCCTGGACCTCAGATCTTGACCGCTCCCGAGGACACGCCCTTGTAGAACCACCGCTGGGTGATCACGAACAGCACCAGCACCGGGATCACGGAGATCACCGAACCGGCCATGACCATTCGCTGGTCGTAGCCGAACGACGAGCTCTGCAGGCGTGAAAGCCCCAGCGTGAGCGTCATGTTGCTCTCGGAGCGCAGCACGATCAGCGGCCACAGGAAGTCGTCCCAGGCGCTGATGAACGTGTTGATGACGACCACCATGATCGCGCCCCACGCGGACGGCAGATACAGGTACTTGAAGCGCTGCCACTCGTTCGCGCCGTCCAGCATCGCCGAGTCCTCGATCTCGCGTGGGACCGCGAGGAACGCGCCGCGCATCAGCAGGACGTTGATGGCGCCGACGAAGCCGGGCAGCCACACGCCGGCCAGGTTGTCGACCAGGCCCAGGTCGCGGATGCTGATGAACAGCGAGACCATGATCGACTCGAAGGGGAACATCATCGAGGCGACCAGCACCACCCAGACCGCCTTGCGGCCCTTCCAGGAGGGCTTGGAGAGCATGTAGCCGGCCGTCGTGGAGAAGACCAGCTGGCTGGTGATCGACAGGGCGACCACGATCAGGCTGTTCTTGATGTAGGACCACACCGGCACCTGGTCGAAGACCGTCCGGTAGGCGCGCAGCGTCGGGTGGTGCGGCAGCAGGGTGGCGTCCGCGCCGAAGACGTCCTCGCTCGTGCCCTTCAGGGAGGCCAGCAGCTGCCACAGCAGCGGGCCCACGGTCAGGCCGAGCACCAGGAGGAGCAGCAGATAGCGGACGACCAGCTCGCGCGGGCGGCCGTAGTCACGCCAACGCGGCATCAGGCGACGGCCCTTGGTCTCGACGACACTCGTCGTCATGACTCGTCCTCCTTGGTCAGACGCTGCGCCAGCAGGGTCAGCCCCAGCGTCAGCGCGAACAGGGCCACGCTGACGGCCGAGCCGTAACCCGCGTTACCGGTGATCGGGTCCAGGCCGACGTCCCGGATGTAGAACGGCAGGGTGCGGTCGGCGCCGCCGGGGCCGCCGGTGGAGCTGCCGAGCATGTAGATCTCGGTGAACACCCGCAGGGAGCCGATGCCGGCGAGCGTGCCGACGAGCATCATGGCCTGCCGGACGCCGGGGATCGTGATGTGCCAGAAGCGGCGCACCGTGCCGGCGCCGTCCATCTGCGCGGCCTCGTGCAGTTCCTTGGGTACGTTCCCGAGGGCGGCCAGGTAGAAGACCATGTACCAGCCGAGGCCCTTCCACAGGGTCAGGCCCATCGCGGACAGCAGGATCAGCCAGGAGTCGGAGAGAAAGGGGATCGCCGACTTGATCAAGTGGGCTTTCTCCAGCCAGGTGTTGACCAGCCCGTCGTCCGCGAGCAGCCACTGCCAGCTCAGGCCGACGACCACGCTGGAGGCCAGCACCGGTGTGTAGAACGCCGATCGGAAGAAGCCGATGCCGGGGAGGTTCTTCTCCACCAGGACGGCCAGCACCAGCGGCAGCAGCACCATCAGCGGGACGACGATCACCGCGTACAGGATGCTGTTGCGGGTGGCGAGCCAGAAGTCGTCGTCCTGGAGCATCCGCGTGTAGTTGTCGAGTCCGACGAAACCCGCCGCGCCGCCCAGCGGCTTGGCGTCGGTGAACGACAGCAGGACCGTGTTGAGGAACGGGAACACCCCGAAGACCACCGCGCACACGATCGCGGGGGCGGTCCACAGCCACGGCAGCCACC
Organism: Streptomyces sp. Ag109_O5-1; assembly: GCF_003814875.1. Classification (GTDB taxonomy): domain Bacteria; phylum Actinomycetota; class Actinomycetes; order Streptomycetales; family Streptomycetaceae; genus Streptomyces; species Streptomyces sasae. The sequence continues at coordinate 106,148 of NZ_RKQF01000002.1, read as the reverse complement.
AACGGCGGTACATGGCCGCCCCGTTGGCCCCGGGGGCGGGACCGGGCAAAGCTGCCTTGGCGAGTCGGCGGAGGCGGGACGGGGCCGGGCCCGGCGCGGAGGTCCTGGCCTCCGCGCCGGACACCGGCTTCATGATCTGTGCCGTCACTGTCAGCTGCCCTGCTTCAGCAGCTCGTTCGACTTCTCCTGGGCGTCCTTGACGGCGTCCGCCGCGCTCTTCTTGCCCTGCATGGCCAGCTGCACCTGGGCCACGATGGCGTTCTGCACGGCCGGGGAGAGGTTGGTCTGGTTGGTGGAGGCCGTCTTGAGCTGGTCGGCGACCAGCTTGCGGGCCTGGGAGAACGGGTCGGTGCCGGTGACGTTCTGGAAGAACGGGTCGTCCAGCGACTTCGTGGTGGTCGGGAAGATGACCACGTCGGGGTCCTTGCACCAGGCCGTCTGGTTCTCGGCGTTGGTGAGGAACTCCGCGAACGCGAGGGCCACCGGGGCGTGCTTGCTGGTCGCGGCGACCGAGATGTACTGCGGGGCGCCGGCGGAGGCGACGCCGAGGGCGTCGTAGGGCTGCTGGCCGACGGCCGTCTTGGCATAGACCGACGGGCTGTTCTGCTTCACGAACCGCACGAAGCTCGGGTTCGTCGAACCGTAGGCCACCTTGCCCTGGCTGTAGAGGGTGGACGGGTCGTTGCTGGAGGACAGCGAGTCCTTCGGCATCGCGCCCTCCTTGTACAGCTTCGCCATCCACTCCACCCACTGGGTGGTGCGCGGGTCGTCGGCGAAGACGGCGGACTTGCCGTCGCTGGAGAGGACCTTGATGCCCATCTGGTCGAAGTCGGCGGGGATGCGCCAGACCGGGTTGGCCATCGTCGCGAAGTACTTGCCGTCGGAGGCCTTGGCGATCTTCTCGTAGTCGGCGAAGAGCCCGAAGACGGTCGTCGGCGCCTTGGCCGGGTCGACGCCGGCCCTCTCCAGCAGGTCCTTGTTGTACGTCAGCAGGACACCGCCGGTGTACCAGGGCAGCGTGGTGTGGATCGACCTGCCCGAGGCGTCCGCGAAGGTGGCGGTCTTCCAGAAGGACGGGACGAAGGGCTTGGACGCGGCCGGGTCCTTGGTGCCGATGTCGAGCAGGTAGCCGGCTTTGGTGAGGGCCGTCGCCGTCGGTGCGTTCACGTTGATGACGTCGGCCATCGTGCAGGCCTGGGCGTCGGCGACGGTCCGGCTGGTGAAGGTGTTGTCGCCGGGGTCGTCGATCCACTTGACCTTGGTGCCGGGGTGGGCCTTCTGGAAGTCCGCGATCACTCCGTTGAAGAAGCCGCCGAAGTCTTTCTTCAGGTTCGTGGTCTGGAAGGTGATCGTGCCCTTGACGTCCCCGGTCAGCTTCCCCGAGCCGACGTTGCCCTTGTCGACCTTGCAACCGCCCGCGGTGGCGTCCCCGTCGCCGGAGCCGCCACCGGACAGACCGCAGCCGGCGGTTGCCAGCGTCAGCGCGGCGATACAGGTCAAGGTGCGGGTCAGTCTTCTTGCGCGCATGTGATGGGCCCTCCTGCGACCGGGCGAGTCAGGAAATGTAGCTGGTTCAAATCACCAACTTGGATTCCGATTGATGAAAATGTGGACCAGAAGTCATCGGAGGTCAATGCCTGGCCGTGTTGCGTTTGGATTCCGTACAGCTGTCGGAGGTGCGTCAGTGACGGTGTTCGTGATCCACATGGCGGGGATCGCCCGGGTGTTCGTGACCGTGCGCGTACACGACCGAGCCACGGGCCAGGTCGAGCCAGCCGAAGAAGGCCCGCCGGCCCGCCGCGCGGCGCAGCTCTCGCACCACGTCCTCGCGGATGATCTCGTAGGGGAGGATGTCGTCGGGCGCGGTCACCCCGAAGGGGTCGACCCCGCGTCTGAGCGCGTCCGGGGTGAGGAAGCGGTCCCGGTTGCGCCCGTAGTAGTCCCGCACGTCGGCCTCGGGTACCACCTGCCCGGCCTCCAGGGCGTCCAGCAGGACCCGCGCGGCCGCCGAGTGGGCCAGCGCCGCGGCGACGACGCTCCCCAGGTCGGCGACATCGCTCCCGGCGACGGCGAGCAGCCGCTCCGCGGACGCTTCGGGCGGCACGTCCAGCCCTCGCGCGGCGCACTCCCGCCGCGCGAGTTCGTCGGCGACGACCACTTGTGTCGCCCAGCGCCGCCGCTGCCGCTCCGCCCGCGCGAGCGACTCGGGCCGAGAGGCCCCGGGGTCACGAGCGGGAACGGCGGCGAGCAGGGCGTCCACCCGGGCTCTGGGGACGGCGTCGGGACCGATGAACGCGGCATGGGAGCCAGTGGCCGGGGGACGGGCGCGGGCGTGACGGTGCCGTGCTCCGCCGGGGCCCACCTCCTCTCCCGGAATCACCTCCTCTCCCGGAATCACCTCCTCTCCCGGGATCACCTCCTCACGCATCCGTCACCTTCAGCACCACGGCCTCCGTGTACGCCACGCAGCCGTGCCACGCGGCTTTCGCCAGCAGCCAGTACGAGCCGGGCGGTACGGCCGAGCCGTCCACCTCGATCACGGCCTCCACCTGTTCCCCCGGGGGGCACCGTGAAGCCCTGGAGGCCCGGAACGACCCCAGGCCAGGTGCCCCACGGGGAGACGGCCCAGAGCTGGCCGGTGACCGGGCCCCGGGTGGTGTTGCGCAGGGCGACCGGGGCGCGGGCCCGTTCCCCCCGTCGTACGGTGATCCGCTCGGTGCCCAGCGCGCACACCAGGCCGGAGCCCGCGGGCGGCCCGCCGGGCACGTCCAGGCCCACCACGTCCTCGTACGTCTGACCGCCGTACGACAGCCGCGCGGCGAGCCAGTGGCGGCCGGGCCCGGCGTCCGGCGCCGGCGTCACCGTGACCTCGGCCAGCGTGAACCCGCCGGGGCCCAGCGCGTACGGCAACGACGCGGGCTCCGCCGTCCAGCCGTCCGGCACCTCGAAGGACACCGTGCCGGACACCGGCGCGTCCGTGAGCTCGGAGCTCACCCGGACCGTCGCCGTGACGGGACCGGCCGCGGTCAGGGACGTGGGCGACACGTACAGCGCGACCGGCATGTTGCCGCGCGGCGCCGGACCCGAGTTGTGCAGCCAGTACCGGGTGCTGACCGGCTGGCCGGGCTCGTGCGCCGCGACACCGGGACCCGAGCACCCGGCGGCGGTGACCGGCGTCGCCAGCACCGTGGCCACCTCGAAGCCGCCGAGGTCCACCGCCAGCGAGCCCTCGCCCTCCGGAGCCAGCGGATCTCCCGCCCTCTCCAGTACGTCCGCTCGCGCGCCGCCGGCCCACCCGACGGGCCCGCGCACTCGCGCCCGCACCGGCTGTCCGTTCGCCTCGTGCACCCGCACCACGACCCCGCGCCCCGGATCCACCGGGCCCGTACCGCCCCGGGCCAGCGGCGAGCCCACCGGCTTCAGCGCGTCGAGGATGACCTCGCGGGCGGGCTCCACGGACAGCAGGCAGGCCGTGCGGGGCAGCGAGGGACTCCCGCTCTCGCCCCGAACGCGTCCCGTCAGCGGATGGTTGTACGCGTGCCCGCGGGCGGGCAGCTCCAGCGCCCGCCAGTCGCCCTCGCCCGCGACGACCGCGTACTCGAAGGTGTGTGACCAGCGCTGGAGCTGGAACGCCGAGCCGTCGGGCGCGGTGCGCCGGGGCGGGTCGACCCAGATGCCGGAGGGCCAGCCGGTGCAGGACCGCATCAGGGACATGTAGAGGTCGCCGGAGGCGGTCACCACGCAGCCGGGTGTGCCCCGGTTCAGAACGGCGAATCCGCGCCCGTCCCAGGCGTCACCGGGCGGCAGTGCCTCACCGCCGCCCGCCGCGGTGGCCGACACGGTGAAGTCGGCGAGGTCGGCGACGAGTGTGTCAACTGCCTTGGCGTCGCCCGCGGCGTCCGGGCCCGCGATCACGAGCAGCGGCAGCCGCTCCAGGTCCCGGAGGTCCGCGCCGGGCACCCACTCCTCGCGCAGGGAGGCGCGGGGCGCGACCCAGACGGAGGCCGTGCCCCGCTCGGCGAGCTGTCGGCGCAGCTCGCGGCCGGCCGCCGGGTCCATGGCGAGCGCCTCGGCGACCAGCGCGTTGCGTTCCGGTCCGCCCACGGCGATCCGAAGGTCGGGCAGGTTGGAGTCGACCTCCAGGTCGCCATAGCGGGGGCCGCCCGCGATGGTCGAGGTGGCGGTGACCCCGGTGCGGACCAGGGCCGCCGCGAGCGGGGCGCCCAGCTCACCGGCCTCGTCCCAGTCGGCGTACACCAGCTCCGCGACCCCGACGGACCGGTGGCCCAGCAGCGTCCCGGTGTCGTCGTGGACCGCGATCCGGGCCGTGGACCCGAGGCCGAACCAGGTGTTGGCGGGGTTGTCCAGCGTCCACGGGAAACGCTCGCTGTCCACCTCCACGAAACCGAACCCGCGCCCGATCACCGCGTCCGCGACCTCGTGCACGGGCAGTCCGCCCCGCACGTCCGAGGGCCAGCGCACCCGGATGAGGCGGTCCGCGCCGTCGTAGCTGTCGATCGTGGTGGTGACGTCGAGCCGGTCGACGCCCGTCCACAGTGTCAGCCGCTGTGTGTACGCGAAGAGGCCGAGGTCGGCCCGGACGGTGATACGGGAGCCGGCGGGGGAGTGCTCGACATCGATGTCGGCGGTGACGTCACCGCTGCGAGCGGCGGTCGTGCCGGTCGGGGTGAGGTGCCAGGGGCCCTCGCCGAAGCGCGGGTGGCGGGGGTATTCCTCCTGGACGACGAGTTCGTTGCCGATGTCGCCGGGGCGCAGCAGTTCGCGGCCGCCCTCGGCCAGCGCCCTGAGGCTGCTGACGGCGCCGCCGCGGGCCGGGTCGACCGTCACCTCGTAGAACTCGTTGCGGATGGTCGTGCCCTCGCCGGGGATCCATCCGGGGACGCGGCCCGTGTGCAGCGGCAGGGTCTTCAGGCCGACGCCCGGGACCTCGGGTACGACGACCCTGAGTCTGCCGTCCTTCTCGCGTACGGCCGGCAGCGGCCGGGAGTCGTCGCCGACGGGGACGAGGCCCGGGTCGTCGACGGTGAGTACGTCCCGGCGCTGCCAGGTGGCGGAGTTGAAGACGACGAGGTCCGGTCCGGTGCCGGGCGCCACGCTGTCGGCGAGCGCCTTCGTGGCGTCGGCGTGCACGGCCTCGGCGAGGTCGGCCAGCTCCCGCCAGCCGGTGAGCAGGTCGATGTAGACCTGGTCGGACTCGGAGCCGGTGATGGCGTCGTGGTGAGCGCCGTAGACCAGCTGCCGCCAGGCCTTGTCGAGGGCCGCGTCCGGGTAGGCGTGCCCGGTGACCAGGGAGGCGAGGGTCGCCCAGGCCTCGGCGTCGGCGAGGAGCGTCTCGCCGTACCGCTGGGCCTGCTTGGTGTCGATGTAGGAGACGTCCTTGCCGGTGTAGACCGGGTTCATGTCCCGGGTCTGCGGCGCGGCCTTGCGTCCCTCGGCCGCCAACTCGGCACGCACGGCGGCGAAGAAGTCGCGGGGGATGCCGCTGACGAAGCGCGGCCAGACGTAACGGGCGTTCCAGTCGCGGTGGATGGCCATGACCCAGCGGCACGGCGGCGCGTAGTCCCCGCCGACCGGCAGCAGCACGTTGCGGGTGAGAGCGACCTGCTTGAGCCCCGTGAACAGCTTGAGGGCCTCCGCCTCCGCCTCCGGCAGCGTCGGCGCGTTGTCGATCCGCCAGCCCGCGCCGTAGTGGTTGACCATGTACGCGGTGAGGATCCCGCGCCCCGAGGGGGCGATCCAGTCGAACTCCGCCGGGAACTGCATCCGCTTCGGATCCCGCGGCTCCTCACCGAACACGGACAGCGTCGGCCCCCACTGGTGGAAGGGCCCGCGCGCCCACGAGCTGGAGCTGACCCCGGCGTCCGCCATCAGCCCGGGGAACTGCGGGTCGTGCCCGAAGGCGTCGAGCTGCCAGGCCGTCTCCGGGGACGCCCCGAGGATCGCCCGCTGGTATCCGTCGCCGTACAGGGCGTTGCGTACGGTGGCCTCGGCGCCGGTGAGGTTGGTGTTCGGCTCGTTGTAGGTGCCGCCCATGATCTCGACCCGGCCGCTGCGGATCAGCTGGCGCAGGAAGGCGCGCTCCTCCGGGAAGGCGTCCCAGTACGGCTTGAGGTAGTCGACCTCCGCCAGGACGAAGGTGTACGCCGGATCGCGCCGCGCGAGGTCGCAGTGGGCGCGCACCAGGCTCATCCCGGACTGGCCGCGCGAGTCGAAGGTGCGGGCGGCCAGTCCGGTGACGGCCGTGTCGTCGGCGACGTCCCAGGTCTCGGTGTAGGCGGCCTGGGTGTTCCACCAGACGGGGTCGTAGTGGAAGTGACTGACCATGAACATGGTCCAGCCCGGCTCGGCGACAGTGAACTCGCCGCTGAGACGCGATACTTCGTCCCCGTCGGTGGCGATGACCGCCATCGGGCCGCTCTCGCCCGTCACGGGGATCTCGGCGCGTACGGTGCCGTCCTCGCCGACGGTCACGACCGTCTCCCCGACACCGCTCACGGCCCCTTCGACGGTCAGCCGGACCGTGCGGCCCGGTATGTGCTCGACCTCGGCGGCCACCACCTGGTGCGGGGCCTCGGGGCTGCCGACGAACAGCTCGGTCGACTCGACGGAGGTGACGCGCATGGGTCTCCTAGTGAGTGGAAGAGCCCCATCCTGCACCGGCCGGATGATTCAAACAACCACCTTCGAGTATCTCGGGTGGTTCATCCATGCATGCCAAGCCTTGATCGCCTGCGGTCACCGGCCCCGGCGGCTCTTGCGCGCGTGCTGCGGGGTGATGTGGTCGGTCAGCGCCAGGGAGGCGCTGGAGCGCTGGTAGGTGAGCTGCGCGACCCGCACGTAGAGGCAGTCGATGAGGACCAGCACGGAGTGCCTGCCGCCGATGCTGCCGGTGCGCCCGGGGAATCCGGTCTCCGTGGGGGAGGCCGAGATGAGCCGGATGTCGGCGGCGCGGGCAAGCGGCGAGCGCGGGTCGGAGGTGATCGCCACGGTGGTCGCACCGCGTTCCCTGGCCAGCTCCAGCGGCTCGATGGTCTCCTGGGTGGCTCCTGAGTGCGAGATGCCGATGGCCAGGTCGGCCGGGGTGAGCAGGGCGGCGGAGGTGGCGGCGCCGTGCACCTCGGACCAGCCGCGCACCGAGCAGCCGATCCGGAACAGCCGGATCTCGGTCTCCTGGGCCACCGCGCCGCTGCCGCCGACGCCGTACACGTCGATCCGGCGGGCCCGGGCCATCGCCTGGGCGGCGCGCTCCATGGCGTCCAGGTCGATCCGGTCGATGGTCTGTTGCACCGCGCGCAGGTCGGCGGTGCCGACGACCTGCACGACCCGCTCCAGGTCGTCGTCCGGGGAGATGTCCGGGCCGATCTCGGCGCTGCCCCAGTCGGAGACCTCGCTGCGCCCGCGCTCCTGGGCCAGTTCGATCAGCAGGTGCTGGTAGGAGTCGAGTCCGATGGCCCGGCAGAACCGCGTCACCGTGGCCTGGGACGTACCGGTACGGCGGCCCAGCTCAGCGGCTGAGCAGTGGGTGGCGGCGGCCGGATCCTCCAGGATCAGCTCGCCGACCTTCCGCAGGGAACCGGCCAGCCGGGGCAGCTCGGTGCGGATCAGTGTGGTGACGTCCGTCGCAGGCATGCAGAGAAGGTACCAGTCACCCTTCTGCGCCTTGAATGAATACCAGGACCGTCATATGGTTTATCGATTCACTCAGTGATGGTTATATGGTGGTTCAATCCATCAGAAGGAGTGAAGCGTGTCCGTCGACCCAGTCAGCGCCCAGGGCTTCGCCGAGCAGAGCCTGGCCGTCCTCCGTCACGTCACCGAGTCCGCGCGCGACGATGTGCGCCGAGCCGCCGAGCTGATCGTCGACTGTGTCCGCGGCGACGGTGTGGTCCAGGCGTTCGGTACCGGGCACTCCCAGGCAATGGTTCTCGAAGTATCCGGCCGCGCGGGTGGACTGGTGCCGACGAACCGGCTCCAGATGGCCGACCTCGTTCTCTTCGGCGGCCACGATCCCAGAGTGCTGGACGATCCGCTGCTGGAGCGTGAGCCGGGCATCGCCGCGCGGCTTTACGACCTGGCCGCGCCGCATGCCGAGGATCTCTTCGTGATCATCTCCAACTCCGGGGTGAACAGCGTCATCGTGGAGATGGCGCTCCATGTGAAGGAGCAGGGGCACAAGATCCTGGCGATCACGTCGCTCACCCACACCCGCGCCGTTCCTGCGGGGCATGCGAGCGGGAAGAAACTGGTTGACCTGGCCGACGTGGTGTTGGACAACGCGGCGCCCGTGGGGGACGCGTTGCTCGCGCTGCCGGGCGGCGGTGCGGTGTCCGCACTGTCCACGTTGACCGGGGTGGCATTGGTGCAGATGGCTGTCGCCGAGGCTTCGGGGTTGTTGCTCGCCGCGGGGGAGGTGCCGCCGGTCTACGTGTCGGCGAACGTGCCCGGTGGCTTCGAGCGGAATCTGGAGCTGGAGAAGAAGTACGCGGGGCGGATCCGGCGTACCGCCAGTTAGGGGTTGCGCGGGGAAGCTGCGGGCCGGTGACGGCTGGACGCGCAGTTCCCCGCGCCCCTGGGCGGGTCACCCGGTCGTCACCCCACGGGCACCGGAGTCAGCGCAACGGCCAGTGGATATGCGCCTGTCGTCAGCGGTGAACCTGCGGTGCCGGTCGCTGTGTCGACCGGCACCAGTCCGTTTCCGTCTGCTGTGGTGACGTAGGCCGTGGTGCCGTTCCAGTCCAGGGCCACGTCGAAGGCCGACGCGCCTACCGTGATCCTGGTGCCTGGGACGCCGGTCACCGTGTCCACCGGAGTGACGTAGTCACCGTTGCTCGGACTGACCCAGAGCGTGCGGCCGTCCGGCGAGAGGGCGAGGCCGTAGGCCTGGCCGGAGACCAGGATGGTCGGTTCGGTCTCGTTCGTCGCGGTGTCGATCGGGGTGACCGTCGAGCCGCCGGAGTCGGAGACGTACACCGTTCTGCCGTCGGGTGCGGCGACCACGTTGAAGGGGCTCGGGCCCACGGGGATCGCCGTGCCTGCTTTCTGCGTTGTCAGGTCGACGGGGGTGACCGTGTTGTCGTGGATGTTCGCCACGTAGAGGGTCCGGCCGTCGGGGGTGACCGTCATGTTCTCCGGGCCGGAGCCGACGGGGATCGGCAGGCCCGTCCTCAGGGTGCCCGTGTCGATCGGCTGCACCGCGCCGTCGGCGTAGTCGGCCACCCAGAGCGTCTTGCCGTCCGGGGTGAGCGCGAGGCCGGCGGGGACCTTGCCGACGGCGACCGTGGCGTCGACCGTGCCCTTCGCCACGTCGATCACGCTGACCGTGTCGGAGCCCTGGTCGGCCGCGTACGCGGTCCGGCCGTCGGCGCTCACCACGACCTCGCCGGGGTTGTTCCCGACCGCGATGTCCGTCGTGGTCCCGGTGGCGAGATCGATCGAACTCACCGACGCGCCGCTGAAGTCGGCGGTCAGGGCACGGAAGTGCCCCGAGCCGTCCGTGACCTGGACGGGGAGCGCCCGGGAGAGGACGCCGGTGCCTTCGGCGACCACCGCGTGCCCGCCCTCCGTATCGCCGGTCAGGGTGACCGTCGCCGAAGCGCCGCCCCCGGCCGGGACGGTCACGGTCCCTTCGGCGGGAGACGCGGTGACGCCGTCGGGCACGTCGAGCTTCCAGCCGACGGTCTTCTCCTCGGTGGACCGTTTGCCGGAGAGTTCGAGAGTCACGGTCCGCGAGGCGCCGGGCTCCAGCGACAGCGACGACGGGGAGAAGGAGACGTCGACTCCCGGGTCGGGCGCGGTCTCCAGCATCGTCGTGTAGAGGAACTGGTCCATCACGCCCGGCGAGACCTGCTGCGGGACGGCGTCCAACTCCTTGCGTTCCGCCCGCAGTCGGGTCCAGTACTTCGACACCGCGTCCGTGTCCCCCGCCTTGTTCGCCAACAGCAGTTCCACGGCCGTCCTGCCCGCGCTGCCGTAGCCGCCGAGCTTGTCCAGCCAGGCTGACGTCTCGTCCAGGAACTCGGCGTTGTCGAGGCGGGCCCGCAACCGGGCGGGTGTGGCGGCCATGTCGGCGAAGTACCCCTTGAGCGTGGCCGCGGCCCGGCCGAGACCACTGTCCTGCTCGTACGCCTTGCGGAAGGCGGCGATCAGCCTGGTGAGCGTCGGGGACTCGGTCGCGTCGAGCTGGGAGGAGAAGTTGTTCTCGACGAAGATCTGGAGCCACTTGGCGGCCCGCGGCCCGCCGAGGTCGCGGACGGACGCGAGGAAGGCCTGGCGCGCGTCGTAGGCGGACGGGTTCCACAGGTAGTCGGCCGAGGTGAACAGGGCCAGCCTGCTGGCCTCGCCCTGGACCATGGGGTTGGCGGTCACGCCGGTCGCCTCCGTGGCGACGCCTGTCTCCCTGCCCGTGTAGGGCCCGAGCAGGAGCCGGCTGGTCACGTAGTCGTTGACCGGATAGTTGTCCCAGATCAGGACCGGGTGGCCGTAGACCTCTCGGGCCTGCTTCACCTGGTCGGTGGTGATGGTGGGCGCGATGACGCCGACGCCGGTCCACTCCACGACCACGGATGGGTCGAGCTGTTCCCCCAGGGCCCTCTTGTACGGGGAGTCCGCGAGGTCGGAGTACTCGGTGGGGACCATCTCCAGAGGCTGGAGCCCGGTGTGGCCGGCGGAGAACGCCTTCCAGACGGTGTTCAGCAGATGCGCCTGCGCGGCACCGGCCGCACCGCCGCCCGTCCCGAACTCCTGCTCGTCCTCGGCACAGTTCCACCTCGTGTAGCTGATGTCGTCCAGCGGGATCGCGAAGGAGCGCACGCCGATCGCGTAGAGCGAGTCGAACTTCGCGGTCAGCGCCCTGACGTCGGCGTCGGAGGAGTAGCAGACCGACAGACCGGGGGAGAGCGCGTAGGTGAACCGGACGTGGTTCGCACCGGCCCGGTCGACCAGTTCCTTCAACTGCGCCAGTGCGGCCGGCGGGTACTCGTCCCGCCAGCGGGCCCGCAGGTAGTCGTCGTCCTTGGGGGAGTAGACGTACACGTTCTGCTTCGTGCGGCCGTAGAAGTCGAGCTGATTGAGCCGCTCGGTGTGCGTCCAGGGGACGCCGTAGAAGCCCTCGATGACCCCGCGCAGGGCGGCGCTCGGCCAGTCCCGGATGGTGGTGACCGGCAACGCGTGCCTGCCGTCGAGGAGTTGGCGCAGGGTCTGGGCCGCGTAGAAGGTGCCGGTGGTGTCGACACCGGAGAGGGCGAGGACGGCCCGGCCCTGGCTGCGGCCGGAGGCGAGGACGTAGCCGCCGGAGGCGAGACCGGCGGGGGAGCCGGCCCTGAGCCGCTTCAGTGCCCCGGCCGTGGCGCTGTTCTCGCCCGGACCGCCGACGTAGACGGTCAGAGCGGCGGCGGGCAGGCGGTCACCGGCGTCGACCACGGTGATCCGCTCGGCGCCGGCGGCCTTGAGCGCCGTCTCGACGACCTTCCGGGCCGACGGGTCGGTGCCGGGGCCGACGACCTCGACGAGCTGGTCGGGGACGGGGAGCGTGCCCTGTCCTGTGTGCGTGCTCTGCGGGGTCGGCCACACCTGGGGAGCGGGCTGACGCGGTTCGGCCGCGGCCGGTACCGCCGGAGCCGTGAGTCCGACGGCCAGCAACAGGGCGGCCGTACATCTGAGAACGATGGATGAAGCCACCTGGATATGTTAAGTACGTTGAATGGTTCATTCAAGGAGGGGTCAGTACCGCAACGGTGGTTGCTGTGACGGAGTTCCGCGCCGGGTTCCGCCGGGAGGTGCGGATCTCGGCCCGGGTGCAGGGCCCGTGCCTGCTGCCGCTCCTGGGAGCCGACCCCGACGCTGACGCTCCCCGGCTGGCGATCCCTTACGTGCCGGGGCCGACCCTGGCCCAGCACCTGGCTGCCCACGGGCCGCTCGCGGGCGGCGCGTTGTATGCCTTCGCCACCGGCACCGCCAGGCCCTCGCGGCGATTCATGCGGCCGGGGTGGTGCACCGTGACGTGAAGCCGCACAACGTGCTGCTGACCCCGGCCGGGCCTCGCGTCCTGGACTTCGGCATCGCGCACGTCACCGACGGCATCGGCGTGACCCGGACCGGCATACTGACCGGCGCGCCGGGCTGGCTCAGCCCCGAGTAGCATCGCGGCGGCGTGGCGCGACCCGAGAGCGACCTGTTCACGTGGGGAGCGCTCCTGGCGTACGCCGCAACCGGCCGCCTCCTGTTCGGCGGCGGCGCTCCGGAGGCCGTCGCGTACCGCGTTGTCTCGAGCGAGCCAGACCTGGACCGCATACCGGAGCGGCTGAGGGACATCCTGGAGCGGGCCCTTGCCAAGTGTCCGCCGAGCGGCTCACCGCGGCGGGGGGCGGCAGAGGCGTGTGCACGGCTACTGGCTGCGGAGTCCCCCCAGGTGCTGGGCGCAGGGGCCGACCACCCCCGCACCCTTGCGACCCGTGGCGCACGCGCCTGCCGGCGGGATTGAGGCGGTGAAACTCCTCCAGGACGCCCCCTCCTGGTGGTAACAGCTGTTATCGTCGGGGATATGGCGAAGACACAGCTGGGTGCGCGCGTCGACCGCGAGATCAAGCAACTGGCGGAAGCCCGGGCCAGGGACCGTGGTCTGAGCCTCGGCGACTACATTGCTGTCCTGGTGCAGGAAGACACGGAAGGGTTGCGGCAGCGGGGCCTGACCGCTGCGGAGCGATTCCTCGCCGAGCACCAGGATGTCTTCGACGAAGCCGAAGACATCGACCACCACGCCCCCGGAGCGCACGCCGCGTAATGGACCTGTGCATCGACGTTCCCTGGATCCTGCAGGTCGCGGAGATCGCGGGAGCCGGGGATCCAGCCCCTGACGACTACGGAGTGCCGGTGGCCGCGGTCGCCGCTCACCGGGCCGAATTGCTGGACCAGCCCGTCTACGCCGGCCCCTACGCCCGGGCCGCTGCCCTGGTGCACATCCTCGGCCGCTGCCGATGGCTGGAGCGCTCCAACATGGCGGTGGCCGCGGCGACGGGCGTCATGTACCTGGAGGCCGCAGGGATCCCGGTCAAGCCCGCCCGGGAGGACGCCGTCGCCCTACGGGACCTCCTAAGGGATCCCGCCTGTACGACTGCGAGGATCGCCACCCAACTGCGCGGATGGCCGCAGGCCACGTAACCCCCGGCGGAGCCCGGGCAGTTGGTCGGCCCGAAATCGTGTGGCGCCGCGCGTGCGGCGCCGGCTCCGGTACCCGGCGAAGCCTGCGATGCGGCACCTGGTGCGCCCGCTCGCCGGGAACGTGTCGTACAGGCACGGCCTCCTCACCGACCAGTGAGGACGGGCGTCGGAGGCGAATGTGGCGGTGCGCGCCCCGGCAACTGCTACTGAACGGCTCCGGCCCCTCCGCAGGAACGCGGAGGGGCCGGATGGTCGTAGCGGGGGCGGGATTTGAACCACGCGACCTCTGGGTTATGAGCCCAGCGAGCTACCGAGCTGCTCCACCCCGCGTCGGTGTCTCTACTGTACGGCATCCGCGTGGTGCCGACAGGGATTTACTGACTTCGGCGTATTGGGGTCCGTCCGGTCTATCGAGAGCGAGCCCCGTCCCAGCGAGGAATCCGCCGAGGACGCCATGCCGGTACTGCAGCGCCTTCAGCCGCCTGCGGAGCACAGCCTCCAACTCGTCCAGGGTGCGGGCAGCCAGGTTGGCCAGGCTCCGCTTGATGTGCGCCCACAGGTCCTCCACCGGGTTGAGGTCGGGCGCATACCCGGGCAGCAGGAGCACTGTCAGCCAGTCCCGCTCCGCAACGAGTGCCTTCATCGTCTTGGAGATGTGGGTGCTCAGCCGGTCCCACACCACGATCAGCAGGGTCTTCAGCAGTTGGTGGGCGCCATCCAGCAGGCGGACGTAGTCCGGCTCGCCCAGTGAGCGACGCTCGCCCTTGCGGCCGGTATGCCGACGCAGCCGATAGCACAAACGGGCGGGCTGGCCCGGCCGAAAGCACAGCAGCCCGGCCACCGAGAGCCGTCCCTGACTGAGCCGGAGACCTTGACTCTCGGGGTGATGCCGCGTCGGCCCCAGGTGCGGCCCTTGGGCGGACGGCCGGTCACGCCCGCTTCGTCCTCGAAGCAGACGAACGCGCCGGTCGCCGCCCGGAGGGTTTTACCTCCTGCCAGGTCGCCTCCCGCCAGGCAGTGATCGCATCCTCGTCGCGTTCGGTGGCGGGCCGGGCGGGCATCTGCACGCTGCAGCCCATCCGGTGCAGCAGCCGGGTAACCCCGGAGACGCTGTAGGAGATGTGGAACTTCCGCCCGATCAGCGTGCCTACCCTTGCTGCGGTCCACACCTGGTCGTCCACCCAGCCGTGCGCGGCCGGCCCCTCGTCGAGCCATGTCGCGAGCTTGACCTGCAGGTGGGGGCCGAGCCGGCAGTCGTAGCCGGAGGGACCTCCGGAACGCAGCGCATCGCGTCCGCCCGTCCTCCAGGTACGGCGCCACTGGCAGACCGACTTCTCGCTCACCCGTAACTCCCAGGCGATGCACGGGACTTCCACGTCCTTCTCGAAGAGGCGGGCGGCCCGCATCCGTACCTCTTCGCGGCGCCTGCGCTGCTCGGCGGTCAGCCCGCCCCCGTCCGGACACCGCATGCCTTCGGCGTACCAGCCCGGACGGACCGCGTCACCAGTCCCGATGTGGGCCCTCAATTGGAATGTCCCGCTCCGCTGTGGCGACCTGGATACTTGCGGTTTGTCTCATTTGTGGGCCACGGCGTCGTGTCTCACCAGCTTGGCCTTTCGGGGCGGTCGTGGGCTGGGCGGACTAGCCAGTGAGGCCGCTGCGGTAGGCGTGGATGACGAGTTGGACGCGGTCGCGGGCATCGAGTTTGGTCAGCAGTCGGGCGACGTGGGTCTTCACCGTGCCCGCTCCGATGTACAGCCGTTCGGCGATCTCGGCGTTGGTGAGCCCTTCGGCGACGAGCAGGAGCACTTCGCGTTCACGGGTGGTGACGGCCTGGGGCAGCCGCGGCCGTTCCTGACCCTGCGATGGCTGTGCCGACCTGTTGACGTACGCCGCGATGAGCCGTTTCGTGACGCGTGGCGCGAGCAGCGCCTCGCCTTGGGCGACGGTGCGGACGGCGGACAACAGGTCGAGGTGCGGAGCGTCCTTCAGGAGGAAGCCGCTGGCCCCGGCGCGCAGTGCACCGAAGACGTACTCGTCCAGGTCGAAGGTGGTGAGCACCAGGACACGAGCGTGGCCGGCGGCGGTGATACGGCGGGTGGCTTCGATGCCGTCCATCTCGGGCATCCGCACGTCCATCAGGACGACGTCGGGCCGGTGTTCTGCGGCGGCTGCGACGGCGTCCCGGCCCGTTGCGACGCTGCCGATCGCCTTGAGGTCCGGGGCGGTGCCCACGATTCCGGCCAGGCCGATGCGGACCAGCTGCTGGTCGTCGGCGACCAGGACCCGGATGGTCACGGCCGCTACCGCGCCGCAGCACTGGGCTGCGGCCCGTCCACGGGGATGCTGGCCCGCACCCGGAACCCGCCGGTCGCGGCCGGCCCCGCCTGCAGGATGCCGCCGTAGAGGGCGAGGCGCTCACGCATCCCGGGCAGCCCGCGCCCGGTTCGGCCCGGGGCCGGCCGGATGCTGCCGTCGTCGGTCACCGTGAGGGTCAGCTCGCCGGGTCCGTACGCGACGGTGACGTGCGCGTTGCTCGCGTCGGCGTGCTTGACCACGTTGGTCAGCGCTTCCTGGACGATCCGGTACGCGGCTGCCTCCAGCCCTGGGGGCAGGGGCCTGACGTGCCCCGTGATGGCGAGGTCGATCCGCAGGCCGGGGCGCCGGGTCCGTTCGGTGAGACGGTTCAGGTCCGCGAGTTTTGGGGTGGGGGCCAGGCCCGCGTCGTGGGTGTCGTCGTGCAGCACGCCGAGCATGCGGCGCAGCTCGACGAGGGTCTCCCGGCCGGTGGTCTCGATCGCCTCCAGCGCGCTGCGCGCGTCCTGGGGACGGTCGTCGAGCACCAGACGGCCAAAGCATGCCTGGACGGAGATCACGCTCATGGAGTGGGCGATACTGTCGTGCAACTCGCGGGCGATCCGCAGCCGTTCCGCAGCCGCCTCGCGATCGGCGCGGTCGCGTTCCTGACGCACCAGCGTGTGCAGATACCGGCGCCGCTGCCCGACCGCGAAGCCCACCGCCCAGGCGACGGCGAAAAGCAGAGCGAAGGGCACCACGGCCCCGGTGTGTTCGAACCTGGGCAGGCCGGTGGATACCGCCATCGCCAGGGCCGCGGCCAGGGCGATTCCCGCGGTTCGGGCCGGGCGCAGGGACGTGACGCAGAAGAGCGCGAAGGCGAGCGGCAACCCACCCCAGAAGATCGCCTGCGGATGCCACGGCGCCAGGCCGCACACCGCCAACGACAGGACGACAAAAGCCTCCGGCCAATAGGGCCGGAACGACTCCGGGGCCGCATGTGTCTTCCGTTCCACGACCTGAGCCTATGCGCCTGCCGGTCATGCCCACATCGTCCGCGAGCCCTATGCCGTACGGCAGACCCGGGCCCGAAAAGACCTGCCCGCGGGCAGATGAAGCGTCCTGCCCGTCCCGGCATCGTCATGGACGTGATTCGATGCGAACACCTCACCAAACGCTTCGGCCGTAAGGTCGCCGTCGACGACCTCACCTTCGAGGTCCAGCCCGCCCGCGTGACCGGCTACCTCGGTCCCAACGGTGCGGGGAAGTCGACCACCATCCGGGCCGTCCTCGGCCTGGACACCCCGGACGCCGGCCGCGCCCTGGTGGACGGCGTGCCCTACCGCCAGGCCGAACAGCCGCTGCGCCGCGTCGGCGCGCTCCTTGACGCCGGGGCCGTCCACCCGGGCCGTACGGCGCGGGCACATCTCGCCGCGCTCGCGGCCACCAACCACATCCGGCGCAGCCGAATCGAGGAGGTACTCGCCCTCACCGGCCTCGCCGACGTCGCCCAACGCAGGATTGGCACCTACTCGCTCGGCATGAAGCAGCGCCTGGGCATCGCCGCCGCCCTGCTCGGCGACCCGCCCGTGCTCATCTTCGACGAACCCGCCAACGGCCTGGACCCGGAGGGCATCAGGTGGATCCGGAGCCTCATGCGGTCGCTGGCCGGCGAAGGACGCACCGTCCTGGTCTCCAGCCACCTGATGAGCGAGATGGCACTCACTGTCGACCACCTTCTCGTCATCGGACGAGGACGTCTGCTCGCCGATGTCCCGATCACCGACTTCATTCCCGCCGGAGCCTCACTGGAAGACGCCTACCTCAACCTCACCGAATCAGCCGTGGAATACCGGACCGAAGGGACGGGACACTGATGCCCACCGCACTGACAGGCGCCATGGCCTGCGAGGTCATCAAGCTGCGCTCCCTCCGCTCGACCTGGATCACCACCCTCATCGCCGTGGCATTCGGCCTGGCGCTGAGCCTCATGGACGTCGCCCACACCGCCAACGCCTGGCCGCACATGACGACGGCCGACCGGGCCCAGTTCGACCCGGTGGGCGACTCACTCTCCGGCTTCGCCTTCGCCGTCCTCGCCTTCGGAGTCCTCGGCGTGCTGGGCATCAGCAGCGAGTACACCACCGGACTGATCCGCTCGACGCTGACCGCGACACCCCGGCGTACGCTCTCCTACACCGCCAAGACCCTCGTCATCGGCGGATTCGCCCTGCTACTGGGCGAACTGACCGCGTTCACCAGCTTCTTCATCGGACAGGCCGTCCTGGCCAAGCAGCACCTCGACGTCGGCCTGGGCACTCCAGGCGTACTTCGAGCCGTGTCCTGTGCCGGGCTCTACCTGTTCGTCGTCACCGTCGTGGGCTACGGCCTCGGGGCCGTGATCCGACACACCGCCGGAGCCATCGCCGCGCTATTCGCCCTGGTCTATCTCGGCTACGGCGCAGCCAAAGCCGTCGAAGGCTGGTCCGCCCTGCCCAGCAAGCTCATGCTGAGCAACGCCGCGGACACCCTCGGCCAGCTCCACCCACACCCCCTCCACCCGGAACGCACCCCCTCCCTCTCCTTCGCCCTCTTCGACCTCGCCCTCTACCTCGCACTCGCCCTCACCTGCGGAGCCTGGCGTTTCACTCGCGACGCCGCATAGACACTCCGCCCGACCGGCGGCAGACGCTTCCGACCCCCACGGCAGACCACCACCCAGCGGGTTCCAGAGCGTGGCGGCAGCGCAGAGCAGCACCCCGACACGTAAACGATCAAAACAGAGTGCGTCTCATCGCCCTGTCCCTTGGGCCGGACAAAGGCCATCGTCAACGAGAAAGGGACACGCGAAATGCGAACCTACACCCGACACACATCCAGACCCCGAAACGCCGAAGTCAGTAATGGTGGAGTCGGGTATGGGAACTCCCGGAATACCTCCCGGATGCGAGGGTGCTTGAGGCAGCTCTGGCCCCTCCGGCGCACGAGCTGTGGTAGGCAGGGCTGATGATCAGCCGACTCCCTCTCGATCAGCAACTCGAGTCCCTTCGTGCAGTTCTGTCCCGTAACGGCATGTTGACGGAGGTGTTGGCGCAGGCTGCGACGTTGGATCTCCCCGGGTGGTATGTGACGGCCGGCTGTCTGTTCCAGACTGTGTGGAACGTCGTCACGGACAGCCCGCCGACCAATGGCATCAAGGACTACGACGTCTTCTACTTCGACGCCGGTGATCTGTCCTGGGAAGCCGAAGACGCGGTGATCAAGGCCGGGCGAGAGGTTTTCGCCGACCTGCCTGTAGAGGTCGAGATCCGTAACGAGGCACGGGTCCACCTCTGGTACGAGGAAAAGTTCGGGGTGGCGTGTCCGCCGTATGACTCCACCGAGGCGGCGATCGACAGTTTCGCCGCCACGACGTGCTGTCTCGGAGTGCGAGTGGAGGCGGATGGTCAGTGGCGCGTGTATGCACCGCACGGCCTGTCGGACGTGTTCAACCTCGTCGTTCGGCCAAACCCGGTGCTTGCCCCTCGGGCGGTCTATGAGACGAAGGCAGCGCGGTGGCGAGAGCAATGGCCCGAACTGACTGTCCTGGACTGGCCTTCCATAAGTGTCACGTCGAACTCGTCCGGCCACTGACGTCGGCGGGGAGTTCTGTGACGAGGGTGAACAGGGCAGTGGAGCGGGCCTGTTGGGGGCGAATGCCGATCTTGTGGAACCACAGGCCGATCTGGCTGTCGCTGAGCGGGCGACCTGGCTGGCCTCCGGGCAAGAGCCAGGGGCCGTCATCCGGGGTGCCGATCTTGGCCTTGCCTCGTCGGTTCACGAGGAGTTTGCGGACCAGGGTGGCCAGCGGCAGGGGGAGGACGGCCGGCAAGGTCCCGAAGGTGATCGCGGCGGTCTCGCCGGTGATATTGACGTCGTCGACGGTGAGCTGGCTGATGGTGGAGATCTTCTGTGCGTAGAGGATCAGCAGCAGTCCGGCGACGCGGTCATGCCTCGTGGAACGGCACGAGTGTCACAGCCGGACCGCGGCTACCAGCAGCACCAGGACTGACCAGGACGCGAACAGGCTGTAGGCGAAGAGAGCCTTGCCGCGGTCGCCGAAGCGCAGTTGGCGGGTCAGGACCCAGCCGAAGAACATTGCCTCGGCCGCCGCGCCGACGAGCCCCCATGCCGGGTGCCAGATGCCAACCAGCAGGGCCACGGTGGCCAGGGTGTGCAGGACACCGGCGGCGGGCACCAACCAAGCCACCTTCCCCTCCCGGAGGCCGAGCCGGGTCAGTTTGTCCAGGCGCTCCACGCCGGGTCCAAACCTGGTCAGGGCCGCAAGCGCAGATGGCACGACTTCCAGCAGCAGAAGCGATGTAACGACGGCGCTCAACGCGAACAAACGGGACTCCAGAGCAGGACCAGCCAACGTGTCGCACGCCAGTGTGCTCGTTCGGGCCCCAGTATGAAAGATGCAGCTTCCGCATCTGGACCTGCCCACTTCGCTGTTCACCGGGCCATCCCCCGGTGCCAGGGAACGGACGATCCTGGAAGGGTGCGGTTCGTTTCGAGTGAAGCTCGCGATCAAGCGGTGAGGTCGTGATCCTGCTGGTCGGGGTGGGTAGAGGCGCGGGTGCTCGTGGGCGGCGTGGAAGCGCTCGGTTCCTCACGTACCCGCCTGCTCCGCGCAGGACGCGGCGAGAGCACCTTGCCCGCCGCGGAACGGCTGCAACCGGCCCCGTGAGGCGGCTACCGTAGGGGCGGATGAGCAGACCGGAAGGGCGGCAGCGCGGGGATGACGTCGACGGGGGACTTCGAGACCTTGGTGCAGCGGCACCGGCCGGAGCTGCTGGCGCACTGCTACCGGATGCTCGGCTCGGTCCACGACGCCGAGGAACTCGTGCAGGAGACGTGTCTGCGGGCGTGGCGCGCGCGGGACCGTTACGACTCGTCGCGTGCCTCCCTGCGGACCTGGCTGTACCGGATCGCCACGAATGCGTGTCTAACCGCGCTGGACGGGCTCGGCCGCCGCCCCATGCCCTCGGGTCTGGTCACCGAGAGCGAACCGCTGCGCCCGCTCGTCCACGGCGGGGAGGCAACCTGGTTGCAGCCGCTCCCGGATAGCCTGCTTGGCCTGGGCGCCCCGGCCACCGCGGCGATCGACAGGGGCAGCCTGCGGCTGGCCTTCGTCGCAGCACTGCAATTGCTGTCACCGAGAGAGCGCGCCGTCCTGATCCTGCGCGACGTGCTCGACTACCCGGCGGCGGAGGCAGCGGACATCCTGGAGACCTCGGTCGCGGCCGTGAACAGCTCGCTGCAGCGGGCTCGCGCCCGGATCCGGGCCGCGGGAGTGCTGCAGGAGCAGGTCGCTGAGCCTTCCGACGCAGAGCAACGGTCGTGGGTGGACCGGTACATGGCGGCCTTCGTCCGGGCGGACATCCAAGGGTTGCTGCAGGTGGTGACCGAGGACGTCCTCATGGAGATGCCGCCCATGGTCAACTGGTTCACCGGTCGGGAGAACTACGCGAGCTTCATGGGCTGGGTGTTCGCCAAGGCCGGCAAGGCCTGGCGGTTGCTGCCGGTGCGGGCCAACGGGCAGGCCGGCTTCGCCGCCTATCGGGGCGGGGACGCCGGCGTGTTCGAGCTGCACACCCTGCAGGTGTTCACGGTCACGGCTGGCGGCGTCAGCCGTGTCTCGGTCTTCCAGGACGCCGACGTGTTCGCCGCCTTCGGCTTGGCGCAGAAGGTCGACGGCTGATCCGCCCGCACCTGTCGGGCGGGCCCGCCCGACAGGTGCGGGCGGACCCGGGCAGGACTGACTCTGGATCAGCTAGCGGACTTGACAGGGCTGTTGTGGTAGGCGGCGATCAGCCAGGCGTCGTCGCGCTTCTCCAACACCCAGGTCGCGTACACGATCCGGTCGGCGGGAACCTCGGATTCGCCGGGGAAGAGGATGCCGGTTTCGCTCACGACGATCGCGCCGTCGCGCCCCAGGAACCGGATCCCCAGCTGCCGGTTGGTCGTCGTGGTGCCCTTCAGGAAGGAGGCGAACCCCGCCGCCATGCCCTGCCGAACCTCTTCGCGGGAGGCGCGGTAGGAGCCGGGCATGATCGCGGTGGCCTCCTGCGTGTAGTCGGCGACGAAGGCGTCGGCGTCGCCGGCGTCCCATGCCTTGTAGAGGCTCTCAAGGACGGCAGTGATCGCGGCCGTGTCGTTCGCGCGGTTGTCGGACATCGTTCTCTCCAGTCATTGCACTTGGTCGGGACCGAAGGGGCCCGTGAGTACATACCGGCGTCCCTTTCGGAACTCATCGCGCGAACCTCAAGTTCTTCTCTTCGGAGCGCAGTCCCCTCTGCACGGTCGGCATGTCGGCCTTGAAGCCGACCGGAGGGCGTGGACGATGCGGACGGGCTGTGTTCCGGGCTGCTCCTCTCTACCGTGGTGGTGGAGGAGGGTGGCGGATGGGCTCGCTGTTTGAGGAGT
This sequence comes from Streptomyces sp. Ag109_O5-1, assembly GCF_003814875.1. Lineage (GTDB taxonomy): Bacteria > Actinomycetota > Actinomycetes > Streptomycetales > Streptomycetaceae > Streptomyces > Streptomyces sasae. Next base: position 84,209 of record NZ_RKQF01000002.1, on the reverse strand, counting down.
TGGAAGCGCGCGAGGTGGCTGCCCGGGTGCGGGTGGAGGAGTTGGTGGCCGAGGTCGCGGAGCTGGCCGGGAAGCTGGAGCTTGCCCGGGAGAGCCTGGAGCGGTTGCGGATCGCGCGGGAGACGGTCGCCGAAGTGCTCGGGGAGATGACCCCGGAGAAGTCGGCGGCGGCCGTCGATGCTGGACGGCCGGCTGCGGGTGAGCGGCTCGCGTCGGCGTATGCGGGGGCCGAGCGGCAGGTCATCGGGGTGCTGACGGTGCCGAACTGGCAGCCCGGGATGGGTTCGGAGGTCCTGCCGCGCGTATATCGGGACATCCTGGAGGTGGTGGCAGACGCGCCAGGGCCGGTCCGCGCCAAGCAGATCGTGCCGAGGATCGGCCTGCCAGCCGAGACCGGGAAGATCGAGGGCACGCGGTCGAAGTTGAAGCGGCTGGTGGAGCGGGGCTGGCTGGACGAGGACACCCCGGGGATGTTCACCCCGGCCCGTCGCCGGATGGCTGCTTCGCCCAACTTCCGTTAACAGCAGGGCTCTTCCGCGCCTACATTCGAAGGTGCGACCCATATCGAAGCAGGACGGGAAGAGCCCCGGGGATGAAACCGTACGACACTCATGCCACCGCTGACCCCTTTGCGCGCTCGGTCAGCGCCTTCGAGACCCTGATGTGCACCTTGTCGGGCAGCGATGCGAGCGCGTGGAGCCACGCCGAGCTGGAAGAACGCCTCGACGTGGCCGGGCGGGAGCTGTTGCGGCAGCTGCTGCAGGACCATCTGGACCTGCGCGCGAGGCTGGAGGAGGAAGAGGTCCGTGGCAGCGGCGGGCCGCCCGTGACCGGGCCGGAGGGGCAGGTGTGGCCCTGGCGGGAGACAGGACACTCGCGTTGGCTGGCCAGCGTGTTCGGACTGGTCCGGGTCACGCGAGTCGCCCGCCGGGGTCGGGGCCTGGGCACTGTCCATCCCGCCGACGTCGCGCTGTCGCTGCCAGCTGGCCGGCATTCGATGGGCCTGCGTCGGCTCGGGGTCACCGAGGCCGTCCGCGGCTCGTTCGACCAGGCGCACGATGCGGTCGAGCGCCGCTGTGGGAAAGTGCTCGGCAAGCGCAGGCTGGAAGAGCTGGTGGTCGCCGCCGCGGTCGACGTCGACGACTTCAACCGGACCAGGATTCCGGTTCCGTGCAGCCGCGAGACGCCGTTGGTGGTCCAAGTGGACGGCAAGGGCGTGGTCATGCGGCCCGAGGCTCTGCGCGAGGCCACCCGCCGGGCCGCCGCGAAGGCCGCGACCAGTCATCGCGGCCGGCTCTCGCCGGGCGAGAAGCCGAACCGCAAGCGGATGGCGATCGTGGCCTGCGTCTTCGACACCCGCCCGGCTCCCCGGCGTCCGCACGATGTGATCCACCCGCCCGGCGGGCGCAGCGGCGAACGTCCCGCTCGCCCGGGGCCGAGGGCGGAGAACAAGTGGTGCACCGCCTCCCTGGTCCGTCCGCCCGAGCAGGTCATCGCCGATGCCTTCGACCAGGCCGAGGCGCGCGACCCGAGGCATCTGCGGCCGTGGGTCGTCTTGGTCGACGGTGCCCGTCACCAGCTCGACCTGATCACCGCCGAGACCGACCGACGCGGCGTCACGGTGCACGTGCTGCTGGACTTCGTGCACGTCGCCGAGTACGTCTGGGCCGCGGCCCACGCTTTCCACAAACCGGGCACCACCGAGGCCGAAGCCTGGGCAGCCGACCATCTGACCGCGATCCTCGCAGGCCACGCCGCCCGCACCGCCCACGCCATGACCGCACAAGCCACCCGGGAGCGACTGCCGACCGCCCGGCGCGAGGCCGTCGATGCCTGCCACCGCTACCTGACCGGCCACCTCGACCAGCTCCGCTACGACACGGCACTTGCGAGCGGGTGGCCGATAGCCACCGGCGCGGTCGAGGGCGCCTGCCGCCACTTGATCGCCGACCGCCTCGACATCACCGGCGCCCGCTGGGGCCTGCCCGGAGCCGAAGCCGTCCTGCAACTGCGTGCCATCGTCTCCAACGGAGACCTCGACCCCTACTGGCGCTTCCATACCGCCCGCGAGCACGAACGTGTTTACCCCAACCAGCAGAACTACGCCCTCACCGCTTGATCGCGACCGTCACTCGAAACGAACCGCACCCATCCTGGAAAGCGGCGGTCGTATGACCGCCTCACGAGAATTTAGGGGTTAAGAGGGCGTCTCACGTGGCAAGTTTCGCGAGCCTCTTGTGGCAGCTCAGGCTGGTGGCCGTGGCCGTGGCCCTGCCGGTCGTTGGGACCACGTAAGGAATCTTGAGGTGAGGGGCCACGAGGTTTCCGGACAGGCACCCAATAGGGTTGCCCTGAACAAGGAAATGAGGACGGGCGGATCTGGAAGCGGTTCGACCTCAAGCCCCATCTGCAGGATGCCTTCAAGCTGTCCACCGATCCGCAGTTCGTCGCCAAGGTCGTCGACGTTGTCGGCCTGTACCACCACCCGCCCGAGAAGGCGGTCGTGCTCTGCGTGGACGAGAAGAGCCAGATCCAGGCGCTGGACCGGTCCCAGCCGGTGCTGCCGATGATGCCGGGCATGCCCGAACGCCGCACCCACGACTATTTGAGGCACGGCATCACCAGCCTGTTCGCTGCCTTCAACATTGCCGACGGCACTGTCATATCGGCACTGCACCGCCGCCACCGGGCGATCGAGTTCAAGAAGTTCCTGATCCGGATGGACAAAGCGGTGCCCGCCGGGCTCGACGTGCACCTCGTCTGTGACAACTACGCCACCCACAACACCGCCGAGATCAGGACCTGGCTCGGCAAACACCCCCGCTTCCACGTCCACTTCACCCCCACCGGCTCCTCCTGGATGAGCCAGGTCGAGCGGTGGTTCGGCCTGCTCATCGACGAGCTCATCCGCCGCGGCGTCCATACCTCCGTGAAGGCGCTGGAAGACGACATCAAGGCCTGGATCAACTCGTGGAACGAGAACCCACGGCCCTTCACCTGGACCAAGACCGCCGACGAGATCCTCAAATCCCTCGCCGACTACCTCACCAAGGTCACTCCACCAGCCACCGAAAACCAGCAAGAAACTTAAGCCCGCGATTTCTGGCGCATCACACTAGCAGGGGCAGGAGTTGTGTGACGTCGTGGCGGTTTCCGCCGGTGAGCGTGACGGCGAGCGGAGTTCCGTGACGGTCGGCGATCAAGTGGTGCTGGGAGCCGGGACGGGCACGGTCGACCGGTGAAGAGCTGACATGATCCCCCTTCGAAGGCTCTGATGTGTGACCCGTCCGTCGCGCAGTCGGTCCAGGTCCAGGAGTTCCGCACGACGCACTTCGCTCAACAAAGCGGCGTGCAGGCAGGGCCAGACGCCGGCTTCGGTCCAATCCCGCAGTCGACGCCAGGCCGTCACCCCGGAACAACCCACGGTCTCAGCGGGAACGTCACGCCAGGCGACGCCAGTTCGCAGCACGTACAAGACACCTGCAAGGGCGGCACGATCCGAAACGCGCAGTCGCCCGGGATAACGACGGCGACACCCAGGAGCTGGCGGCAGTAGGGGGGCCACGCGCGTTGCCACAGGTCGTCCGGAACAAGATGAGCACGCATCCGGAACACCTTGCCGACCAAGATCAACAAGTGCAAGATCTGCAGCTCATCTCATTCTGAAACGATCAGTAAGTTGGCTCCGCGCGCCCCGGCCACCGGATCGAGGGTGCCTACAGCCGGGCCGGAGCGGAAGCGGGCCGACGCTTCGAAGCGCGTGGCGCCAGGGCGCCGTGGCGCTTCTGTCCGCTTCGGGTGACGGCCCGCCCGAGTGTGTGCGTGTTCCGCACCGACGGCAAGGACGCTTCGCGTCATCTGTACGTGGTCTCGGCGGGGACCGCCCCGCACCGGCGGCCGCCGACGGCATCACTGTCCCAGCGTCAATCGCAAATACCGATCGCTGCGCTCATATCTACACGTTGGAGAGGTTGGAGAGCTCCCCTCCATGCTCGGCTGCTGTCCACCGTGGTGATCTTCGTCGGTGCGCTGCTCGGTTCCCTCGCCATCCTGCACGGGTACACCGCCCTCCCGCTGCTCCTCGCGGCACTGCTGCTCGGCGTCGTCACCCTCCTTTCGTTCCGGCTGATACGGTCCGAGGCGGGGTGGACCGCCCCGCTGTAGGCGGTCGGCGCCGCACACGTTCCCGCGGGTGAGAGCGCAGCCCGCCCCGGAGCGCCCCGAGCCCACCGCCTGATCCGTGAGGCGGGGTGCTCGCGTCCCTGTAGGGGGCCGATGCCGTGCCCCGGATTTCCTCCCGGCGTCGATATCAGCGACGGAAGCAGGAGGCTCCGGGCGCCGCTCAAGAACACCGAAAATTGTCCAGTTTGTTTTGATTTGCACATGGGTCTAGTTTTTGTGTGTGCGGTCGTACCCGGCCGTCACCGTGATCAGTGATGCGTTAGCACAGGGCTAGGCAAGGGATGCACATGACCTTGCCCGGTGCCATCTGCGAAGGAGCGGACCGGTTTGCTCTGTGCGCAACAGGCTGGCATGCAGTTGCCAGTGGACGGACGTGCTCCGGACCGGCGCTGTTCCCAGGAGGGTCGTGGAGCCGTCACGGCTCGCGGCCGAGTGATTGCTGTCCAACCCTGACCTGCTCGTCCGGAAGGGCTCTCATGTCCGAGAATGACGAAGCAACAGTCGTCGACCCCAAGACCGACGAAGCATCCCGCTGCCCTGTCGTGAACGGCCAGGCGCCCTACCCGGCTCAGGGCGGGGGAAATCGTCAGTGGTGGCCGGACCGGCTGAACCTGAAGATGCTCTCCAAGAACACCTCCGCGAACCCCTACGGCGAGGACTTCAACTACGCGAAGGCCTTCGGTTCCCTGGACCTGCCCGCGGTCAAGCGGGACATCGCCGAGGTGCTCACCACTTCGCAGGACTGGTGGCCGGCCGACTTCGGGCACTATGGCCCGCTCATCATCCGCATGGCCTGGCACAGCGCCGGCACCTACCGCATCAGCGACGGCCGCGGCGGCGCGGGCGCGGGCCAGCAGCGCTTCGCTCCGATCAACAGCTGGCCGGACAACGCCAGCCTGGACAAGGCCCGCCGCCTGCTGTGGCCGGTCAAGCAGAAGTACGGCAAGAGCCTGTCCTGGGCCGACCTGATGATCCTCTCCGGCAACGTGGCCCTGGAGACCATGGGTTTTCACACCTTCGGCTTCGGCGGCGGCCGTGAAGACGCCTGGGAGTCCGACGAAGACGTCTACTGGGGCCCGGAGACCACCTGGCTCGGCGACGAGCGCTACACCGGCGACCGCAAGCTGGAGCAGCCCCTCGGTGCCACGCAGATGGGCCTGATCTACGTCAATCCGGAGGGCCCCAACGGCAACCCGGACCCGATCGCTGCAGCCCGCGACATCCGCGAGACGTTCCGCCGGATGGCGATGAACGACGAGGAGACCGTCGCCCTCATCGCCGGCGGCCACACCTTCGGAAAGACCCATGGCGCCGGGCATTCGGACCACGTCGGCCCCGCACCGGAGGCTGCGCCCATCGAGCAGATGGGCCTGGGCTGGAAGAACTCCCTGGGGACGGGCAGCGGCGACGACACGATCACGAGTGGCATCGAGGTCACCTGGACCGACACACCGACGACCTGGGACAACTCCTTCTTCGAGATCCTCTTCGGCTACGAGTGGGAACTCACCCAGAGCCCGGCCGGCGCCAACCAGTGGCGACCGAAGGACGGTGCCGGCGCCGACACCGTGCCCGATGCGCACGACCCCACCAAGCGCCACGCACCGAACATGCTGACCACGGACTTGGCACTGCGCTTCGACCCGATCTACGAACCCATCTGCCGACGGTTCAAGGACAACCCCGAGGAGTTCGCGGACGCCTTCGCCCGCGCGTGGTTCAAGCTGACCCACCGCGACATGGGTCCGATCGTCCGCTACCTCGGCCCCGAGGTCCCCAGCGAGATGCTGATCTGGCAGGACCCGCTACCCGCCGTGGACCACCCGCTGATCGACGACACAGACATCGCTGCTCTCAAGGAGCAGGTCCTCGCCTCCGGCCTGTCGGTGTCCGAGCTGGTCTCCACCGCCTGGTCCTCGGCCGCGTCGTTCCGGGGCAGCGACAAGCGCGGCGGTGCCAATGGCGCCCGCATCCGCCTGGAACCGCAAAGCGGCTGGGAGGCCAATGAGCCGGACCAGCTGGCGCGCGTACTGCGCGCGCTGGAGGGCATCCAGCGTTCCTTCAACGTCGCGCACAGTGGCGGCAAGCAGGTCTCGCTGGCCGACCTGATCGTGCTCGCCGGCGGTGCCGCGATCGAGAAGGCGGCCAAGGACGGCGGCATCGAGGTCCAGGTACCGTTCACCCCGGGGCGCGCCGACGCCCTTCAAGAGCAGACCGACGTCGAGGCCTTCGCCCCGCTGGAACCGTCCGCAGACGGCTTCCGCAACTACCTCGGCAAGAGCAACCGTCTGACCGCCGAGTACCTCCTGGTCGACAAGGCCAACCTGCTCAAGCTCAGCGCGAGCGAGATGACAGTCCTCGTCGGGGGACTGCGTGTGCTGGGAGCCAACCACCATCAATCGCCATCGGCCGGCGTCCTCACCACCCGGCGAGGCACCCTGACCAACGACTTCTTCGTCAACCTGCTCGATCAGGCCACCACATGGAAGCCACTGGCTGCTGGCGACACCACCGCCTTCGAGGGCTCTGACGCGGCCACGGGACAGACCAGGTGGACCGCCACCCGCGCCGACCTGATCTTCGGCTCCAATCCCGAACTGCGGGCCCTCGCCGAGGTATACGCAGCCGACGATGCCAAGGAGAAGTTCGTCCACGACTTCGCAGCAGCCTGGGCAAAAGTCATGGACCTAGACCGGTTCGACGTGACCTGAAGCCACACTTCCTCGGCTCAGCCGACGCATGCCGGCGCTGGTCATGCGTTGGCTGACCCGGATCGTGCCCCCCCCGGTGACAAAGCGAGTAGTCAACGACAAGGTGCGACAAACAGCTGATCTGCTTGTTGAGTGGCGCGGTCCTCGTCCCACCACCCCTGCGGCCCGTGATGGGGACGGCCGGCTTGAGATCTTCGGTACCAACGCCGCAGGACAGGTGTTCAACATGTGGCAGTGGACCCTGGGCGGCGCCTGGTCGGACTGGAACCAGTTCGACGGTGAACTCCGCCAGGTCGCGGCCCAGGCCAACCCGGACGGGCGGCTCGAACTCTTCGGTGTCAACGGCGGGCGCCATCGTCCACCGCTGGCAGCAGAGTCCGGGGAAGGACTGGTCGAGCTGGGCCGTCATCGACGGTGCACTCAGACCATGACCGGTCACCCAACCGTCACGCCCGTGAACTGTTCGGCAACGGGCTGACCGCCCTGTCTGCGTGAGGGTTCCGCCACGGCCCTGACGCCGCACGAGCGGGCGGCCCCGAATCCCCTCCCTGGCCCGGAGCTCACTCAACCTCCCCACTTACTGAGCCGAGGAGTAACGCCGGTCACTTTCGACGATCCCCTTCAAGGGGTGCAAGAGGAGACACGACCGGCGGCGCGCCGCAGGCCTCGGCGTGCGCGGCGAACGCCAGGTGGCCCAGCCGTGCCCCCGGCCAGGTTCTGCGCGGGCAGGGTGATCCGCAGCGGCGGCTCCGTCACCTGCGCGCCGGCGTGTACGGGTGTACGCAGCCGTCCGGCCGCCGGACCCGGCGAGGCGAGCGGGGCGACGGTGACGTCGCCCCCGAAGACGGGGCAGATCCCCGCGGCCGCGTTGGCGAAGCGGACCGTGCCCGCGCCAGTGCCCCGGTCGGTGAGCGCGAGTGTCGTCATCTGTCGGTGTACGGCGTTCTGCTGGCCCTGGCAAGATTTTCGTGGCCGGGGATCGCCACGGGGACGCGGCCTGGGGCTGGTTGACCTCGGTGACCGTGATGCCCTCATGGGGCAGACAGCGGGTGAGGGCGGCTCCGTAGGAGCCGCTGCATTCCACTCCGGCCCGCTGTAACTGGCCGAAAGCACGTGCCCAGGAAAGGAGTTGGGCAGCGCAGGATTCGCATCCCGGCCGACGGGCGTGTGGCGTGCGTTGAACCTTCCGATCCGATCCTGTGCGACAGCGGCGGGGGCGAGTCGGCCGCCGAGTGCGCTGAGCTCTTCGGGGCCGGGGCCGGGGCCGGGAAGGGGCGGCTGGACAGTCGGCGCGGAACTTGACCCGGGAGGTCTCCAGCAGGCCTCTGATGCGCCGGTCGGCGCCGTCGTATGCCGTGTTGCCAAGGGCTGTGGCATTCAGTCCGAGCGCGTGGCCGACAAGGTCGAGGAAATCCTCAAACGCTGACGGGACCGCAGCGCCGAACCCGATGGCCCATGCCCGGGCGTGCGTCATCGGTTCCTCGGCGAGGCCCGGTGCCGGTCAGGTGGTGCGGCATGTGGACTTGCATCGAGCCCGTTTCGTACGGAATGCCGCAGGTCGCCGGATCTGTTGCCGCGTTTTAGCGCCCGGCGCCGGCCGAGGCGGCCGCGTCGGCCGGGGTGTCGTGCAGACCCAGGCGCAGGTGCTCGACATGGTAGAGGGCCTGGTCGAGGAGTTCGGCGACGTGGTTGTCGTAGAGCGAGTAGACGATGGAACGGCCCTGTCGCTCGCCGGTGACGAGGCCGAGGTTGCGCAGGAGCCGGAGTTGGTGGGAGCAGGCGGAGGCTTCCATGCCGACGGCTTCGGCAAGGTCTCCGACCGCGCAGGGGCCTTCCTGGAGGCGGGCCAGGATGTAGAGCCGGGAGGGCGTGGCGAGGGCCTGGAGGGTGGCGGCGACATCGGTGGTGCCGACGGCGTCGAGGCGTTCGCGGGTGCTGGCACTGCTGGTGATGGTGTCGCGTCCGTGGCCCATACTCCTCATCATACCGGTGACACTTGAAGACCTGTTCATATGTTCCTGTACGGTGAAGGTGTTGCAGTTGTTCCGCCCGTGAAGGGTTGTTTTGTCATGTCTTCTGTCCTGGACCAGCAGCGGTCCGTACCGCCCGCCGGCGCCCGGCGGCCAGTTCCGCCCCGGCGCCGCACCCGTCTCCTGGCGCTGCCGGAGGCCCGGTGGGCGCTGGCGGCGCTGGTGCTGTTCCTGCTGGCCCTGCCGGTCCACCTGCTGGAGGGCCCGGCGTGGCTGTGGGGCACCCTGTTCGCCGCCACGTATGTCACCGGCGGGTGGGAGCCGGGCTGGGAGGGCTTGAAGGCCCTGAAGGACAAGATGCTGGACGTGGACCTGCTGATGGTCGTCGCCGCCCTCGGGGCCGCCGCGATCGGCCAGGTCCTCGACGGTGCGCTGCTGATCGTCATCTTCGCCACCTCCGGCGCCCTGGAAGCCGTCGCCACCGCCCGCACCGCCGACTCCGTGCGCGGCCTGCTCGACCTCGCCCCCGCCACCGCGACCCGGCTCCGGCCGGACGGCACCGAGGAGACGGTGGACACCGAACAGCTGTCGGTCGGGGACACGATCTGGGTTCGGCCGGGCGAGCGGGTCGGCGCGGACGGCCGGGTCCTCGACGGGGCCAGTGACGTGGACCAGGCCACCATCACCGGCGAGCCGCTGCCGGTGGCCAAGCAGGCAGGGGACGAGGTGTTCGCCGGCACCGTCAACGGCACCGGCGCCCTGCGGGTACGCGTCGAGCGCGACCCGTCGGACTCGGTGATCGCCCGCATCGTGAAGATGGTCGAGGAAGCGTCCGAGACCAAGGCCCCCACACAACTGTTCATCGAGAAGATCGAGCAGCGCTACTCGATCGGCATGGTCCTCGCGACCCTCGCCGTCTTCGCCATCCCGCTCGCCTTCACCGACAGCCTGCAGCCGGCGCTGCTGCGGGCCATGACGTTCATGATCGTGGCCTCGCCCTGCGCGGTGGTGCTCTCCACCATGCCGCCGCTGCTGTCCGCCATCGCCAACGCCGGCCGCCGCGGTGTACTCGCCAAATCCGCCGTCGTCATGGAGCGCCTCGGCCAGATCGACACCGTCGCCATGGACAAGACCGGCACCCTCACCGAAGGCACCCCCCACGTCACCGACCTGCGCCCCCTGCCCGGCAGCGGCCTGGACGAGGACTCACTCCTCGCGCTGGCGGCGTCCGCCGAGCACCCCAGCGAGCACCCGCTCGCCCGGGCCGTGGTCACCGCCGCCCGCAAACGCGGCCTGCTCCTGACCGATGCCGAAGACTTCACCTCCGCCCCCGGCCAGGGTGTCACCGCCACCGTCGACGGCCACACCGTCACGGTCGGCGCCCCGGCGCGGCTGCCGGCCGGTGCCGATCACCAGCCGCACCGGGCGGTGGTGGCCGAGCTGGAGGAGGCAGGCCGGACCGCGGTTGTCGTCCTGCGCGACCAGGCGCCGGTGGGCGTGCTGGGCATCGCGGACCGGCTGCGGCCGGACGCGGCAGCCACCGTCGCCGCCCTCACTCGCCTGACCGGCCGCACCCCCATCCTGCTGACCGGCGACAACGAACGCGCCGCAAGGCACCTGGCCGCCGAGGTAGGCATCACCGAGGTCCATGCCGGGCTGCTGCCCCAGGACAAGGTGAGGGCCGTCAAGGAGTGGGAAGCCCAGGGGTGCAAGGTCCTGGTCGTGGGCGACGGCGTCAACGACGCCCCCGCGCTGGCCGCCGCGCACTCCGGTATCGCGATGGGCAAGGCCGGCTCCGACCTCGCCCTGGAGACCGCCGACGCCGTGGTCGTCCGCGACGAGCTCGTCACCATCCCCTCGATCGTGCAGCTCTCCCGTACCGCACGCCGCCTCGTCATCCAGAACCTGGTCATCGCCGGGGCCTTCATTGCCGTCCTGGTCGCCTGGGACCTGATCGGCACCCTGCCCCTGCCCCTCGGTGTCGCCGGCCACGAGGGCTCCACCGTCATCGTCGGCCTCAACGGCCTGCGCCTGCTCCGCGAGGCCGCCTGGCCCCGACTCACCAAGGACACCGCATGAGCAAACGCACCCGCCGTGCCGCCCCCGTCCCCGGAGCCGCACGGCCCACCGTCACCGTCTGCCGCGGCTGCTGCTGCGGCACACCCAAGGTCTCCGGCCTCGACCACACCGCCCAGCTCCGCGACCTCCGCCAGGCTCTCGACGGCACGGCGACCGTACGCGTTACCGACTGCCTCGACGCCTGCGAACGCGCCAACGTCATCGTCGTCCAGCCCTCCGCCGAAGGCCGCAAGAACGGCGGCCGCCCCGTCTGGCTCGGCCTCGTCAACGACCCCGACGCCACCACCGACATCACCACCTGGATCAAGGACGGCGGTCCCGGCCTCACCGACCCGCCCGACATCCTCGACCTCTACACCTTCCGCCCCTCCCGCCGCGTCCAGGCCGAACTCCACGACGCATGACTCCCGTACCGCACCTGTCGTAAAGAAGATGATCCCCGTCCGAATCGGGCTGGCCATCTCGGATCACTGTCTTGACCCGAGATGCCGTTCTCCCTGGCCCCGCCCGGTGCCGTTCACGCGCGCCGGGTGGACCGGGGCGTCTGCAGCCCCAGGAGGACCGGCCCCGGCGGGCGCCGCCGAATCGATCTGGCCGATCTTGGCTTCCGCGCCGGCGAGGCTGACGCGCAGGCCCTCGATCTCGCCGAGCCAGCCCTCCCGCTCGGTTTCGGCGGTCCTGGCGACGAGATTCTCGCGGATCTCGGTCAGGCGCGGGCGCTGGGCGGGATCGGGCCGGGGCATGGAGCAGCGGATGCTGGCTTCTCTGGACTTCGCATTGAGACCCGGCAGTTGGGATGCCCTGGTTCTGGCTGGCCGCTCAGGGCAGCAACCGGCGGGTAGAGGTCCAGGCCAAGAGTTGATCGCGGGTCCGTCCAGCTGCCAGGTAGCCGAGCAGTGTCTCCAGATGGGCCGTCAGGTTCTTGTGCGACCGAAGCTGGCAGATCTGCTCGATGGCCAGGTCGCGCCATCCGTCGGCGAGGGCGGCAGCCTGTGCGGGCGTGATCGTCAGTGCGTCAAGCGTGTCGGCCGCCAGCGCGTCGGGGCTCCAGTCGGAGTCCGTGTCGTCCGGACCCAGCCTGTCGATCACCCACATCCGGAGCATGAAGTCCTGCTGGGTTACCCGCGTCGTGTGTCCCTCGCCGTCGGCGAGCATGAGCCGGTTGGCGAGCAACGACAGCTTCGCCCACTGGCGGCGGGCCTCTTGTGGGTGGGCGGAGTCGTAGGCATGTCCCTGCGCCACGACGCGTGCTGACTCAAGCTGCTGACCACGGGCGTTCTGGATGAACGTCTGCAGCTGGTCGAGTGTCCACGTGCTCGGATCGCGCCCGGTGTCATCTCGGCCTGCGTCGCTACTCACGGTCCGTGCTCCTGGTCGTAGGCATGCCGAGGCTGGTGGGGGCCGTCTGTGCCCGTCGGTTGATCTGACCGAGCTTGTCCTCGGCGTCGGCCAGGCTAACCCGCAGACCTTCGACCTCGCCGAGCCAGCCCTCGCGCTCCGCCTCGGCGATGCGGGCGATGAGGTTGTCGCGGATTTCGACGAGCCGTGCCTGTTGGGCGGGGTCTGGTGTCAGGAGTGAGCATCTGACGCAAGCGTGTAGCAGTCGCCCTTGGCCCGTTGGTCCTTCCGCGGCACGGAGGCGAACACACCAGCGACGAAGAACGCCAACGCCGCCCGGACTCGGGTCACTTCATGTGCGTTCACACACCCAACATGCTCCTGAACAGGCCCGACAAGAAGACCTAACGGTGTGTCAGTTCTCGTTGATGCTGGCCGAAGGGGGTGCGAGCCAGTCGAGACGAGGAAGACCACTGTGAGGGCCTGGGAGACCGAAGACGAGTTGTGGGCGCGCATAGAGCCGCTGCTGTCGGTCGTCCCGCGTAATCCGCGGCGTCCAGGGCGTGAGAGTCTGGACAGTCGCAAGGTGCCGTGCGGGATCCTGTTCGTGCTGTACACCGGGATCCGCTGGGAGTTTCTGCCCCAGGAACTGGGCTTCGGCTCGGGGATGACCTGCTGGCGACGGCTGCGGGACTGGAATGAGGCCGGGGTCCGGCAGAGCCAGCAGGGCGGGCCGGCCACCGGTCCGTCCCCGGTTGACCGGGGCGAGGTCGGCAGCAGGCACCACCTGATTGTCGAGGCACGTGGCATCTGGCTCGCGGCGATCACCACCGGCGGCCACCGCAACGACGTCACCCAACTTGATCCCGCTTATCCAAACTGTCCCGCCGATCCGCGGCAAATGCGGCCAGCCACTGCGCCGTCCCAAGCACTTATACGCCGACCGCAGTGCCGCACCTATACGCCGACTGCACTGCTTCGATCTTCGCAAGGGGGCGCCGCCGGCATCCCGTACCAGGTGAACCGCATCGTCCGCAGGGCCTGCTCGGACGCCGCGTCGCGGCCCGGTTCGTACTCGATGGATGCCGGCTCGGTGTTGCGCGTCAGCGGTGGTCGACGTAGGCGACGAATCCGCCCACTGTCAGACCCACCGCGCATCCGCGGCGGAAGGCCGCGTAGCGCATGCGCGGGGTGTGCTGCGCGTCGGTCATCGCATACGGTGCGCGGATCCCCAGTTCCACGCCGCACAGGCACACGACGTAGCCGTGACGCAGGGCGGCGGCCGCCCACTCGGGGTCGTGCGCGACCCAGGTCCGGGAGTAGATCTCACCGTCGGGCGTCCGCAGTTCCAGCCGGGAGTAGGTGTACCCGAGGCACTGATCCAGTTTTGGCTGTTCATCGGGTATCTCGTGCAGCTCCCATCCAGGGATCAGGCGCAGGTCGGAGAACTCGGGCGGCAGGCGCCTCATGCCGAACAGGATGGCGCCTTCGATCTGCGGTTCCTCGGGCATGTCGTCGAGCGAGGCTCCCATCGGCATGACGAACCCGAAGTCGCCCACGCCCACGGCGCGACGGAACTCGAAGAGGGCAGTGGGCATGTGACGTGTCCGCATGTGATCGAGGGTGACCGTGCCTTCCGCGGTGTCCAGAACCATCAGCACGCGCCCGAGCCGCAGCGCGGGGTCGTCGCTGAACAGGATCCGCCCGTGGTCGTCGACCTGTTCGAACTGATGCCGCCTCATCTCCTACAGCCCTTCGGTTGGTTGCCGCCCTTCCGCGTCCGCGAAGGTGACGGCTGGATGTTCAACCATCCTATTGAAGGATCGTTGAACAATCCATACATTGGAACGCGCGCACCACCCAGGCAGCGGTTTCATCAAGAACGGTGGTGAGGTTGAGCGTGGAGGGAGTACGCACAAGGCGGATACGCGTGGGCCGACGTGTGCTGGTGGGCGCCGCAAGCAACGGCGCGGCGTTGGCGCTGTGGGCGATCGTGCGTCTGATCGAGCGCACGGCCTTCGTCGCGCACGCCCAGTGGATCAACGCGCTGTGCGCGCTGGCGATCCTCCTCGGCTGCGTGTTCCTGTGCGTGTGCTGGTACTTGGACCTCCGGTGGCTGCTGTGTGCGGTGTGCCTCTTCGGGGTGCTGATCCTGCAGAACCTGGAGCTGGATCAGCAGGCACTGCACCAGCACGGGCGTACCGAACACGTCAGGGTCCGACAGATTCAGTGGTCCGCCGGCGACGGCATGGATCCGGGCGTCCACCGCTACACGGTCACCGTTGTCGACGGCCCGCCGCTGGCTCCGTTCGAGGAGAACGGGCTCATGGGCTGGAACTGGGTGGTAGGCGGCACTTATACGGTGACTGTCGATCCGCAGGGCAGTGCCCCGCTCGGCCGGGGGGACAGGCCCGGGCCTCCGGTGATCCAGCAGTTCCTGCAGATCCCGCTCGTCCTCGGCCTGGCCTTCGCCCTGTGGCGGCCCGCAGGCCTGCTCCTGCGCCGACAACGCGAAGACCGCGTCCGGGCCTGAGTCCCGCCGTACGCACCATCTGCCCGACACGGCCGAGAACCGTGCCGGGCAGATGGCATATAGGTAGGCCCAGTCGATATTCGGCTCTGGCTACATCCTTGAGGGCCGGCCAGCCCTAGTCCAGCATGCGTTCCGCGCTGTCGGGCACCCAGGGAAAGGGAACGTCGGGCTATCGTATCGAGGCCCACTCGTCCACATCGACAGCGAGAACGGCATCGATGAAGACCTGTGGCGGGCAGTAGCCATGGTCGGTGACGTAGTGAGTGATGAGGGAGGGAGCGGCATAGGCGATGCCGGGCTTGCCCGGAATCCGAACTTCCCCGTTTCCCTCCGGGGCGTCCTCCTCACGACACAGGTCGCACCTGTGCACGCCCAGGCATACGTTCATCCACTGGACCTTCTGAGTGGGCGTTTGATGTTGATTCGCATCGACCGTTTTGCAGCACTTTGCCTGACTTTATTGCCAATGTCATGGCATGAAATACCTGGAAGATCTCTACTGGTAGGGGTCTTCCATCCCATTGCTAAACCAGACGGAACTTGAGCGGCACGTGCGAACCAAACGGGCGGTCCGATCGCCACCTCGGAGCGCGCGAATGCGCTCCTACAGGTCAAAGCCTCACGAAAGCCGCAGACCTTAAAGTGGACACATCCTTACCAATCATCACTAAACACCCTCTGAGTGGACGTTAAGTCCGATCTTCCTGGGTTCGTGATCGCTCGATCGTGGGACTGGTCGTCTCGCGGGCCGCATGTTGGGCATGTCCATGTTGAGATGCGGGGCATGGAGCGAGAGCCGTACCCCAGCGACTTATCGGACGAGCAGTGGCTGTTGATCGAGCCGATGGTCACGGCCTGGAAGCGGGAGAGGGTGGCGCGGTCGGCGACCGGGGACCCCGGGTCCTGCGACCTGCGGGAGGTGGTGAACGCGATCTTCTGTCAGAACCGGACGGGCTGCCAGTGGCGGTATCTGCCCCATGACCTGCCTGCCTGGTCGGCGGTGTTCTACTACTTCGGCCTGTGGCGCGAGGACGGCCTTGACCAGCGGGTCCAGGAGCTCTTGCGCTGCCAAGTACGGGAGAGGGCCCGGCGATGAGAGGACCTGTCCCTCGTGATCATCGACACCCAGTCCGTCCGTGCGGCGGCGGGTGTCCCGAAGATCACGACGGGACTGGACGCGAACAAGAAGGTCTCGGGCCGCAAGCGGGGGCTGGCCGTGGATGTTCTGGGGCTGATCATCGGGGTTGTCGTGCTGGCCGCCTCCGCGCATGACAACGCCGCCGGCACCGCCCTGCTCGACCAGGCCGCCGAGAAATGCGGGATGCGCCTGGAGAAGGCCCTGGTCGACCAGGGCTTCAAGGACCACGTCGTCATCCATGGCGCCCTGTTGGACATCGACGTCGAGGTCGTCCGCCGCAACCCTGCTGACCAGGGCAAAGGCTTCGTCCCACAGCCGAAAAGGTGGATCGTGGAGCAGGTCAACGGCACGTTGATGCTGCACCGCCGCCTGGCCCGCGAGTACGACCACCGCCCCGACGCCTCGGCTTCGCGCGTCTACTGGGCGTCCATCGCGAACATGACCCGCCGCCTCACCACGCCGAGTCCGGCCTGGCGCGACACCCTCGGACTGGCAGCGTGAACATCATCGAGCTCCTGGCAGGCCTCCAGGCCCAGCACGACCGGACCGCAGCACGAGCCGGTGAACTACGCGACCAGATCGAGCACTTGACCGCCACCCTGGCCGAGACCGAAGCACGACTCGCGGACCTGGTCACTACCCGGAAGGTCATCGCCGAACTCACCCCGGCCAGAGATGAACCCGAGCAGCCCGAAACGAACTCCGCCTACCAGGCCATCGTGAACGCCTTCAACCAACACCCCGACCAGGAGTTCCGAGCCCGTGAGCTGCACGAACTCCTCGGCATGCCCACCGACGAGGCATCGGTCAACGTCACCCGTGCTCGCCTCGGACGCCTCACCCGCCAAGGCTTCCTCACCCAACCCGGGCGAGGCCGCTACCAGAAACGGACTTAACGTCCACTGACGGAAGCCACGTCGGTGGCGAAGCGCCGTTCGATCACACTCAGGACCGTCTCCCGGCTGATCGCTCGGTTGAACTTTGCCCCGTCGGGGCCGTCGACGATCGCGGGATCGAACCGCCCTGCGTTGAACAGCGCGCATCCCCGGAGCAGTTGCGTGGTGCCGACGTAGTTGGGTAGCGGGCAGCCGAACAACTCGGTGTCCCAGCCCGGGACCATGCAGCGGGGTTGCCGATGTTCGGGAAACGGGGCGTGTGGGTACAGCGCTGCGGTACGGGCGAGACTGTTGAACTCCGCGGCTTGCCAGGCTCCCTGCCCTCCACCCAGGCGCATCATGAAGTCCCGGAGGCGGACCGTGGGTTCGTCCGTGCCGCCAGAGCCCAGGGTGTGTACTTCGTCGACGGGCTTCTCAGCCAGGGCTGTGGCTGCTCAGGTGCGCCGTAGCGGGCTGCCGCTGCGGCGATCAGCGGCGGCAGTGAGCTGGGACGATGGCGCTGGATGCGTTGGCGGTATTCGGCCTCCGTCACCAGCCGGTCATCGGGGCCTTCCTTCGTGGATACCCCGGCCTTCAGGCCGGGGAGGAAACGAAGCTCCTGCGGGGCAGGGCGGAGAAAGCCGGTTCGCCGCCAGGGCGGACCGGCGTCCGTTCCCACGAACCGGCAGATGGTCACAAGCTGACGTGATAATTTGTGAGCCATGCCCACTCACGTGAAGCGGGCGTTCAAGTACCGCTTCTATCCGACTGACGCGCAGGCAGCCGAGCTGTCGCGCACGTTCGGATGTGTGCGGAAGGTCTACAACCTGGCCCTTGCGGCGCGCACGGAAGCGTGGACGAGGCAGGAGCGGGTGAACTACAACCAGACGTCGGCGATGCTGACGGCCTGGAAGAAGACCGAGGAACTCGCATATCTCAACGAGGTCTCCGCCGTCCCGCTCCAGCAGGCCCTGCGGCACCTCCAGACGGCGTTCGCGAACTTCTTCGGCAAGCGGGCGAAGTACCCGCGTTTCAAGTCGCGGAAGAAGTCGCGGAAGTCGGCGGAGTACACCACCAGCGCGTTCCGGTTCCGGGACGGCAGGCTGACCCTGGCGAAGACGGCGGAGCCGCTCGACATCGTGTGGTCCCGTCCACTGCCCGAGGGGGCGTCGCCGTCCACCGTGACGGTGTCGCAGGACGCGGCCGGACGCTGGTACGTGTCCCTGCTGTGTGAGGACCCGTCCGTCCAGCCGCTTGCACCCACAGACGCGGCCGTCGGTGTCGACGTCGGCCTCGGCCACCTGCTGACCCTCTCCACCGGGGAGAAGGTCTCCAACCCCCGGCACGAGCGGCGCGACCGAGCCCGCCTTGCCAAGGCGCAGCGCCGGCTTGCCCGCAAGGTCAAGGGTGACGGAGCGAACCGGGCCAAGGCGCGCCGGACGGTGGCCAGGGTCTACGCCCGCATCACCGACCGCAGGCGCGACCACCTGCACAAACTCACCACTCGTCTCGTTCGTGAAAACCAAACGATCGTGATCGAGGACCTCGCCGTTCGGAACATGGTGAAGAACGGCAGCCTGGCCCGCGCCATCAGCGACGCGGCCTGGTCGGATTTCCGGAGCATGCTGGAGTACAAGGCTCAGTGGTACGGCCGCGAAGTGATCGCGATCGACCGATGGTTCCCGTCCTCCAAGCTGTGCTCCGTCTGCGGCACCTTGCAGGACAAGATGCCGCTGCACGTCCGTGAGTGGACGTGCGACTGCGGGACGATCCACGACCGGGACGTGAACGCGGCGAAGAACATTCTGGCCGTCGGGCTGACGGCGTCTGTCTGTGGAGCTGGTGTGAGACCTCAACGGAGTACTCCGGGCGGGCAGTCGGCTGTGAAGCAGAAAACCCCACGGCGCGAGCCGTAGGAATCCCCCTCCTTCAGGAGGGGGAGGAAGTCAAACAGGTACGCAGCCATCCCGCCATGGTCCTCGCGGCGAAGGGATTCTTCGAGGGGTTTCCCTTCGCTCGGCTATGTACGACAACCAGGACGTCGGTCTGGGGCGGTCCCCGAAGGGGCTGGGAGAAGATCTTCTCCCAGATTTCTCCCAGAGACAGAGAAGTGGCGAGGCGGTGGAATCTGCCTGCTCAGTGTTGCGGGGGCGAGATTGCGCTTCGCTGCAGGGCGGCCAACTGGGTGTCAGAACGGGCCGTGGAGACTGCCCAGTCTGTCGGTCAGGCGCAGGTTCTCGGAGTAGTCGACGGGACAGGCGATCACGGAGACGGTGTCGTCGTCGAGGGCGCGGCGCAGTACAGGCAGCAGCTGGTCGGCGGCCTCGACGGCGTAGCCGCGTGCGCCGAAGCTTTCGGCGTAGGCGACCAGGTCGGGATTGGTGAACCGGGTGTGGCTGTGGCGGCCGAGTTCGAGTTCCATCTTCCAGGTGATCAAGCCGTATTCCTCGTCCACCAGGACGAGGACGACCAACGGGATGCGCTCACGGACGGCGGTCTCCAGTTCCTGCGAGTTCATCAGGAACGAACCGTCGCCCATCATCGCCAGAACTCGTCGGTCCGGCCGGGCGACTTTGGCGGCGATGGCGCCCGGCAGCGCGAACCCCATGGTGGACAGGCCGTTGGAGACCAGGCAGGTGTCCGGTTCGTAGGTCGGGTAGAGGCGGGACATCCACATTTTTCCGGCGCCGGTGTCGGCGAGCACGATGTCGTGACGGTCCAGCGCCGTGCGGACATCGGTGACCACCCGCTGCGGCACCAGGGGGAAGGCGTCACTGTCGCGTCCGTACTGGAGTTCTTCGTCGAGCAGCGTACGGATCTTCTCGGTGCCTGCCGAGTCGTAGGTGAATCCGTCGGGCAGTGCTGCCGCCAGTGCGTCCAGCGCCTGTGAGGGGTCCCCTTTGACGCCCACTGCCACCGGGTAGTGGGCGTCCACCTCGGCGGGGAAGCGGTGCACGTGAAGGATCCGCTTGTCGCCGTTCGGGTTGATCTTGACCGGGTCGAACTCCTGGATCTCGTAGCCCACGCAGATCAGTACGTCGGCCGCGTCGAAGCCGAAGTTGCCGTAGTCGTGGCGCATGAAGCCGACCGCTCCGAGGGCGTTGGGGTGGTCGTCGGGGAAGACACCCTTGCCGTGAAACGTCGTCGCGACCGGGATGTTCAGTCGTTCGGCGAACCGCACCAGGGCGGCCGAGGCCCCAGCTCTGGCGGCACCGTGGCCCGCCAGCACGACGGGGTGCCGAGCCGTGGCAAGCACCTCGACCGCCCGCGCGATCTGGGAGAGGGACGGCGCATCGGCACGCACCGTGTCGATCTGCAGGGGTGCCAGCGGTTCGGCGGGACGCTCCGCTTCGATGTCCTCCGGCACGGCCAGGAACACGGAACCGGGGCGCTCGCTCTGCGCGGTCTTGAACGCTTTGCGGGTCATCTCCGGCACCGCGTCCGGACACTCGATCTGGGCCGCCCACTGGGTGACGGGGGCGAACATCGACACCAGGTCGATGACCTGGTGCGACTCCTTGTGGGTACGGCGCAGGGAGCCCTGGGCGGCCAGGGCGACCATCGGCGCGCTGTTGGTCATGGCGTCCGCGGTGCCGAGCAGCAGATTGATCGCACCGGGTCCCAAGGTGGCCGAGCACACTCCGGCCCGGCCGGTCAGCCGCCCGTAGATCTCCGCCATGAACGAGGCGGCCTGCTCATGGCGCACCAGGATGTACCGGATCCCGGAGCCGTTCAGCGCGTCGACGAAGCGGATGTTCTCCTCGCCGGGAATCCCGAAGACGTACTCCACGCCCTCGGCCCGCAGACAACGCACCAGGAGATGCGCGACGTCCTCCACTGCTGCCGTGTTTCGCGACTCGGTCGCGCCCTGGGTGCCCATGGGCCGAACGTAGGCACGCTCGCCTGTCTCGGCCACTGATCCGGCGCCGAACGGGGGTGGCCGCTAGGGGTATCGCCCCCGGCAGCGTCAGCTCATGCATCGGGTCAATGCCAGGCCCGTCTGGGTGCGCTGCGGTGGCGGCTGCCGCGTTCGGCCTGCACGGTGGCTCTGGATGTGGACGTGCCGCCGCGCATCGTGCAGCGGCAGGGCTCTGGGAGGACTGTGTGACCGCTTCGTCGCCCGCCACCGACGCACCACCGGCCCGGTACGACGACCTGCGTGCTCTGGTGATCAACTGCACCCTGAAGCGTTCGCCGGAGACGAGCAACACCCAGGGGCTGATCGACCGGAGCACCGCGATCCTGGATGCGCAGGGAGTGCACGTCGATGTCATCCGGGCCGTGGACCACGACATCGCCACCGGTGTGTGGCCCGACATGACGGAACACGGCTGGGAGACGGACGCCTGGCCGGACCTGTACCAGCAGGTCCAGGCCGCCGACATCCTCGTGCTGGCCGGCCCCATCTGGCTGGGCGACAACAGCTCCGTGATGAAGCAGGTGATCGAACGTCTCTACGCGTGCTCCAGCCTGCTCAACGAAGCGGGCCAGTACGCCTATTATGGCCGTGTCGGCGGCTGCCTGATCACCGGCAACGAGGACGGCGTCAAGCACTGCGCCATGAACGTCCTCTACAGCCTGCAACACCTCGGATACACCATCCCGCCCCAGGCGGACGCCGGATGGATCGGCGAGGCCGGCCCCGGCCCCTCGTACCTCGATCCTGGCTCCGGCGGCCCGGAGAACGACTTCACCAACCGCAACACCACCTTCATGACCTGGAACCTGCTGCACCTGGCCCGCGCGCTGAAGGACCTCGGCGGCATTCCGGCCTACGGCAACCAGCGCACCGCCTGGGACGCCGGCTGCCGCCGCGACTATGAAAACCCGGAACACCGATAGCGACCCCGGTGGCCGGGCAGCCACTCGCCCCGGGGAGCAGACAGCTCACCTGGCCCGCGCCGGCCGGCATGAGCCTCGTTCGTTCAGAAGCCGGTCGTGACATGCCCCGTCGCGGAAGTCGCTCGCCGATGGAAGGAGACGCCGATGGCAAGTAGCGGATTGCCCTCGGGCTCGACCCCATCGAGTGGATCGCGACGCCAAAAACCAGCCGGGAAGCGTGTGGGGGAGCGGCTGAAGCGTGTGCGCACCGCTGGGGCGGCTGCGGTGTCGGTGGCCGCCGCCCGTACTCGTGCGGCGGCGCACCGTGTCGGGCAGCTGCCTCCGCCTCCGGGGCCGTTCCGCCCCGGATTCTGGCGCAGTCCGATCCGCGGGCCCTGGCTGACATCGGTATTCGGCCTGGTTCTACTGGTCGGCATTCCGCTGCTGTTCATCACCGGACTGCTTTCCTACGCCGCCTACAACCCCGATCTGAGCCCCCTCAACGACGAGACCCCCGACAAGGGCGTCCTGGGCTTCTACCTCTTCAGCTGGCCCACCCACCCGTACTGGCTCTACCGGCTGCTCCAGGGCGTGCACGTGACGCTGGGCGTGGTGCTCGTGCCGGTGCTGCTGGCCAAGTTGTGGTCGGTGATCCCGAAGCTGTTCGAATGGCTGCCGGTACGCTCCCTCGCCCACGGCCTGGAGAGGCTGTCCCTGCTGATGCTGGTCGGCGGCGTCATCTTCGAATTCGTCACCGGAATCCTCAACATCCAGCTCTACTACGTCTTCCCTGGCTCGTTCTACCGCCTGCACTTCTACGGCGCCTGGGTGTTCATCGCCGCCTTCGTCGTCCACGTGTGCCTGAGACTGGGCCGGATGACCCGGGCCCTGCGCTCGCGCAGCCTGGGCGCCGAGCTGCGCACCGACCTCGCCCACACCGTGTCCGAACCTCCCGATCCCGACGGCCTGGTGGCGGTCGCCCCCGCCCCGCCGACGATGACCCGCCGCGGCGCACTCGGCATGGTGGGCGCGGGATCGCTGCTCCTCCTCGTCGTGACCGCCGGACAGAGCATCGGCGGCTGGCTGCGCGGCACAGCTCTGCTCGCACCGCACAACCGCGATCCGGGCACCGGCCCGAACAGCTTCCAGATCAACAAGACGGCGGCGAAGGTCGGCGTCACCCCCGCGCTCGTCGGCCCCACCTGGCGGCTGGAGGTGCACGGGCGTGGAGCGCCACGGGTGTTCACCCGCGAGCAGCTCCTGGCGATGCCCCAGCACGCCGCCGCACTGCCGATCGCCTGCGTGGAGGGCTGGTCCACCGAGGACCAGCACTGGAGCGGCCTACGGCTGGCCGACCTCGCCGCCCTGTCCGGCCTGCCTGGTGCGGGAAGCGTCCTGGTCCAGTCGATCCAGCCCCCCGGCCCCTTCACCAGGGTGGTGCTGCGGGGCAACCAGATCCGCGACCCCCGAGCGCTGCTCGCCCTCCGTGTCAACGGCGCGGACCTCTCGCTCGACCACGGCTATCCGGCCCGCATCATCGTCCCGGCCAACCCCGGCGTGAACAACACCAAATGGGTTCACCGGCTCACCTTCAGGACGTGACCATGGCACGATTCGTCCGCTGGTACGGCTCCAGACCCCTGCACCTGCTCGTCCTGATCGCCTCGTTCGCCCTCACCGGCTACGCCATGGTGCGCCTGTTTGCCGTCCAGCCCTGGGAGGTGGCGATCTGGTTCGTCGGCGCGGCGATCCTGCACGATCTCATCCTGCTGCCCCTGTACTCGCTGGCCGACCTGTCTGCCCTCTCCGTGCTGCGGCATCGCGCAACCGACGCGCCGACGGTGCCGTGGATCAACCACCTGCGGGTTCCCGCCTTCCTGTCGGGTCTGCTCCTGCTGGTCTGGTTCCCCCTCGTCTTCCGCCTGGCGGTGCCCTACCTCGGTGACACCGGGCTGCCCGACAGCGTCTACCTCGGCCGATGGCTGGCGATCACCGGCGTGCTCTTCGCGGCTTCCGCGATGACCTTCGCGTTCAGGCTCCGCCGCGTGCGGCGGGGCGGCCGCAGCGACGAGAGCCCGCCCGCCTCAGACGATGGCGCCAAACCATGACCACCGATGAGGACGAGTCGTACGGGGCAGACGAGGATCCCTACGCGATGGCCCTGCAACCCGGCCGACGACTTGTGTATCTACGACAGGTAGACGGGCGCCGGATCCGGATGCCGGTGCACCGCTGGCACGAGCAGCCCACGGAGGCCGACAAGACCGTACTGGAACGCTGCATCGGCCCCGTCCTCGATGTCGGCTGCGGCCCGGGTCGCATGTGCAGGGCACTCCTGAGCCGGGGGGTCTTCGCCCTCGGGGTCGACATCGCTCCTCGTGCGATCGCCCTGACCACCGCCCTGGGCGGGCTCGCACTCTGCCGATCGGTCTTCGACCGGCTGCCGGCTGAGACAGGCTGGCAGACGGTCCTCCTCATCGACGGCAACATCGGCATCGGAGGCGATCCGCGTGGCCTGCTGCGCCGATGCGGTCGGCTCATCGCCCCCGCCGGGCGCCTCGTCGTCGAAGTCGACCCCCGCGACGTCGAAGAGCTCTGCACCGTCCGGTTCGAGGACCTTCAGGGCCGGAGCGGTCCGTTCTTTCCCTGGGCCCGACTGGGGCGACAGGCGCTCCACAGGGTCGCCGAGGACCTTGCCTTCAGTGTCGCCGACCAGTGGACGAGCGGGCACCGGTGCTTTGCCGCCCTCACTCACCAGGGATCAGCGTCGGACTGCCCCGACGTGGAATCATCGTGACGAGAGGGAGGCGCTGGCATCCGAGTTGGAACCTGCCACACCCCTCATGAGCGATGTCGCTGGGCTCGGTCGGTTCCTCGCTACCCATGCCATCGACTGGGACAAGCGGAAGGCCACCTGCCCACGCGGGGAACTGGCTTGCGCGTGGCGGAGTCTGGCGCGGAGGTCAGTGGACGTTCTCGTGCCCGGCGCGCGCCGGTGCTGGGCCGCTGGCCGCGGTCGTGGTCCGCGCTGCGGCGCGGGCCGCGGCGTCCGGCAGGGTGAAGGCGAAGACCGCGGTGGCGGCGGCGATTGCGGCGAGGGCCAGGTAGGCGTCCTGGTAGGCGCCGGTGGGCGGATGGGCGGAGGCCGTCGTGGGGGTACCGAGCACCAGGGCGGTGGTGACCGTCGCGGGCGCGAGCGCGCCACCGGTCTGGCGTATGACGGTGTTGAGGGTGGAGGCCTGGGCCAGGTCGGGCTTGGCGATGTTGGCGAGCGACGCCACCGTCGTCGGCATGAAGACGCCGCCCATGGCGATGCCGAGGAGCAGCATGTAGGCGCGGAAGGTCCACGGACCGGTGTTCTCATCGCAGGTGGAGAAGAGCAGCAGCACCAAGGCGACCCCGGCCATGCCGCATCCGACGATCACCCGGGGTCCGACGCGGGCGTAGAACACGCCGGCGAGTTGCACGGTGAGCAGGACGCCGAACGCCTCGGGGAAGGTGCTGGTGCCGGACTCCAGTGCGGTGCGCCCCTGGGCCTCCTGGAGGAAGAGCGGGCCGAGGTACATCGCGCCCAGGATCGGGATCAGGCCGACGAGGTTGATCAGGTTGGTGTCGCGGAAGAGCCGGTCCGTGAAGAGCCGGAGCTTCAACAGGGGCTCGGTGCTGCGCAGTTCGAAGACGGCGGCGGCGGCCAGCAGGATCGCGCCGAGGGCCAGCCCGGCGATCACGGGAGTCGAGGACCAGCCCTGGTTGGGGCCCTCGCAGATCCCGAACATCGCGGCCCCCAGCCCGGCGGCGCTCAGCAGTAGTCCGGTCAGGTCGAAGCGGCCGGGCGGGCGGCCGTGCTGCTCGGCGAGGAACAGCATGCCGAACACTACGACGGGGATGCCCACCGGCAGGTTGACGTAGAAGACCCAGCGCCAGGACAGATGGTCCACGAGCAGCCCGCCGAGGATCGGCGCGGCGGCCGGGGCGATCTGCTGGGGAACGATCATGTACCGGGATATCCGCACCTGGTCGGCGGTGTCGAAGGTGGCGAAGAGCAGCGCGGCGGAGGCCGGGAAGAGCACGCCGGCGGAGAGTCCTTGGACGGCGCGGTAGCCGACCAGTTCGGCGAGCCCGGGGGCCGTGCCGCACAGAAGTGACGAGGCGAGGAAGGCGCCGAGCGCCCAGAGAAGGACGCGTTTCGCCCCGAACCGCTCGACGAGCCAGGCGGAGGCGGGGATGGTCATGGCGAGGCAGACCGGATAGACCACGACCACCCCGTCCAGGGCGGCCGTCGTGAGGTCGAACTGGCGGGCGATCGAGGGCAGCGCGATGGTGGTGATGGCGCCGTCGACGATGGCGATGAACGTCACGCTGGCGCAGATAACGGGGACGACCAGGCGTTGGCCGGGACGGCGGAGGCGGGGTGACAGCCGGAGGCGGCGAGGGGACGACAGCACATGCTGAGCATACTCAGTATGTGGCTGCTCATAGAATCGGATTGTCCAGCCGGACCGGGCAATGACCTTCCCGGGCCGGGGAACGGTTCGATGGGGAGCGGTCATGACGGTGCAGGGCAGCAGCGACATCCTGGTGGACGAGCTGTACGAGACGACACACCAGTTGCGTCAGTTCGTGGAGGCACGGCTGCGCACCGGGGGCGCGTCGGTCGCCCGGCTGCGCGCGATGCGGATGCTGGCGCACGCCGAGGAGCCGCTACGGATGCGCGACCTGAGCGACCTGACCGGTGTCTCGGCCCGGACCACGACCAGCATCGTCGACAGCCTGGAGCGCGACGGCCTGGTCGAGCGGGTCCGTCATCCGCATGACCGCCGCGCCTTCCTGCTCCGGCTCACGGACCGGGGCGTGGAGTGCCACCGCGAGGCGGAGACGGTGGACCGCGACGCCCTCGCCAAGGCCACCGCCGGCTTGGATGCCGAGGACCGTGACCGGTTGCGCGCCCTGCTGGCCCGTATCCGCAAGGCCACGGACTGACCGACGGTTCCGCCCGGAATTCCTTCGAAACATTCGAAGGAAGAACTCGACCAGTGGCTACACCACTCGGCGGCAACGCCGTTGCATTACTGATCTCGGCGCTATGAGGTGACTGTTCGCTCGGGCTGCTGACTGCCTGTCATATGTGCGCTATGCCGTTGGTATGCGTTATGCGGATGGGGGCGGGCTGACGGCGAAGGGCCGTCGGCGCCGCGAGGTGGTGCAGTTGGAGGCCGGCGGGCTGTTCGCCGAGGGGGTCAGGCCTGCTGAGGCGGCCCGCCGGTTACGGATCAGCCGGAAGTCGGCCTACGGGTGGCACAAGGCCTGGCGGGAGGGCGGTGCCACGGCGCTGGCCTCGCGCGGGCCGGTCGGGCAGCGGTGCAAGCTCTCGGCACGGTGTCTGGAGAAGCTGGCCGCGTATCTGGAGGAGGGGCCGGCCGTGCACGGCTGGGACCAGGACCAGGTGTGGACCGGGGCACGAGTGGCGACGCTGATCGGCCGCAAGTTCCATGTCTCTTACAGCGTTTCGGGGGCGACGAGGCTGATGCGTCGGCTCGGTTTCACCCCGCAGGTGCCGGTGCGACGGGCCGCCGAACGCGATGAGCGGGCAGTGGCCGCGTGGAGGGAGGCGACGTGGGCGGAGGTAAAAGCGCCCGGGCGGCCTGCGACGGCTACGTCTGCTTCGAAGACGAGGCCGGGTTCACCCGCAGGCCGCCGAAGGGCCGCACCTGGGGCAGGCGGGGCATCACCCCGGTCGTGAAGGTGAGCGGCCGGCGTTCTGGGAGGGTCTCCGCTGCCGCTCTGATCGCGATGCGTCCTGGCTCACGGACCCGGCTGTGTCACCGGCTGCGGCTGCACACCGGGCGCAAGGGCGAGCGCCGCAGCTTGTCCGAGGACGACTACATCCGTCTGATCGACGGGATGCACCAGCTGGTCAAGGCGCCGATCGTGCTCGTATGGGACCGGCTGAACACGCACGTCTCCCACGCGATGCGCGACCTGGTCCAGGCCCGGGACTGGCTGACGGTGTTCATCCTGCCCGCGTACGCGCCGGAGCTGAACGTGGTCGAGTACCTGTGGGCCCACGTGAAACGCAGCCTCGCGAACCTTGCCAGCGTCGCCCTCGACCGCCTCGAAACCCTCGTGCGCAACCGGCTCAAGCGGCTCCAGTACCGCCCCGCCGTCCTCGACGGCTTCCTCGCTGGCACCGGCCTCTCCCTCGACCTCCTACCACCATCACCTTGAACCGCCGAAATCAGTATTCGCCTCGCTTGCTACGTCTCCTATCACGTGGTCGGCCCCGAGGGCCGGGTCACCCGCAGCGAGAACATCTCCGTGCCGTCAGGCGCGATGATGCACGACTTCGCCCTGACCCAGAACCACGTCCTCATCTACGACCTGCCGGTCACCTTCAGCCGCGAGGCCGCCCTGCGCGGCGCGCCGGTTCCCTACGAGTGGAACGACGCGCACCAGGCCCGCATAGGGGTGATGCCGCGGGCGGGAATCGCGGCCGACGTGCGGTGGGTCGATGTGGATCCCGTATGGATCTTCCACACGCTGAACGCCTACGACGACGGGGAGCGCGTGGTTCTGGACGTGGTCACCCACCCGAGGATGATGTCCAAAGCCACCGGCTCCATCGAAGGCCACGGCACGCCCGCCCTGGACCGCTACACCCTCGACCCGGCCGCGGGGAAGGCCACTGTGCAGCGCCTCGACGACCGACCGCAGGAGTTCCCCCGGATCAACGACCGGCTGATCTCGCTGCCGTACCGCTACGGCTACACGGCGGCCACCACCGATCTGATCGAGTCCTTCGCCAGCACCCTTGAACTCGAGCAGCTCCCTGACGACGCGTTCTCCAACCGGTTGATCAAGCACGATCTCCACCGCGGGACCCAGGAGATCCGCACGTTCGGCAGGGCCGCGACGCTCACCGAGCCGGTCTTCGTGCCCGCGGCGGCCGGTGGCGCCGAGGACGACGGCTATCTGTTGGTGTTCGTCCATGACCCCGAGCGGCTCCGCCACCGACCTGGTGATCCTGGCGGCCCAGGACGTCACCGCGGCCCCCGTGGCCACCGTCCATCTGCCGGCCCGGGTCCCCCTCGGCTTCCACGGCAGCTGGATCCCCGACGCGGGCTGACAAGGAGCCCTGGAAGGCGCCCGCTTCGGAGGGCCCGAGGCGGGCCACGATCACTCGTCCTGCGGGTAGGTCGTGAAGTAGTGCTCCTTGGTCTGCGCGAGCCGGGTGCGCGCGACGGCGAAGTCCAGGACGGCGGGGCGGCCGGCCGCGTTCTCCGCGAGGGCGCGCTTCAGGGCGTCAGGTACGGCGGCCGGGTCGTCGACGCGTTCGCCGTACGCGCCGCAGGCCTCGGCCAGGCGGGCGAAGTCGGGCTGGAAGGGGAACTCGGTGTCCTGAATGCGGTTGCCGTAGGTGTGTTCCTGGAGGTCCCGGATGGAGCCGAGGGCGTCGTCGTTGAGCACGCACCAGGTGACTGCGAGTCCGTACTGGGCGGCCATCGGCACGATGTTCATGACCATTTGGAAGGAGCCGTCGCCGACGAAGCACAGGGCGGGCCGCCGCGGGTGGACCAGGCGGGCGGCGGGCAGGGCGGCGGCCGCGAACCCCATGCCGTAGAAGCTGGACGGGGTGATGACGGAGCGCGGTTGGTAGACGCGGAAGAAGGGGAACGCGCCGCCGATGTGCTGGGCGAGGGCGCCGACGTCGACGCCGAGGACGGTGTCGCGGGGGAAGACGGAGCGGGCGGTGCGGATGACGCGGGCGGGATGGATCGGGGCCCTGTCGTCGAGTGCCATGCGGTCGACGGCGGCGTCGAGGGCGGTGATGTCCTGGAGGAGGCGCTCCGTGCGGCCGGGGGAGGCGTTTGTGTCCTCGGACAGGGCGGTAAGGAGTTGCTCCAGGACTCTCTTGATGTCGCCGTTGACGGGGATGTGGGCCGGGATGGCGCGGCCCAGTTCGGCCGGGTCGATGTCGACCTGGATGTAGGTGGCGTCGGGGGACGGGAGGGCGGTGGGCTGCCAGTTGGTCTCCATCTCCTCGAAGCGGGTGCCGAGGCCGAGGACCACGTCCGCCTCTCCGAGCAGCCGTTTGGCGACCGGGTTGCGGTGGGCGCCGAGGCCACCGGCCGCGAGGGGGTGGTCGTCGGGGAGGCTGCCGCGTCCGGCGAGGCTGGTCAGTACGGGGGCCGACAGCCGTTCGGCCAGGGCGCGCAGTTCGTCGAAGGCGCCGGAGGAGGCGACTCCGCCGCCCGCGATGATGAGCGGGCTGCGGGCACCGGCGAGAGCGGCTGCCGCGGCGTCGACGGCCGGTTGGTCGGCGGCGGGCCGGGCGGGCGGGCCGACCGGCAGGTACGGCTTGTCGGGGACGTCGAGGGTCAGCAGGTCACGCGGAATGTCGATCAGGACGGGGCCCGGCCTGCCGCCGCGGGCGCGGGCGAAGCCCTGCCGCAGGACGTCGGTGAGGAGGTCGGCCCGGTCGACCCGGACCGACCACTTGGTGACGGGGGCGAACACCTGGTCGGTGGCGACCTCCTGGCTGGCGCCCCGGTGCGCGGTCGCCGTGGCGCCGCGGCCGCCGAGCACGATCATGGGCAGGGCCCCGACGTATGCCTCCGCGACCGCGGTGAGGGTGTTGGTGACGCCCGGTCCGGCGGTGACCAGGACCACGGCGGGCCGGCCGGTGAGCTGGGCGTACGCCGCCGCCATGGCCGCCGCATGATGCTCATGGCGTACCAGGAAGCTGCTGATGCCAGGCGTGCGGTGGATGGCGTCGTAGAGGGGCAGAACATGACCGCCAGGCATGCCGAAGACATGGCTGACGCCCTCGGCCCGCAGGGCATTGACGATGGCCTGACCGGCGTTGATCTCGACCATGGCGGCGCGACTCCTGTTCTGGCGTGCTGGTTACGGGTGTCCGGTCAGAAGGGGTAGGGGGCGATCCGGGGGCGCGCGGTGAGCCACTGGGTCTCGGTGAAGGCCTCGATGTTGGCCTCGGGGCCGCCGAAGCGTGACCCGGTGCCGGAGGCGCCGACGCCGCCGAAGGGGGCGTTGGCCTCGTCGGAGACGGTCTGCTCATTGATGTGGACAATGCCGCTGGGAACCGCGTCCGCGATGGCCATGGCGTCGCCGACGTCACCGAGGATGCCGAGGGAGAGTCCGTACTCGCTCTCGGACGCGAGAGCGATCGCCTCCTCCGTCGTGGCGAAGGGCACGACGGGCGCCACGGGGCCGAACACCTCGTCCGTCCAGGCGGGCATCGCCGGGGACACGGCCGCCAGCACGGTCGGGGCATAGAAAAGGTCCTGGTAGGTGCCGCCGGCGGCGAGCCGGGCGCCGGCGGCCACGGTCCGCCGCACGAGGTCGTCGACGCGCCCGAGCTGCCGGTCGTCGATGAGCGGGCCGAGCGCGACCTGACCGGACGCCGGGTCGCCGACGGGCAGGTGGGTAGCCTTGGCGGACAGGGCTTCCACGTAGGCGTCGTGCAGGCTTTCGTGGACCAGGTGGCGGCCGGTGGACATGCATATCTGGCCCTGGTGCATGAAGGAGCCGAAGGCGCCGGCGGAGGCGGCCAGCGCCAGGTCCGCGCCGGGCAGCACGATGAGGGCGTTGTTCCCGCCGAGTTCCAGGTGCGTGCGCTTGAGATGGCGGGCACCCAGCTCTCCGACCCGGCGGCCCGCCGCCGTGGATCCGGTGAAGGAGACGACGCGGACCTCGGGAGCGGTCACCACGGCCTCGCCCACGTCGGCGCCGCCGGGCAGTAGTTGGAGGAGTCCCTCCGGCAGACCGGCTTCCTGGAAGATCCGTACGAGGGCGACTCCGCCGCACACCGCCGTGCGCGGGTCGGGCTTGAGGAGTACCGCGTTGCCCAGCGCGAGGGCCGGGGCGACGGAACGGATGGACAGGATGACCGGGAAGTTGAAGGGTGCGATGACGCTGACCACGCCCGCCGGGCGGCGCCGGGCGAAGCTCCAGCGTGCCTCGTCGGACGGCAGCACAGTGCCGTGCGGATGGCTGGGCAGCGCGGCGGCCTCGTAGCACTCCTGGGCGGCGATGTGGGTCTCCAGCACCGCCTTGGCGCGGATGGCGCCGCTCTCGCGGACGATCCAGTCCTGGATCTCCTCGGCGTGCGCCTCCCACAGCGCGCCGGCCCTGCGCAGGACGGCGGCCCGCTCCCCGGGCGGCCGGGCCGCCCACTGTGCCTGCGCGGCCGCCGCTCGGGTGGCGGCCTTGCGCGCGTCCTCCGCGTCGGCCATCCCGATGGCGCCGAGCGGGTCCCCGGTGGCGGGCTCGATGACCGGGGCGGTCCCGCCGGAACCGCCGGACCAGCCGTCGGCAAAGATCTTCGCAGTCCATGTGTCCGCGTCGAGAAGGCTCACGATGCACTCCCTGAAGTGATTAGACTTCACAGTATTGTCGTGTGTTTCAATTTCGCAAGACCTGTGCACGGATGGTCCTTCCACCTGCAGAAGTCTTGTTGCCGACATCGCCAGACTGCTTAGATGTCTTAGATTGTTGACTACTCCACAGGAGGCAGCGATGTGCTCGATGCACCCCACGGCGGCAGCGGCACCCCAGGCCTCGGCCGCAACCACGGCCATCGACCATGTCGGACTGTCGGTCCGTGATCTCGACGCGGCCGTCGTCTTCTACACCAAAGCCCTCGGACTCACCGAGGAGTTCCGCTTCGAGGTCGAGGACCAGCGCATGCGTGCTGTGGTGCTGCGCGCCGCCGACGGCTACGCGGTGGAGCTCATGTCCCGCCCCGATTCGGTCCCCTCGCCCCCCGCGTCCGACCCGAACACGGCCGTACTGCGCCAGGGTTACGGGCATTTCTGCCTTCGGGTGACCGACTTGGACGGCCTCTACGACCGAGTGCTCGCCGCGGGCGCCTCAGTGATCGTGCCACCGGGCCCGGCCCCCCACCCCGATGTCCGCTTCGGCTATCTCGCCGATCCTGAAGGCAACCTGATCGAGCTGATCCAGATTCGCGAGGGAGCAACGCTGTGACCGGCACACCGTTCATGGAGGGGAAGTCCGGACTGGTGACGGGCGGCGCCGGCGGTATCGGCCGGGCCAGCGCGCTCGCCTTCGCACGGGCGGGTGCCGCGGTGCTCGTCAGCGACCTGGAGAGCTGCCGGGACGGCGGGGAGCAGACGGTCGAGCTGGTCGGGAAGGAGGGCGGTCGTGCCCGCTTCGTTCCCTGCGACGTCACCCGCGAAGCGGACCAGGAACGGCTGGTCGCCGAAACCGTACGAGCTTACGGGCGGCTCGACTTCGCGCTGAACAACGCCGGCGTCGAGCACCAGGCGAGCCTCGTCGACATGGAGGCCGCCGACTTCGACCGGGTCATCGCCGTCAACCTCAAGGGCGTCTGGCTGGGGCTGAAGCACCAGATCCGGCAGATGCTCGCCCAGGGCGGTACCGGCGCGATCGTCAACACATCGTCGCTGGCCGGGCTGGTGTCGCCACCGCTGCTCGGAGCGTACGTGGCGAGCAAGCACGGTGTGCTCGGCCTCACCAAGACGGCCGCCGTGGAGTACGCCGAGTCCGGAATCCGGGTGAACGCCGTGTGTCCTGCCTCCATTCGCACACCGCTCATGGACGCGCTGACGGACGATCAGCTTGCCCAGTGGGTCAGCCGCATGGCCATCAAGCGGCTCGGCAAGCCGGAGGAGGTCGCGGCGGCGGTGGTGTGGCTCTGCTCGGACCAGGCGAGCTTCGTGACGGGGGTCGGTCTGCCGGTCGACGCGGGGGCGTCGGCGATGTGAACCCTCCGGCGGAGGATGACGAGGCAAGTACCGGGCGTGACCCGCGAGTTCGGGTCCCCCGGCACTCTTGTGTCCGAACACCTCTGCGTGAGACACGTCGGGCCTGCGGCCTGGTGCCGCGGGCCCGACTCACGTATGTGCTGTCAGAAGCCGTTGCACGCCCTCCACACTGGCCGGGACCGGCGCCAGCCCCAGTGAGGCGACGATCTCCTGACACGACATCACCCTGTGCCTGTCTGACCGGCGTTCGGCCAGTGGGGATTCGAGGGTCGCGGCGGCTGACCGCGCGAGGCCGCAGCCGGGAGCACCCGCTGACGCACCGTCATGCCGCGCGTCAGCGGGTGTTCGGGTCAGACGTGGTCGAGCTGCCGGACCGGGTTGGTCGCCGGGGTGTTGGCGGTCGGTGTGGGAGCGGGCAGGCGGGCGCCTTCGATGTCGACGTCGGGCAGTACGCGGTCGAGCCAGCGGGGGAGCCACCAGGCACGGTGTCCGAGCAGGGCCATAACTGCGGGGACGATGGTCAGGCGGACGACGAAGGCGTCGAAGAGCACGCCGAAGGCGAGGGAAAAGGCGATCGACTTGATGACGGGGTCGTCGGTGAAGATGAACCCGCCGAAGACGACCATCATGATCAGTGCGGCGGCGACGACCACGCGTCCGCTCCTGGCCACGCCGTGGGCGACGGCTTCGCGGGCGTCGCCGGTGTGCTCGAAGTGTTCGCGCATGCGGCTGATCAGGAAGACCTCGTAGTCCATGGCGAGGCCGAAGAGCACTCCGACGAGCAGGACGGGGAGGAAGGCCACCACGGGTGCGGCGGCGGCGACTCCGAAGGCGTCGGTGAGGTTGCCGTCCTGGAAGACCCAGACGGCGAAGCCGAGGCTGGCCGCGGTGGACAGCAGGAAGCCGAGTACGGCCTTGAGGGGGACCAGCAGTGACCGGAAGGCGATGGTCAGCAGGACGATGGCCAGGATGGTGATGATGGCGATGAACAGGGGCAGTGCGTCGGCCAGTTTGGCGGAGACGTCGATAGCGGTGGCGGTGGTGCCGGTGACGTACATGACGCCGCCGGCCTGGGTGACGGCTTGCTTGTCGTTGTCGCGCATCCGGTGCACCAGGTCGGTGGTGGCCTGGTCGTCCGGTCCGGTTGTGGGGATGACGCTGAGGAGGGAGACCGTGCCGGCCTGGTTGGTCACCGGCGGGGCGACGGCGGCGACGCCGGTGTCGCCCCGCAGCGTGTCGGCCAGGTTGTCGAGGAGCGCGGTGCGCTGGGCGTCCGGGACGCGGGCGGTGTCGACGGCGACGGTGACGGTGGCGTTGTAGCCCGGCCCGAGTCCCTGGCCGAGCAGGTCGTAGCCGCGGTGCTGGGTGCTGGCGACGGGTTGGGTCTCGCTGCCGGGCAGGCCGAGACGCAGGTGGCCGACCGGCAGCGCGACGGTTCCGAGAGCCGCCAGGCAGACGAGCAGGGCGGCGACGGGCCGGCGGATGATCATGCGTGCCCAGGCCAGGCCCCACGCCCCGGCGGAGTCGGGGCGTGCGCTCCGGGAGCGGCGCTGCTTGGCGCGGGGGCGCAGCCGTTCACCGGCGAAGGCCAGCACGGCCGGCACGAGGGTGAGCGAGACCAGGACGGCGAGGAGCACGGTGAAGGCCGCGGCCAGGCCCATGACGGTCAGGAACGGGATGCCGGTGGCCGACAGGGCCGCCAGCGCGATGATCACCGTGAGGCCGGCGAACGCCACGGCGCTGCCCGCGGTGGCGGTGGCGCGACCGATCGAGTCCTGCACGTCGAGCTCGTCGTCACCCTGGCAGGCCAGCTGCTCGCGGTGGCGGGACACCAGAAACAGGGCGTAGTCGATGCCGACGGCCAGGCCGATCATCAGCGCCAGGGTGGTCGCGGTCTCGGTCATCTGGACGAACCCGGCCACGAACTCGACGCCCAGAACGCCGATCGCCACTCCGACGAAGGCGGTGACCATGGGCAGTCCGGCCGCGACCAGCGACCCGAGGGCGAGGGCGAGTACGAGGAACGCGACGACGATCCCGATGATCTCGGCGGGGCCGCTCACCGAGACGGTCGGATCCATCGCCGAGCCGTCGTACTCGACCGTGAGGCCGGCGTCCCGGGCCGGTCCCATCGCTGAGATCAGCGCATCGGTGGCGGACTTCGGCACCTCTCCTGCCGCCTTGGCGAACTGGACGTCGGCGAAGCCGATCGTGTGGTCGGCGGACATCGTCTGGCCCGTCACCGGGTCGGACACGGAGATCACCCCGGGCACCGAGGCGGCGTTGTGCAGGCTCGAGGCGATCGCGGCCTGCTCCTTCCCGCTGAGCAGCGTGGCACCGGGCGGTGCGGCGAACACCACGCGTGCGTCGGCGCCGGCAGCTTCCGGAAACTCCTTCTTCAGCAGGTCCGTGGCCCGCTGCGCCTCGATCCCCGGCACGCTGAACTGTGTGGAGAGGTTCCCGTGGAGGGTGATCCCGAGCCCGCCCACCACCGCGAGCAACAGCAGCCAGCCCGCCACCACCCAGCGCCGGCGGCGCGCCGCCCACCGGCCAAGTGCGTACAACTTTCCAGCCATGACTGTTCCCTGTCGCCGATCCGTCGAGACGACTGCAGCCTAAGCTAAATTTGCAGTGCGCTGCAATATTGCGAGGAGCTGTAATTTTGCAGTAATCTTGGCGCCATGGTGAAGCAAGGTCTGCGGGAGCGCGGTAAGGCAAGGCGCAGCGAGGCGGTCATCCGTGCCGCCTTCGAGTTGTTCGCCGAGCAGGGCTACGACGCCACGACGGTCGCCGAGATCGCGGAACGGGCCGAGGTCTCGCCGCGCACGGTGGCCATGTACTTCCGCTCCAAGCAGGACATCGCCATGTCCAAGTTCAGCGAGGGCGCGGACCGGCTGACCGAGGCGATGCGCAACCGGAGCCCCGACGAGCGTGCGGTGGACGTCCTCGGGCGGTGGCTGCTGGCGGAACACGAGT
The DNA here is from genome assembly GCF_003814875.1 of Streptomyces sp. Ag109_O5-1. GTDB lineage: Bacteria > Actinomycetota > Actinomycetes > Streptomycetales > Streptomycetaceae > Streptomyces > Streptomyces sasae. Next base: position 47,818 of record NZ_RKQF01000002.1, on the reverse strand, counting down.
CGGGCGACGACGAGATGGTCGAACTGGAACGCCGCATGTTCGTCGCCAACCCCGAACTGGCTGCGCTGCGGACGGCACGGATGGACGCCGCCATCCGCGAATCGACCAGAGTCGTCGCCGAGGATCTCGGCGTCGCCCCGGAGACCGTCGGGCCCCGGATGGTGGCCGTCGCGGCGACCGCCATCATCATCGAGCTCTTCACCGGCACCCAGGAGTCCGACCTCGAACAGGCCGCGGTGGTCGCCCTGCGCCTCATTGAGGCGGCGATCGAGTCCCTTCCTCGGGACGCCGGCTAGCGCCGGGTGTCCTTGGGTTTTCGGCCAGTTGCGGCGAAGGGGGCACCTCCCGGCCGAAGGCTGGGCGAGCGTGCATGGGGGGCACCTCCCGCCCCCTTGGGGCCGGGGGAAGCGTCGCGACGGGGCGAAGGTTGCCTGCCGCGGCCTTGGCACCGCACGCCGGCTCTCCGCACTTTCAGGAGTGGTGCACCCCGTGGGCGAAAGCGCGAGCGGTCACCAGGGGTAGGAGCGCCAGGGCCGCGGGGATCGCGAAGGCGAGGCGGAACGCGGGGTGGGGTGTGGGCCGGGTCCGGGGTGTGTCTGGGGGCCCGGGAATCGACCAGCGGGAGCAGGGCTGCGGGCCGGGGGTCACTGGGGGTGGTTCACGTGCCGGGGGCGGGGTGCGCTGCCGGCGTCCGGTGGTGCGGCCGGTCGGCGTCGCCCGGGTGAGCTGGAGCGCGGCGGGGCGGGGCTGGTGCGGTGTCCGCGCGGTGTGGTGCGCAGCGGTACGGCTCGGTGATGATGGCCCGACGGTCTCCGGGGCGACGCCGAGATCCTCGGCGACGACTCTGGTCGATTCGCGGATGGCGGCGTCCATCCGTGCCGTCCGCAGCGCAGCCAGTTCGGGGTTGGCGACGAACATGCGGCGTTCCAGTTCGACCATCTCGTCGTCGCCCGACTCGTGTTCCGCCAGCAGCCACCGCCCGAGGACGTCCACCGCACGCTCGTCGGGGCTCCGGTTGCGCATCGCCTCGGTCAGCCGGTCCGCGCCCTCGCTGAACTTGGACATGGCGATGTCCTGCTTGGAGCGGAAGTACATGGCCACCGTGCGCGGCGAGACCTCGGCCCGTTCCGCGATCTCGGCGACCGTCGTGGCGTCGTAGCCCTGCTCGGCGAACAACTCGAAGGCGGCACGGATGACCGCCTCGCTGCGCCTTGCCTTACCGCGCTCCCGCAGACCTGGCTCTCGGAATGCCCGCAAGTTACAGCCCACCGCAATGTTGCAGTCCGCTGCAAACTTAGCTTAGGATGAAACTCGCCCGCCCCGGCGGCCTCGACTCCCTCCCCACCGATGACCTGGACCGCGCCAAAGCCGCATCTGGGACCTCCTGCACCGAAAGGCCACCCCATGACCCCGACCCGGACCATCCTGATCACCGGCTGCTCCTCCGGCATGGGCCGGCAGGCCGCGCTGGCCCTGCACCGGCTCGGCCACCGCGTGTACGCCACTGCTCGCCGCCCCGAGACCCTGGCCGACCTGGCTGCGCTCGGCATGTCCACCCTGCCGCTCGACGTCACCGACGAGCAGTCGATGGCCGACGCGGTGGCCGCCGTCGAGGCCGAGCACGGCAGCGTCGACATCCTGATCAACAATGCCGGATTCGGGCTGCACCTGCCCGTGGAGTCCGCCACCCCGGCCGAGGTCCGCGCCCAGTTCGACACCAACGTCTTCGGCCTGGTCCGGATGGCCCAGCTGGTGCTGCCGGGCATGCGCCGCGCCGGGCACGGCCGGATCATCAACCTCTCCTCCATGGCCGGCCGCTTCTCCCCTCCCGGCGGCGCCTTCTACCACGCCAGCAAGCACGCCGTGGAGGCGATCAGCGACTCGCTGCGCCTGGAGGTCGCGCCTTTCGGCATCGAGGTCGTCGTCGTCCAACCCGGGCCCACCATCACCGAGTTCAGCGGCACCGCGGTCGGCACCATGGCTCCCGCCACGGACGCCGCCGACCCGTACGCCGGCTTCCGCGCCAAGCTCGCCGACATGTACGCCAACCACGCCTTCACCCGCCGCAGCGGCGCCGTCCCCGCCGAGGCCGCCACCAAGGTGATCGTCCGCGCCGCCACCACCGCCAAGCCCCGCGCCCGGTACGCGATCGGCGCGCTCGCCCGCGCCACCATGCTGGCCAAGCGCCTGCTCCCCGACGCCGCCTTCGACGCCCTGATGCGCCGCAGCTTCCCGCTTCCCGAGGCGGCCTAGTGGTGGGCATCGGTTCGATTGAGGTGACTCGGTCGGGTGATCTCCAGCCGGTTCGCGCATGAAGGCAGGGCCTCCTGTCCAGCTCGGGATTGTCGAAGTCCAAACGAGCCGGCCAGGAGGCCCTGTGTCGCAGTCTTGCGTTCCTATGCCCGTGCCGTCCAACTCGGCTACCCGGTCGTGTGATTGCCTCGCTCACCGGTTCGGGAATGCGGGCGACCGTCCGGACCGTGCGCGCGGCTACGACTTGGACATGACGGACACCGAGTGGGTCATCGTGCGGGACGCGATGCCCGTGCCGCCGTGGCTGCAGGGACGGGGCGGGCAGCCGGAGGGCTACTGCCACCGGCAGATGTCGGACGCCGTGCGCTCCCTGGTCGACAACGGCATCAAGTGGAGGGCGATGCCGGCGGACTTCCCCGCCTGGCACCGGGTCTACGCCTTCGCGCGGCGGTGGCGCGCGCGGGGCCTGCCGGCTGAGTTCCACGACCGGCTGCGGGGCATGGTCCGCGAGGACGCCGGCCGCGACCCGGAGCCGACCGCCGCGGTGATCGACGCGCAGTCCCTGCGCGCGGCGGCCACGGTGCCGGCGTCCTCACGCGGATACGACGGCGCGAAGAAGGTCCCCGGTCGCAAGCGCCACATCGTGGTCGACTGCCTCGGCCTGCTGCTGGCCGTGCTGGTCACCGCCGCGCCCGGCGGCGAGCGTGAACCGGCCCGGGGTCGGATCGACGGCCCAGCCCCGATCCGCCAGCCGCTTCATCTTCGAGCGCACGCCCTCCACACTGGCCGGGACCGGCGCCAGCCCCAGTGCGGCGACGATCTCCTGACACGTCATCACCCTATCCCTGTCTGACCGGCGTTCGGCCAGCACGGACAGGATGCGCCGGTAGCCCAGGGCCAGTACGTTTCCGCCGACAACGCGGGCCGCCACACCGGGACGACCGAACCCGCACGAGCCACCCGCGACGGCACGGCAGCGGGCGCGTCCGGGACGGACACCGGCTCCGACACGCAAGGTTCCTCGGCCGATGCCGGGCCCTCGAGTCCGGCTTCCACGGGCCTCGGCGCGGACAGGACCTCACCGACCCGCTGACGCGTGATCAGCCATTCCTGCCAGTCCGTCTCCGCCTCGGCGAGTGCGGCGAGCACCCGGTCTGCTTCCTCCCGCAGCCCCTCCACCCGCTCACGCGCGGCCAGCTCCCGCTCCTCCAGCAGACCCACGACCGACGCCATCTTGGCGCCTTCACCCACGAGGCAACCCGACCCGCCGAGCCTGCCTCGCCAACACCGACATCATGCCTGAGCTGCGGAAACACACCCATTAAGTTCGGTACGACAACGGCTTCTCAGCTTGATCATTAACCTCGCTGCTGTTTCAGGCGGACGTGTTCGGTGAGGGTTTCGATTCGTTTCACGGTCTTCCCCGGCTCGTGACGTGGGGCTGGCCTGCGGTTCTTCGAGCCGAGTGGGCGTCCGGGCCCTGGCTTGGAGGGTCTGGGCACGTCGGCGGGACGGGCGGTTTTCACGCGGAGGTGGCGGAACCCCCGGCGGACCCGGGCAGGGGTGAGCCGGCGCGGCTCGGAGGGCCGTTCCCAGGGGCGGCGGAGGTCCTCGGCGAGGGGCCGGGCAAGGCGGAGTTGGGTGTGGGCGGCGATGATCAGCCAGGTCCACAGGTCGGCCGTGTGTGGATCGCGGACCTTGGGGACAGTCCAGCCGAGGGTCTGCTTGAACAGCCGGAAGGTATGTTCAAGATCGAATCTGCGGAGGAACGCCTGCCAGCGGACGTCGACGTCCTCGCCGGTCATGCCGGTGCGCGAGGACCACAGCCACACCGGCTTGGGGTCGCGGTCACCAGGCAGGTACTCGACCTTCAGACGGATCAACGTGCCGTGGATCAAAGGGAGTTCACCGCAGTGGTCGAGCCAGGGGCCACGGGCCTGCAATCGGGGGTGCATCCGGTCCCAGGCGAGGGCTTCGGCCGTGCCGTAGCGGGTGGTGTCGCACGTCGTGGCCTGGTCAGGGGTGTGCCAGGACTCCGGGTTGGAGAAGGTGAGGACCCCGCCGTGCTTGCGGGGCTGCCCGCCACGCGGGGTGGAGCGACGCGGCCCGGCATCCCGGAGCATGACCCGGTCCGAGCGCAGCCGGCCGACCAGCTCGACGGGCAGGTCGGCCAGGACGTAGGCGAGGCGGGTCACGTCGTAGCCGGAGTCCATGACGACGAGGATGTCCTCATCGCCCGGCCGCCACTGCCCGGCGTGCACCAGCCGGGTGACCACCTCACGCAGCTGGGCGGCGGTGATTGCGGTGGCGTCGTCGGCCGGCCCGAGCCGGATCGCGTCCAGCACGGCTGTCCAGGAGGTCCGTCCTGTTTCCAGAGCGGCCACGAAGGAGTAGGGCCAGCCGGGGATGAACTGATCGGCGCTGCGGCCCCGCCCGTAGACATGGCAGAACAGCAACTCCGGACTGGTCGGGGCATCAGGGCGCAGCCAGTTGCTCACGTCCACGGCGAGGACGATCCGCCCGTCGGCGGCACGCGGCAGCGGGGTGGAGGCCAGCAGCCTGCGCAGGCGGCGCGGCTCCAGCCAGCCGTGGTTGACCGCGTCGTACATCGCCCCGTGCCCGCGCCGGTGCTCGGCCGTGAGCGTCAGCTCGACCAGCGAGGTGACCGGACCATCGGCACACAGCACTGCGTCGGTGAGCTCGAAGAGCGCATCCGCACGGCTGTAAAGGCAGTCGTAGAACTGGACACGAAAGTGGGACAGGATGCCCAACGCGGCCTCAGCAGACTGTTCAGCGGCAAGACTCTTCACCAGCGGCCGTTCCTTCACGCGACGTTGCTCGACACCTCGAAGCGTGAAGAACGGCCGCCCTGCTGTCTCAGGAACACACCAAGATCAGCAGGTCGAGTGACCAGCGAGGATAAATGCCAAGCTCAGCGCAGCGCCCGCGCCCTGATCCCCTGCTTGCCGGGCGAGAAGATGCCCTGCGGGTCGAGGCAGTCCTTGACGGCTTCGTTGAAGCGGCGCTGGGCGTGGCCGCCGAAGTCGAAGGTGTCGGCGACAGCGTCCATGTGGCGCAGGTGTGTGCGGTAGACGCCGTAGCCGCGGCGGGCGCCTTCCGGGATGAGCCGGCCGATCACGTCGTACGCGTGCCGGGTCTGCGCCGCGTCGGCCGTGTTGAACCACAACGAGGTGATGTTGACGAAGGCGCGCGGGGTGAGCATCAGGGAGGTGGCGTAGTCCAGGCCTTCGGCCGCGAGGGCGGAGCGCAGCCAGCGGTTCTGCTCCAGCGCCTCCTCGCCGGTGAGCGGGGCGACGGGGGAATAGTCGAGGTGGCCGCCCACGCCGTGTTCGTCCCAGCTGAGGTTGTCCAGCAGGTCGAGCGTGGGGACGCCGGCCTGGGTGGTGTCGGACTGGTGCCGGATGCGCGGCAGGGCGGCGGCCGGGCCGTCCGGGATGGGTTCGGCGGGCGCCGTGAGCCGGTCGACGGCGGTGGCGCCGTCGTATGCGCGAGCGGTGAGGCGGGCGCCGGGGATGGCCTCGAAGGCGCGGCGGCAGATCTCGTACTGCTGCTCCACGATTTCCGCGTGGCCGTACAGGGCGAAGCGCATGTACCAGCGGCCCGTGTCCGTCTCGCGGGCTATACGGTCGATGGCCTCCTCCGGAAGCGCGCCCTCTCCCCGGTACCAGTACTCGCGGGGGACACCGCTGAGCGCGCCGCCGACGAGCATCGTGTTGTACGCGATGGGGTAGTTGGGGATGGTGCGGTCCAGGAGCAGCGGGCGGACGGTGTCGACGAGGGCGACGATGTCCTCCTCGCGATCGACCCGCACGTCGCAGGACATGTACACCTCGGGCTGCGGTACGAGCCAGCAGCCCATCTTGGTGACGATGCCGTAGTTGGACTGCATGAACATCCCGTCGGCCGACGGACCGAAGCCGGGCTTGCGGACGGGCCAGGACGGGTTGCCCTTCATGGCGCCCATGCCGGTACGCAGCAGGGAGCCGTCGGCGAGGACGACCTCCATGCCGCTCTGGCGGCCGGGGTGGTCGCCGAGCGGGGTGAAGCCGACGCCGTGATCGAGGCAGTTGCCGATGACGCTGCCCCAGCCGAGGTCGGGGATGGAGGGCCACAGGGCGAGGCCGCGCCGCCGGATCTCCTCGAAGAGGTCGAAGAAGCGCACACCGGGCTCGACCACGCAGTACGCGAGGTCTTCGTCCAGTTCCAGGATGCGGTTCATGCGACGCAGGCTGACCGAGACCGAGCCGGTGGTGGCCGGGGCCGGACCGCCGTATCCGTTGTTGCGGCCCTGGGAGAACGTCCACAGCGGCAGGCTGTGTTCGCCGGCGATCCGGACGACGGCCTGGACCTCCTCGACGGTCGCGGGTGAGACGACAGCGGAGGGGATGTGCTCCTGCCAGGAGGCGTGGGCGTAGGGATCGCGGTACGGCAGCAGGTCCTCGGGGCGGTGCAGGACATGCTCCGGGCCGAGGGCGGCGGAGAGAGCGGCTAGGGCGTCGGCGGAGAGGGGCGGTCGGGTCATGACGGGGAGTCCTCGGCGTTCGTGCGCAGCAGGTACGCGGCGCTCAGCTTGTCGGGGTTGTCCTTGAGCTCCTGTGCCGTGCCGCTGAAGCGGATGCGGCCGCCTTCCAGGATGTGGGCGGTGGTGGCCAGGGCGAGGGCGACGTGTGCGAACTGCTCGATGAGCAGGACGGCCGTGCCGGCGGCGGCGACGTCGGCCAGGACCGGCATCAGACGCTTCACCACGACCGGCGCCAGGCCCAGCGACAGCTCGTCCACGACCAGCACGGACGGCCGGGAGGCGAGTGCCTGGGCCAGGACGACCATCTGCTGCTGCCCGCCGGACAGGGCACGGGCGGGGGTGTGCCAGCGTTGCCTCAGCTCGGGGAAGAGCTCCAGCGCGTACTCGACTCCGGTCCGGCGGGCCTCGCGGCCGAGGGAGTAGACCGCGGCGTGCAGGTTGTCACGGACGGTCAGGCTGGGCAGCAGCCGCCGTCCTTCGGGTACGACTGCCACCCCGGCCGCCCGCACCTTCTCGGGCCGGCGTCCCGTCAGCTCGCGCTCGCCGAGCAGGAGGCGCCCGCCGGTGGGGCGCAGGATGCCGCCGAGCGCGAGGACCAGGGTGGACTTGCCCGCGCCGTTGGGGCCGAGGAGAGCGGTGACCTCTCCGGCGGGGATGTCGAGACGTACGTCGTGCAGCACGGTCCGGGTTCCGCGTGCGACACGGAGCTCTTCGACGTGCAGCGCGGGCGCGGTGGTGACGGTCATGCGACCTCCTCGGTACCGAGGTAGGCCCGCACGACATGCTCGTCGCGCAGGACCTCCTGGGTGGGACCGGCGGCGACGATCCGGCCGAAGTCGAGCACGGCGGTGACGTCGCAGCAGGCAGACACCAGGCTCATGTCGTGGTCGACCAGTACGGTCATGGCGTCCAGCTCCGCCGGGATGCGGCGGATCACGGCACCGATCCGGCCCGTCTCCTCGTCCGGCAGCCCCGCGGCGGGCTCGTCGAGCAGGACCACGCGGGGGCGGCCGACGACCGCACGGGCGAGCTCGACCAGCCGTCGTTCCCCCGCGCCCAGGGCGCCGACCGGGGCCGTGGGGCTGACGGAAAGGCCGACGAAGTCCAGGGCGGTGAGCACGTCGCGGTGGCGGTCGCGGCGGTGGCCCCCGGTGTGCTCGTGGACCATGGCCACGTTGTCGTACACCGACAGTTGCTCGATCGCCTGCTCGGTCTGGAAAGTGCGGCGCAGCCCCCAGCGGGCTCGGCGGTGGCCCGGCAGGGCCAGCAGGTCGTCACCGAATGCCAGGACGCGGCCGGTCGCCGGGGTGACGAAGCCGCTGAGTACGTTGAAGAAGGTGGTCTTGCCGGCGCCGTTGGGGCCGATCAGGCCGCAGGCGCCGCCGGGCAGCGTCAGATCCATGGCCTGGATGGGGGTGACGCCGCCGAAGCGTACGGTCAGCTCCCTGATCTCGATCATGACGTGGTCCTCCGCATCCCGACCCGGGCACCCAGCCGGGCCAGGTCCCGGCTCATCTGGCCGGCGATGCCCTCCGGCGAGGTGACCAGTGTCTGCACGAGGCCCACCCCGAAGACGATCAGCAGGACGTTGCCGCTGACCCCCCAGGTGTCGAGCAGGGCGGGCATCGCCTTCAGCATCAGCCCTGCCACGACGGCTCCGGCGAAGTGGTACATGCCCGCCATCAGCAGGGCGGCCAGCAGAGTGATCGACTCCTGTGGGGGGAACTGGTAGACCGTCAGCCCGCCCGCGCTGGCCGCCAGCAGGGCCCCGGCCACACCGGTCATGAAGCACGCCAGGGCGAAGGCCCACAGCTTGTACAGGGTGACGTTGATCCCGGCGGCCACCGCCGCGTGCTCGCTCTGCCGGATCGCCGCCCAGGCCCTGCCCGGCCTGCCCCGGGTATGGGCGATGGCCAGCAGGAACATCAGGACACAGACCACGACCGTGTAACGGAAGTAGGCGGTGTCGCCGGCGGCGACGGCGGGCCGGGCCAGCGGCACGGTGCCGGATTTCACGGGGTCGTAGCCGAGGAAGCCGGGTCCGCCGTTGGGGAAGTTGGTGTTGGTCAGCACGATGGTGACCGCAGCGGCCAGCATGAGGGTGATCAGGGCCAGGTACAGGCCGGACAGCCGCAGGGCGGGGAGCCCGATGACGATTCCGATCAGTCCGGTCACCACACCGGTGGCCAGCAGTACCAGCCAGAACGGCAACGCACCGGTCTGGCCCAGCCGTTCCGCGGTCCAGCCGCCGACTGCGAGCATCGCGATCTGGCCCAGTGAGATCAGCCCGACCCGCCCGTACAGCACGCTCAGACCCAGGGCCGCGACCGAGAACACCGCCGCGGCGGTGAGAACCTGGATCCAGTACGGGCTGGTGAACAGCGGCAGCAGGAGCGCGGCCGCCGCCACAGCGGCCGGCCAGGCCGCCGCCGACAGGGGCTGCCGCAGCCTGTGCCCGATGGCCGCCGTCGGGTGCCGCGCATGGTCCGGTGCGGTGGTGCGGTGCGCGTCTTCGAGGACGTTCATTCGTCAGACCCTTGTCTGTGACGGGCGGCGGACGGCCATGACCAGCACGACCGCTATCGCCACCAGGAACGGCGTCATGGACCGGTAGGAGGACAGGCTCGCCACGGGAGTGAGCAGGGACTGGGCGACCCCGATGACGAGGCCGGCAGCCAGCGTGGTCCACAGCGACTCCAGCCGTCCGACGAGGGCGGCGGCCAGCCCGGAGATGATCAGGAACGTCAGACCGTTGATGTCGAGGCCGACCAGGTTGGACAGCACGATCCCCGCCACGCCGAAGACGACGCCGGAACCCAGCCAGGCGGCCGCCTCCACCCGGCGCACCGGTACGCCCAGCAGCGCGCTGCTCTCCCGGTCGTCGGCCAGCGCGCGCATCGCCGTGCCCAGCGCCGTGCGGTCCAGGAACACCGCGGTGACGGCGGTGAGCAGCAGGCCGAGCGCCAGGCTGATCAGCTGGGTGCCGTTGACGTGCACGGTGCCGAGGACGATGCCCCAGGCGGTCGTGGGCAGGGAGAGGGAGTAGGTCTGCGCGCCCCAGATCCAGGACATGGTGCCCAGCAGGACGAGCGTCAGACCGAGCGTGGCCGCGGCCTTGACCAGCGGTTCGCGCTGAGCGAGCCGGGGACCGAGGAGCAGGCCGTACACCAGGGTGATCGCCGCCGACAGCGCCACGCCGAGTGCGGCCGCGGGCCAGACGGACAGGCCCGCGGTGGTGGCCAAGGAGCAGGCGGTGAAGGCACCGACGGCGCCGACCGCTCCGCCCGCCAGATAGAGCACTCCGGTGGTGCGGTACAGCACCACGATGCCGACGCCGGAGAGCGAGAACACACCACCGAGAGCCAGTCCGAGAACGAGGAAGGGCAGAAGGCTTGGCATGGGAGACGTCCGGTTCCGATCAGCCGCCGGCGGTCAGCCGAGACCGATCTGCTTCTCGTATGCGCGGATCTTGGCGAAGTTGTTGTTCGGGAGGGCGGGCATCTCGGAGCAGTCCTGGGTCTGCGTCCACTGACCGCTCTTCGGAGTGATGGTCCGGGTGGTGTTGTTGGCGGTGTGGAACGTCTGGGTGCCGAAGTACCAAGGCTTGCAGTACAGGTCGGACCGGTAGTCCTTGACACCCTTGAACGCCGCGCCCACGGTGGCGGTGGTGTAGTCGCCGGACTTGATGCTCAGCAGCGCCTGGACGGCGATCCGTGCGGCGGTGAAGCCGAGCTGGCCGAAGTTTCCGAGCTGGGTCTTCGGGGCGTACTTCCGGCGCAGCTGGAGATAGAGCTGGTTGTCCGGACCGGGCGAGCTGGCCAGGTTCATCTCGGCGTTGACACCGAGCTTGCCGTCCCAGGCGCTGCCCAGTTGCTGGAGCATGGACTGGTCGTTGCAGCCCGCCGGGCAGCCCCATATGGCCTGGTCGATCAGTCCCTGCTGCTCGATTGCCTTGAACACCTTCAGAGCCTCACCCGCGTTGAGGTTCACCACGACACCGCCGCCGGCGCCCGCGGCCTGGGCGGCCTTGAGCGCGAGCCCGTTGGCGTCGGCGACCGGGACGTTCTCCACCCAGGCGGTGACCGGGACGCCAGCCTTCTTGCCGAGCTCCTTGATGCTGGCGTTGATGGCGTTGGAGCCGGGTGTGTTGCTGGTGAAGACGACCAGCTTCTTGGCGCCCTTGTCGAGCAGGTACTGGGCGGTGGCCAGCGCGCTGTAACTTGCGCCGACGTTGACCGGCGCGATGGCGGGGGAGTTGAAGCAGTCGAGGGCGAGGCCCGCGTCGATACCGTAGACGGCCTTCTTCTCGTAGGTCTTGGCGTTGACCGAGCAGTCCAGGACGCTGCTGCTGGCGGTGAAGCCGACGATCTTCTCGGTGTCTATCAGCTTGGTCGCCAGGGACGCGGTCAACTGCGGGTCGAGCGCGTCCTTTTCCACGACGAGTTTCACGGGGCGGCCGATGATGCCGCCGTTGGCGTTGACGCAGGAGAAGTACGCGTTCGCCATGTCGGTGACGTCGGTGAAGCTCAGCCCGGGGGTGTCAGAGACGATGGCACCGAGCTTGATGGCCGGCCCGGTGGCCGTCTTGCCGTTGCCGAGGCCGCACTTGGAGGCCTTGGACGGCTTCGCGGAGGAGGCCGCGGCGGCGTCGGTGCCGGTGGAGGCGCAGCCGGTGGCCAGCAGGGCCAGGAGGGCTGCGCAGGCGGCGACGGTGAGCACGCGGGTGCTCGTGGATCTGTGCGGGCGATTGCCGTTGGTCTTCACAATGGGCTCCGTTGCTCACGGTGGTCGACTGGGGCGAAGGGGAAGGGAGAGAGGGCGCGCAGGCGGAAGCGGGTCAGCGGCTGGGCGACACGTCGCGCAGGTGGCGCAGTCCGGAAGGCCAGACGCCCTGCTTGCCGGGGGAGAGAATGCCGTGCGGGTCGAGCGCGTTCTTGAGCCGCTCGTTGAAGCGGCGCAGTGCGTGATCGCCGAAGTCGAAGGTGTCGGCGACGGCGTCCATGAAGTCGACGTGCGTGCGATAGACGCCGTAGCCGGCCCCGGCGAGGGCGCGGACCAGTTCGGGGTAGAGCCGGTAGGCGTCGCCGGTCTGCTTCTCGTCGCAGGGGTTGAAGTAGAGCTGGGCGACGTTGGTGATGTGCCGCTGGCCCAGGATCATGGCGGGGTCGTAGTCCAGCCCGCTGCCGCTCAGCTGGTCGTCCAGCAGGGCATGCACCTGTACGACGTCCTGCCCGCGCAGGGGTGAGACGGTGGAGAAGTCGAGATGGCCGCCTCCCTCGCCGCTGTACCAGGACAGTGCGCGCATCAGGTCCAGGCTGGGGATGCCCGCCTGGACCTGGGCGTTCTGATCGCGGGCGGTGTCGTGTACAGCGTGTCCGGCGAACTTCTCGCCGACGACGTGGACGCCGGGGATGATCGACAGTGCCTTCCTGATCCGGGCGAGGCGGGCGTCGACGATGCCCTCGGTGCCGTACAGCGCGAAGCGCATGTTCCAGCGGCCGAGGCCCATTTGCCGGGCGAGCCGGAGAACCGCCTCCTCGGGTACGGGGCCGGGACCGTCGTACACCTCGGCACGGGTGGGTGCGCCGTCCATGACGGAGGCGATAAAGAGCGGATGGCCGATGGCGGGGTGGTTCTGGAGGGTGCGGTCCAGCAGGAGGGGGCGAAGCGCGTCGATGAGGATGGGCAGGTCCTCCTTGCGGGGCACCTGGACGCCGCCGGAGAGATAGCACTCCGGCTCGGGCATCAACCACACTCCCGCCCGGGTGACGATGGAGAGTCCGGACTGCTTGAACAGACCGTCGGCCGTGGGACCGAAGCCACGAGGGTAGGCGTGCCAGGCACGGTTGCCGGACATCGCGCCCATACCGGTGCGCAGCAGACTCCCGTCGGGCAGGACGACCTCCAGGCCGCACAGCCGGGCGGCGTGGTCGCCGTCGACGGTGTATCCGATCCCGTGGTCGAGGGCGTTGCCGATGACGCTGCCCCAGCCGAGGTCGGGGGCGGAGGACCAGACCTTGTGACCGCCGGCGCGCAGGTGGTCGTACAGGTCGAAGAAGCGCACACCGGGCTCGACGACCGCGTAGGCCAGTTCCTCGTTCACTTCGAGGACTCGGTTCATGCGGCGCAGGCTGACCTGCACTGATCCGGGGACGCGGGGGGCGGGTCCGCCGTAGGCGTTGTTGCGGCCCTGGGAGAAGGTCCACAGCGGGACGCGGTGCTCGCCGGCGATGCGGACGACCGCCTGGACCTCTTCGACGGTGGCCGGCATGACGACGGCGGCCGCGGTGTGGTCGCTCCAGCCCGGGTGGGAGAAGGGGTCCCGGAAGTCGTCGACGGTTCCGGGGGCGGTAAGGACCGCGTCCGTGCCGAGCGCCTCGACGAAGGCGTTGGCGGCGGCGTCGGGGAGCGGGCGGACGGCGGTGTGGGAAGGTGGCTGGAAAGGCACGTCGGGCCTCCCGGACATGCGGGCCGGCTCGGACCCGCGAGGTGCAGAAAAATACTGAGAGATCTAACCGATTTCTGGAAGCTACGCCGGGGTCACACCCACGTCAATAGGTGGGTCGAGCAACGGTGCCAGCAGGTCAGCGGCCTGCTGCGGCGTGACGACGTCCGCTGGATCCATGCGGTGGACCTCGCGTGAGGCGCGGTCGATGTAGACGTGTTCGCCGAGCAGCTTGACGGCCTCGTCATAGGGCCAGATGTTGGCCACTTTGTGGGTGACGAGGTAGTGGGCGTCGAGGTCGTCGACGTCCTCGCCCATCGCGGGCTTCATCAGCGCACCCGGGACGATCTGCCCCAGTAGTGACTCGATGGCCAGTCCCCAGTCCGCGACCGCGATGCGCTCGGTGAGCGGGACGAGCACGTTCAGTCCGGCGTCGGTCATCGTGCGGTAGAAGCCGGCGACGGCGTCATGGCCGTCGAAGACGGCGGTGTTGTCGCCTTCGACGATGCGGTAGACGGGGTGGGGCACGGTCAGATCCGGGTCGAGGATCTCCGGCCACCGGCCGGACACCTCCAGCATGGCGTGGCGGCGGAAGTTGGTCAGGATCGCCCGTTGACGGGGATCGGTCGCGAGGCCGAGCTGGCGCTCTGCCTCGCGCGGGACGTTCAGGACGTCCAGTCGCGGCACGACGGCCGGAATGAGGCGCACGGTGCGCTCCTCTCACTCTGAAGCGGCCTCAACGTAGCAACCAATTAATTAGAGGTCTAGGTACCGGGCGGGTGTGAATTACTGAGACATCGAGCTAGTCTCGGAGGCATGGAGATCATCATGAAGGGCAAGGCCGGGCTGGTCACCGGCGCGGCAGGCGGCATCGGACGAGCCGCCGCCGTGGCATTCGGACGCGCCGGGGCGGCGGTCGTCGTCGCCGATCTGGGCAGCCGACGCGCCGCCGGACTGGATACCGTGCGGCTGGTCGAGCAGGCCGGCGGGCGGGCAGTGTTCGTCGCGTGCGACGTCACCGAGGCCGACGAGTGCACCGCACTCGCGGCGACCGTGGCAGAGACGTACGGGCGGCTGGACTTCGCGCACAACAACGCGGGTATCGCCGTGCAGGGCAGCGTCACCGACACCGACGAGGCGGCCTTCGACCGTTGCCTCGCCGTGAACCTGAAAGGGGTCTGGCACGGGCTGCGGGCGCAGATCCCCCTCATGGCCGCGTCGGGTGGCGGTGCGATCGTCAACACCGCGTCGCTCGCCGGGCTCACCGGCCTTCCGCAGGGCGCCGCCTACTCCGCGAGCAAGCATGCCGTAATCGGTCTGACCAAGACCGCCGCCATCGAGTGCGCGGACCGGAACATCCGGGTCAACGCGGTCTGCCCGGCGGCGGTCCGCACCGATATGACCGCCGCTCTGCCGCCCGAACTCCAGGCGCAGGCCGTAGCCCCCCAGGTGATCAAGCGGTTCGCCGAACCGGAGGAGATCGCCGATGCCGTGCTCTGGCTCTGTTCCGACGCGTCCTCCTTCGTGACGGGGACGGCTCTGCCTGTGGACGCGGGGGCCACCGCGTCGTAACCGGGCAGGATGTGCGGCGAGCCGGCTATACGCTGAGACCTCTCAGTAACTTCTCCTAATGGTGAGGACAGAGTCCCTTCATGCAGCCGAGCCAGTCCCAGCTCCCGATCCCCGGCGATCCCGCCGAGGCCGACGCCCAGGCCGCCGAGGCCGCACGATCCTTCGCGCCGGACGCGGACATCGACGCCATGCTCATGATCTTCGGACTGGTAAGAGCGGCTGAACGACTCCAGCAGGACTTCGAGGTCAGCGTCCAGCGCCCGGCCGGCCTCACCTGGGCGGGCTTTCGTGCCCTGTTCGCGGTCAAGACGGTCGGCGAACTGACCCCGCTGCAGCTCGCCCGGCTGACCAACGTCTCCCAGGCCAGCGTTTCGGCGGTGCTCAACACCCTGGAACGCAAGGGACTCATCCAGCGCAGCAGGTCGGACAAGGACGGCCGGTCCGTCACCATCCAGCTCACCGACTACGGACACGACGTGGTCGGTGAGCTCTTCGCACGCAACAACGCCCGCGAGGCCGAATGGGCCCGAGCCTTGACCGCCCGCGAGCGCAGCACTCTGATCCGGCTGCTGCGGAAGATCCGTCGGCATGAGGTCAGCACGATCACGGACGCCACCCGAGTGGTGAACGGTGACGTCAGCACGGCGTGAGCTTTCGCAACGAACCGGTGGGTGAGGCGGCGGGCCGCGCGGTGTCGGCTGACGGCGTCGCCACCGCCTCGGTCGGAGCGACCCCGGCAGCACGGACCGCCGGGTAGAGGCCGGCCGCGGCCCCTCACAAGGGTCGAGGCGAGGCCGCCCGCGACCGCCCGGCGGGGGACGGTAGCCGGCCGACGACCGCCACGGGGTCGAGTTCGGGACCCGGTGCGGACGGGGCGAGGATCCCGACGACCGTGTACCGGTCCCCGCCGACACGTCAGGCGTCCTTACTCGTCGACCCGTCCGGCGCGGGCCGTTGTTCCCCTCATGCCGGACAGAGCGGCCTTCAGCCGGCCGCCCATCGGGGTCTCCGGGCGGGGCTCGGCGAACGCGGTGCGGATCGGCGCCACCTCGACCGGGTCGGGCGCCCACCGGACCTGGACGGTGATGAGCGTGCGCAGTGTCCGCCGCAGGGTCCGGGCCACGAGCGGTCGCGGGCCCTTGAGCCCGTGGACGGCGAGCAGGTCCGGGGTGGCAAGGGACAGCACGAGGGCACGACCGAGCCCGTGCAACGGGCGGGGGAACCAGCGGTCGCAGAACTGCTGCAGCATCGCCTCGGCGACGACGTTGCTCTCCGGAGCGGTCGAGTAGTCGTTGCGCTCGAAGTCGGCGAGGAAGGCGAGCATCCCGTCGAAGTCCGCCGGCACCGGGACGCCCTGGTCCGAACCGATACGGAACAGCCCGGCGATCTGCGACCAGTGCCGGTGAGCGGCCCGCTGCTCCTTGGCGCTGAAGCCGGGCAGGCCGAGCCGCTGCATCACCCGGTGCGGCTCGGCGGCGAGGATGCAGATCGTGTACGTGTACTGGCGTACGTCCAGGATCGCGTCGGGGTACTTCCCCGCCCAGGCGTCGTGCTGCCGGTTGACCCGTTCGACGGACTCACGCACGCGCGGGTCGTGCGCACCCTCGCCGAGGTACCAGGTCCACACCTCGCGCATGGTGCCCTCTATACGACGCTGCTGGTGCAGGACGACCTTGCCCGTGCCGCCGCGGACGAGTGTGCGTGCGCCGCTGCCCGGCCCGACGAGCCGCAGGAAGCCCTGACACACCGCCATGTTGAGGATCATCGGGCTGGTTCGGTAGGCGTTGCCGAGCTGCCAGATCCGGGCGTGATCGACGTCCGGGTCGAGCGCCTCGATCTCGGCGTCGATCCACTTGCGCGGTTTCTGCCTGGTGGCCACGTGTCCTCCTCGGGTTCCTGATCGGGTCTGGTGATTTCGTCAAGCACTAGCGCTGGATCGCCTTGGTCTCCAGAAACTCCTCCAGTCCCTGGGCGCCGCCCTCGCGGCCGACGCCGGACTGCTTGTACCCACCGAACGGCGCGCCCGGGTTGAACGCGCCCCCGTTCACCTCGATCTGACCGGCCCGCAGGCGCCGGGCCACCCGCAGCGCTCGTTCCCGATCGGCCGACCAGACCCCGCCGGCCAGGCCGTACTCGGTGTCGTTGGCGATCCGGACGGCGTCGTCCTCATCCTGGTACGGCATGATCGACAGGACCGGGCCGAAGATCTCCTCGCGGGCGATCGTCATCTCCGGGGTGACGCCGGAGAACACGGTGGCCGGCACGTAGTACCCCCGGCCCAGGTCGGCAAGGTCGCGTTCGCTCTCCACTCCGCCGACGACCAGGGTTGCGCCCTCGTCAATGCCCTTCTGGATGTACGACCGGACTCGCTCCCGCTGGGCCGAGCTGACCAGCGGCCCCAGCCGGGTCCCCGGGTCGGACGGATCGCCGTGCTGGTATTCGCCGGCCACCCGGGCGGCGATCTGCTCCGCCTCGGCCAGCCGGTCGACCGGCACCAGCATCCGGGTCAGCGCCGAGCAGGTCTGACCGGAATTGACGTAACACTTGGCCAGGCCGTCGGCTACCGCCCGCTCGAAGTCGGCATCGTCGAGCAGCACGTTGGCGGACTTCCCGCCGAGTTCCAGAGCGACCCGCTTGACCGTCTCGGCCGCCACCACCGCGACCCGCTTCCCGGCCCGGGTGGAGCCGGTGAACGACACCATGTCGACCCCGGGATGCGCCGCCAGCGTCTCGCCGACCACCGGGCCGAACCCGCTGAGCAGGTTGAAAACCCCGGCCGGCAGGCCGACGTCGTCGAAGATCGAGGCCATCGCATGACCCGCGAGCGGAGCCACCTCGGTCGGCTTGACCACCACCGTGCAGCCGGCCGCGAGCGCAGCCGCCACCTTCAGCACGATCTGGTGCAGCGGGAAGTTCCAGGGGGTGATGCAGCCGACCACACCGATCGGTTCCCGCACGATCAGGGAGTTGCCGACCTCGGGGCCGTCGAACGTGAAGCTCCGGGCCAGCCGGGCGAAGTTCGCCAGGTTGAAGGCAGGCAGACCGACCTGTATGGACGCGGCGGCCTGCAGCGGCATCCCCATGTCCCGGGAGATCAGCGCCGCGATCTCGTCGGTCCGGGCCACCAGCGCCTCGTGGGCTTTCTCCAGGTAGTCCGCCCGCTCGCCCGGCGGCCGGGCCGACCAGGCCGGCAGCGCCCGGCGCGCAGCGGCCACCGCGCGATCCACGTCCGCCGGTGTCCCGGCCGCGACCTGGGCGATCACTTCCTCGGTGGCCGGGTTCAGCACCTCGATCCGGTCGGTCCCGGCCGAGGCCACCCACTCACCGTCGATGTACAGGGACGTCCGGTCCAGCACCTGGCCGCCTGCGGGGGTGCCGGTGTAGGCCGGGGCGCTCAACGGTCGGCGTCCGTGTAGATCACCATGCCGCGAATGTTCTTGCCTTCTTTCATGTCCTGGCACCTCTGATTGATGTCTTCGAACCGGTACTTGTTGGTGATCAGCTCGTCGAGGTTCAACCGGCCGGCCTGGTAGAGCGAGAGCAGCGCGGGGGTCTCGACTCGCGGGTGGCTCTTGACCCCGGAGATTCCGTGCGCGAGCACGATGATCGGTAGGGCCCCTCGATCGTCGGAAACGGCGGGACGGAAGATCGTTGCTTCACGTTCGCCATCACCGGACCTGAATCGCGCTTCAGTCCGGGGCCCTGACACACGAGTCACCTGACTCTCCCATCGTCGTTCGCCTTTGTCCGATCGCGGGGTCGGCGAGCGCACCGACGCACTCATGGTCGACCTGTGACAGGCGCCACTCAATGTTGTGGTGCACAGCATTGACCGAGAGAACAGTGCACAGTGCACAGCGCAGGGCATAGGGAGGAGGGGTAGTGTGGGCGCTATGCATGGCGCCGGTTTGCGGGGCGACTCCGAAAAGTTGCTACGCACCATGTGCAAGGAATTCCTGGCCGATCCCTCCGTCTTGGGTCCGATCCAGGACGCACTTGTCAACGCAATCGATGCCCGCTTCGGATCGGACCCCTCCATTTCTGAGGCGATCGGTGAGGCGACCCGGGCCTACTCCCATCATTGGGCACGCTCGATGTACGAGGACCCGTGGCGGGACGTGGAGCCCCTCCTGACAAGCCAGATCGTCAACATCTCGCGCGACGGGTATCGCTGGGGTGAGGAGGACACCTTCCGCGCTTCCAACTACGCCGCTCAACAGGCGATGTGGTCCATCTTGATGCGGATCGCATTTTCACTGTGCGATGAAACCGCCGTCCTGCAGCCCGCGCTTGACCGGGCCTCGCGCTCACTGTCGCTCTGGGTCGACCGCACAGTCACTGCCGTGATCGACATTCTGGAGCAGGAGCGCGCAGCTCTGTCGGGCGACGAGCACGTAAGACGCCTTGAGCTGGTCAATCTCATCCTGGGTGGAACACCGGTTCCTGTGACCGGTGTTGATCAGAGTCTCGGATACCCGCTCTCAGCCAGACATCTGGGGGTAATCCTCTGGGCGCCACCACAGTTCGCCGATCGCGCGGCACTCGTGCAGGTGGCGAGCGCGCTCAGCCGGATCGCGGAGTCCAGAAGCCGGCTGCTCGTTCATGCCAGCGCTTCGTCGCTGTGGCTGTGGCTGACGCCCGGAATCCCAGTTTCGGCCGAGGCGCTCGAGACCGCTCTAGCCCCGCACCGCGACGTCAGGCTTGCGATCGGTTCATTGGACGAGGGAGTGGACGGGTTCCGACGCACCCACGACCGCGCGGTGGAGACCCAACGGCTGGTGCAGAGCAACAACGCGCACCGGGTCGCCTTCTATGACGACGTCGCCGCCGTCATATTGCTGGCCCGAGATGAAGCCCGGCTACGCGAATTCATCTACGCGACTCTCGGCCCGTTGGCCACAGGCCCACAGGACCTACGTGAGACGCTGCGAATGTTTATCCACCAGCGGTACAACGCATCCCGGACAGCAGAGCTGCTGTTCACCCACCGAAACACCATCCTGCAACGCATTCGCCGCGCCGAAGACCGCCTGCCCGTCACTCTGGACCGGCACGGCACCAATGTCGGCATCGCCCTGGACGCGATGCACTGGCTGAACCTCCAGGACGAGTAGGTGCAGCCCATCATCGGGGCTGGGGATGCCACACTGTCCCAGCGGTACGCCCGCGCCGCCCGCTGCAGGAGATGGTCAAAGGGCACAAGCGCCAACGCCCCAGCAGACCCCGGGCTTCGTCGACGCGGAAGCCGGCACGTTGGCCGACGACCTCGCCCGGCGTACCGAAGGGAATCCCGGGCGGAACGGCGCGCTCGTGCCGTTGGCCCGTCCATCCCTTCGCCGTCCGCTCGCAGTTCAGCGGGCCAGGCCAGAGGTGGGGCTTCGGCCTGGCCGCAAGTACTGCGCAGTGTCGGCCGCAAGACAGGAAGAGCGCCATCCGCGATGCTGGACATCGAGGAGCGGCTTTGCTTCATACTCACGGCCTGCGGCGATCTCCCGATCGAGGCTCCCGTTCGAGGCGCACAGCTCAAGATCACGCTGTGCGTTGGTCCTAGGTCTGGAGCGTGCTCGACGGATCCGTCGAGCACGCTTGCTGTGGTCGGTGCGGGCGTTACGGGCGGCCGAGGCCCTGATAGACGGCTTCTGCAATGCGGTGGAACCGCTCGTCGCCGCCGGTGTTGATGCTGCCGTTATTGCCGCCCAGCTTCATGTGGTTCATGGTGAACGCCACGGTCAGGCGGTTGTCGCAGTCCGCGATGACCATGTGGCCCCCAGCGCCGCCCCAGTAGCAGGTACGAGGCCCGGCCATGGGCAGATCGTCGTTGCCCAGCCCCCAGCCCATACCGAACTTCACGTGCTTTCCCAGGATCAGGTCGGCGCCGTCCGACTGCTGATCGAAGAGGGTCTGGACGCCCTTCTCGGACAGCACTCGCACACCGCGTGCCTCGCCGCCGCAGGCGATCACCGAGTGCACGGCGGCCACCGAGCGCGCATTGCCCTGGCCGTTGGCGGCAGGAATCTCCGCAGCCCGCCAGGCGCGCGTGGCCGCGAACGGCTCCGGGTCGGCCAGCACGTTGGGGCGCCCGAACACCTTGGCACCCGTTTCCTCCAGCTCGGGCGGGAGGGGGAGGCCGTCGATGTTGAAGACATTCGAGACACGATCGTCGGCCTCGGCGGGCAGGCCGATGTGGAAGTCGGCGGCCAGCGGGGTGGCCACCTGCTCGGCGAAGAACTGACCCACGCTCTGCCCGGTGATCCGGCGAACCACCTCACCGACGAGATAGCCCTGGGTCACGGCGTGGTAGCCGGAGGCGGTGCCCGATTGCCACCAGGGCTTCTGCGCGGCGAGCAGGTCGGTGCACCTGTCCCAGTCATACAGCTCGTCGGGAGCCGCCAGCGGCACGTCCCAGCCCGCCAGCCCGGCGGTGTGGGACAGCAGATGCCTGACCTCGACCGCGTCCTTTCCCTCGGCGGCGAACTCCGGCCAGTACCGCGCCACGGGTGCGTACAGGTCCAGCTCCCCGCGGTCGGCAAGCACAAGCGCGCAGAGATTGGTCATGGTCTTGGTGACCGACCAGACGTTGACCAGGGTGTCGCGGGTCCAGGGCCGGGTCTGCGCACGGTCGGCGTAGCCGCCCCACAAATCGACCACCGGCTCGCCGTCCAGGAACACCGCCGCCGATGCCCCGCCCTGGCTCTGGTCCAGGGCCTGTTCGAAGGCTTTCCTTACTGCGGCGAACCGGTCGTCGCACTGACCCGAGATCTCTGTCATCCTCAGCTTTTCCCTTCGTGTTTTGAATGTCTCAGCAGCGCTGAGCCCAGAAGAACGAAACGACTAATGCGGACTAAAAGGGCTGAACGGGCCCCGCTTCGTGCGGGCGCGGTCGCCTTGGCGGCTGAGCCGCTGGAGCGGAACGGGTTTTGAAGCGCACCCGGCCCGTGTGAACGATCGGATCGAGAGGCTGTCGCGTGCGTCGTCCGCGACCCGCGCGGCGTGGCCCGCCATCACGTCCACAGCCAGGACTGCTGAGCTGAGCGGAGGTGCTATTGCTCACTGCTCGGTGGTCAGGCCGAGAATGATGCCGCGGACGACGGCTTCGCGGACGGCTTCGGGGTCGTCGTGGAGTGGTGACTGAGTGATCGCGCCGACGTGCGCGGTGATGACGGCCCGGGTGAAATCCTCTACGGAGTCCAGCGGTCGACGGCCGGTGAGCTCCAGGACATGCAACAGCAGCGGCTGGAGATGCCGACGGAGCTGCTCGGCATGCTCGCGCAGTGCGGCCGCGACCTCTGGCCGGTGCTGGGCCTGCCCCGCGAAACTGGTGCGGATCGCCACCCACTGCGGATCCATCGGCAGCGCCCGCAATATCGTGGCCACGACGGACTCCAGGGAACAGCGAGCCTCCTCAGAAAACGGCGCGTCGGCGGTCAGCGCCTCCAGCCGCTGCTGAGCCTCGGCGTTGCGCTGTTCGTACAGGGCAAAGAAGACGTCGTCGACGGTCTTGAAGTTGGAGTAGAACGCGCCGCGGGTGAACCCGGCGCGCTCACAGATCGCCCCGATGCTGACGTTGGTGGTGCCATGTTCGGCGAACAGGTCGGCGGCCGCGGCGATCAGCTGCGCGCGGGTCGCCTTGCGCTGGCGGGGTGGACGTGCGGGCGCGGGGGTGGTCGGGTGGTTCATCGGGCCATCCTCTCCGTCGGCAGCTGCGAGGCTGCCTCCTGACTGAGAGGCGAGCCGCTGTGCAGGTAGTCGCGCACGGAGCCGACCGGGCTGCTACCTCGGACTCGCGCACTGCTCCACTCTCCTGCGATACAAAACGTATTGAGTACAGTTTGCATCGAGTTCGCGTGCCGGGCAACCAGCCGGACCGAACGTGCACCAAGGAGTCCCGTGATGACCCACTCTTCTCGTCAGCTCACCGCTCCAGCTGGAACAGCGCAACATCGAACCGGCTCAGGCTCTGGAGGAGCGGCAGGCAGAACTCGATGCCGCCCGGGCCGCGAACCGCGACCTCACTCGCGCCCTGAACCAGCGTGGCTGATGCACCTGGGCCGACGTAGGGCTGTCCGGCCTGACCGTCGCGCCGGGCTGTCCGTACGGCCGTACAACACGGTTGCCTGGCCGCCCCTGCTGGAAGGCAATGGTTATGAGGCAGTTCCGGTGTCTCCGGTTCATGTGTGGGTCGTCAGGCCGGTGAGGACCAGGGTGAGCCAGCGGGTGCGGGCGGCGGAGGGCTGGTTGGTGGGGGCCGTGCTGAAGAGCAGGTAGATGTCGTCGACGGTGACGTCCTGTTGGATGTCTCCGTCGGCCTGGCCCGCCTGGATCAGCGCGGCCAGTGCAGCGCCTGCGCGGGCTTCGGCATCCCGGTCGACGGGGTCGGCGCCGAGGGCGCGGGCGGCGGCCTTGACGGCGTGGTTGATGGCGATCGCCTCCGTGACGACGGCTCCATGGCCGCCGGCATCGACCACATCGTCGCCGAGGCGGGCCGCATCGACGTGCTGGTCAACAACGCCGGCTACGGCTCCTACGGCGCCATCGAGGACGTCACCATGGACGAGGCCCGCCGCCAGTTCGAGGTCAACGTCTTCGGCGCCATGCGCCTGGCCCAGCTGGCCCTGCCGCACATGCGCGCCCAGCACTCCGGCACGATCGTCAATATCACGTCCGTGGGCGGCAAGATCTACGTCCCGCTCGGCGGCTGGTACCACGGCACCAAGTTCGCTCTCGAAGCCCTCAGCGACTGCCTGCGCCTGGAGGCCAAGCCCTTCGGCATCGACGTCGTCGTCATCGAGCCCGGCGCCATCGCCACCGAGTGGAGCGGCATCGCCGCCGACCAGCTGGAGAATTCCTCCGCCGCCGGTGCCTACGCCAAGCAGGCCGACGCCGTGGCCTCCTTGATGCGCTCCGAAGCCCACGCCAAGCGCAACTCTCCGACCCAGGTGATCGCCGACGCGATCGGCAAGGCCGTCACCGCCCGCCGTCCCAAGACCCGCTATGCCACCGGCTTCGGCGCCCGCCCGCTCATCGCCCTGCGGCGCCTCGTGTCCGACCGCGCCTTCGACACCGTCATCTCCCGCGCCTCCGGCCTGCCCTCCTGACCCTCAACGGGCCCAGCTTCGTCAACAGCCCTGCGCCGCGCTCTCCATGGCGCGGGACGAACCGGACCTCATGTCTTCACCGCAGGCCGTACCGTGCCTTCACCGGTTTCCCCGGCGGCGCCCGTCGTCCTGCCGCAGCACCATCGGCCCTCATCTGCACCGCGGCCCGCCTGTCCCCGGCCGCGTGCTGAATCGCTGGCCCCCTGCCCCTGGCCCTGCCTGCGACGCCAAACACCTCCCGTCCCGCAGACACAGAACTGGTCGAGGCAGCCGTCCGGGCCCCGCAGGCGCCTCCTACCCCTAGCAGCCCGCCCCCTTCCTGCTACGCACACCACCTCAGACCGGGGCCGCTCATGAGCAGGAGCGGTCCCGCCGCGCCGGATCCGTGGGGACGGGACCGGCGCGCCGCCCGGGCCCGGCGGCAGGATCCTCCCCCCCGGTCCGCCGCCAGGCCCGGGCCCCTCCTTCTTCCTTCGCTCTCCGTCACGAAGTCCCGAAGTGAGTACCCCCATGTCCGAAACAGCTCGCAAAGCCTCCGCCGCCCCGAGCGGTGAAGCCAACCGCTGGAGGGCGCTCGTCTTCATCGCGCTCGCCCAGCTCATGGTGGTGCTCGACGCAACCATCGTGAACATCGCCCTGCCCTCCGCCCAGGCAGACCTGGGCATCTCCGACGGCAACCGGCTGGGGGTCCCCACGCCCTTAAGAACTCCTAACAGAATGCGACAACTCGCCTTGGAATGTTGGTGTCTGATGGGTTGTTAGCCTGCGCATGAGAAAGGGTGAGCAGCCGCCGTGGATCGTGCCGGATGGGCTGTGGGCGCGCATCGAGCCGTTGCTGCCGGTTGTGCCGCGCCGAACGGATCACCCTGGCCGTAAGCGTCTGGACGACCGGAAGGTGCTGTCAGGCATCCTGTTCGTGCTGTACACCGGCATTCCGTGGGAGTTCCTGCCTCAGGAGCTGGGCTTCGGCTCCGGCATGACCTGCTGGCGGCGTCTGCGTGACTGGAACGACGCGGGAGTCTGGCAGCATCTGCACGAGTCACTCCTGGCCGAGCTGAACGCCGCCGGCGCGCTGAACTGGTCGAGGGCGGTGATCGACGGCTCGCACGTCAGGGCGCTTAAAGGCGGCCCAAAACAGGACCGAGCCCGGTCGACCGTGCCCGAACAGGCTCCAAGCACGATCTGATCACCGACGGGCACGGCATCCCGCTGGCGGTATCGCTGGCCGGCGGAAACCGCAACGACGTCACCCAGCTCATCCCCCTGCTCCAGGCCGTCCCGCCCGTACGCGGCCTGCGCGAACGGCCCCGACAGCGACCGGTCGCGCTCTACGCCGACCGCGGCTACGACCACGACAAGTACCGCAAGCAGGCGCGGGCCCTGGGGGGCACCCCGGTCATCGCGCGGCGCGGAGTCGAGCACGGTTCCGGACTGGGCGTGCACCGCTGGGTGGTCGAGCAGAGTTTTGCACTGCTGCACTGGTTCCGCAGACTGCGCATCCGCTGGGAGATCCGCGACGACATCCACGAAGCCTTCCTCAGCCTGCCCTGCAGCATCATCTGCTGGCGCCGACTGGTCAACCTGTCACTTTGTTAGGAGTTCTCAGGCAGGGCTGCGAGCGTTCGACGTGCCCAACGAACCATTCGTCGACGCAGCCCGGGCGCTCATCAGCGGCGAGCGGTTTCCGCCCCTCATCCTCGTCGGCGAGAGGCAGGACAACCTGGTCTGCCTTGAGGGCCATCTGCGTCTGACCGCCTACACCCTCGTCGGCTTCCCGACCGGCATCGAGTGCCTGATCGGCACCTCGCCGACCATGGGACGCTGGGCGCAATAGACCAGTCACCTCGGGCTACGTGGGCTGATGGTGCGGCGTGGCGGAGTTGCTCGGGCGAGCGCTGTTCTCTTCCCGCGCTGCTCAGTAGACCCTCTCGAGCAGCGCCTACTGCTGAAGTTTCCTCGACTGCAACCGACGGACTCGAACAGGCCCGCCGGCGCGCGTCGACGCCGGCCAACTCGGCAGACCCGAAGGGCCGGTCTGAATGTCAGGGCGCACCAAAGAGCAGATGTCCTGCCCGGCGCAAGACGATCCCACGGCCGCGACGAGGTCGAGCACAGTGAGCCGCGCGTACGTCGCTCCCCCACGTCGCCGTCCATCGCTCGTACTGCCGGGTCGCGTTGGGCCATGCCGGGGCTGACCGGAGGACCGGCGCCCTCCCGGCACTGCAACCGATCCGGGACCACTGACGCCTGACGGTTAAACATACGATGTCTATCGAGGGATAGATCAGTAGAATCTCGCACAAAAAGGAACAAAAGCTCAGTTGGCGAGCTGCTTTCATCCCTGCACGACCGTTGACATGGGCAGGGTGAGTGCCGCAATTTCATGCGTGACATCCGGCACCACGCGGCTCAGGGGTCTGCAAGAAGTCCCGGAGCCGAAACGGTCACGCGGCGGTGCTGCCGTACGGGAACGGAGTGAGGACATGTCGTCAGGAACCTGCTCTGCCACGAGATCCCTGGAGTCCGCACAGACCGTTGCCGTTCGCAGCCGGTGACGCGCTCCATCCACCCGCTTGCGCCGCGGACTTCGTCGCCCGTAGGCCGTGGCGCCGAGTCAGTCACCTGCCGACCGTGTCCGGTCCGGGTTGCGTCGCGCACGTCGTGCTCCCGCCACCGGAAGTGCCCGCCACTGACCACCGGCCCTGGTCTCCCACCACAGCTCTGACGGAGGTACCACCATGATCAACAGACGCCAGTTCCTGGCGAGTGCCACGGGTGTCGCGGCGACTGCGGTCGCAGGCAACGTCCTCGCCGCCGGCACCGCCCGGGCCGCGACCACGTACACCCCCACGTGGGCCTCGGTCGACCAGCACACCGCGGCTCCCGAGTGGTTCAAGGACGCCAAGTTCGGCATCTACTACCACTGGGGTGTGTTCAGCGTTCCGGCCTACGGGAACGAGTGGTATCCGCGCCGCATGTACATCAGCGGCGATGCGTGCAACCAGCACCACATCGCCACGTTCGGTGACCCGTCGGCGTGGCCATACCACAACTTCATCAACGGCGCGAAGGACCTGAACGGCAACTTCAACAAGTTCGCCCCGAAACTGAAGTCCGCGGGCGGGAACTTCGACCCGGACGAGTGGGCGCAGCTCTTCGTCGACGCCGGCGCCCGGTTCGCCGGCCCCGTCGCCGAACACCACGACGGATTCTCCATGTGGAACAGCTCGGTCAACGAGTGGAACTCGGCCGCCAAGGGCCCCCAGCTCAACCTGCTCCAGTTGTTCACCGACTCCATCCGCGCCAAGGGGCTGAAGCTCCTGGTGGCCATGCACCACGCGTTCAACTTCAACGGCTACTACGACCACGTGCCCGCGCAGTCCGACCCGAGCCTGCAGAAGCTGTACGGGCAGTTGGGCACCACGGCCGAGAACCAGCCGTGGTACGACAAGCTCAAAGAGGTCATCAACCTCGCCAAGCCCGACATCATCTGGCAGGACTTCGACCTCAACAAGGTCGACCAGACGCAACTCCTGAACTTCCTGTCGTACTACTACAACCAGGCCCAGGCGTGGGGCCGCGAAGTCGTCGCCACCTACAAGGACGGCCTGAACGGACACGGCGAGGTCTTCGACTACGAGCGCGGCGGCCCCGGAGACATCACCGCCCCCTACTGGCTCACCGACGACAGCATCTCCAGCTCCAGCTGGTGCTACACGAACGGCATCGGCTACTACAGCACCCAGCAGATGCTGCACTCACTGATCGACCGGGTCAGCAAGAACGGCAACATGCTGCTCAACATCGCCCCGATGGCGGACGGCACCATCCCCCAGGCCCAGAAGGACATCCTCCTCGGCATCGGCGACTACCTGCGCCGCTTCGGCGAGTCGGTCTACTCGACCCGGGCCTGGACCACGTACGGCGAAGGCCCCACACATATGGGCGGCGGCGCCTTCACCGCCCCGCAGGTCGGAACGGCACAGGACATCCGCTTCACCCGGAACAAGAACAACACCGTCCTGTACGCCACGGTCCTCGGCTGGCCGGGAAGCACACTGACCATATCGACGCTCAACTCGGCCCGGATCAACGTCAGTTCCCTGACCTCGGCGAAGCTGCTGAACTCCACCGCCGGCACCTACACGGACCTGCCCACGCCGACGCAGGACTCGACCGGGCTGCACGTGACCCTGCCGTCGTCGGCGCCGTTCTCCGCCCTGGCCTACGTCGTGAAGCTGACCTTCTCCGGCCAGATCCCCGCCGTGCAGCCGCTGTCCGGGGCCGTGGTCTACCAGGACGTCAACTACTCGGGCGGCTCCTCCCTGCTCCAGCTCGGCTCCTACACCGCCGACCAGTTGTCGCTCGCCGGCCTGCCCAGCCGCAGCCTGTCCTCGCTGAAGCCGGCTCCCGGCTACCAGATCATCGGCTACTCCGGTGACAACTTCACCGGCACCGCCTGGACCTTCACCGCCGACAACGCCGACCTGCGCGTCACCGGCAACAACGACGCCGTCGTATCGATGAAGGTGCAGCTCAACCCCTCGGCATGGTTCAGGATCACCAACGTCACCGACGGGCTGGTGCTGGACAGCGGCGGGAACGTCCCCAGCGGCTCCAACCTCAAGCAGTGGACCTGGAACGGCAGCACCAACCTCCAGTGGCAGGCCGTCGAGCTCGGCAACGGCTACTACAAGCTGGTCAACCGCGCCAACAGCATGGTCGCCGACGGCGGGGGCGCCACCACGAACGGCTCCCCCGCCCTGGAGGCGACCTGGACCGGTGGCAACAGCCAGCAGTGGCAGCTCAAGTACCAGGGCGGCAACAGGTACTGGATCGTCAACCGCGCCACCGGCCTCGTCCTCGACGGCGGCGGCGACGTGCCCTCGGGCTCCGTGACCAAGCAGTGGTCCGGGAACAGCAGCACCAACGTGCAGTGGACCCTCACCAAGGCCTGAGCAGGCAGAGGGGCGGGCGCCGGGGCAGCCGCTCCGGCCCCCGCCGACGCGCGTCGGAAGTCCCGGGAGCAAGGTCGTCCCGCAGGTGTGACCTGCCTCGGAGCATGATTGGCTGGCCCTGGGCAGTGCAACAACACACCGGAGGGCACGCAGGCATGAGCAACGGCCACACCTACGAGGTCGTCAGTTTCAGGGAGTCGCTGATCGGTGACGCACTGGACAGCGACAAACTGGAGAAGGTTCTCAACAAGCATGCCGAGGACGGCTGGGGCCTGAGAACTCCTAACAAAGTGACAGGTTGACCAGTCGGCGCCAGCAGATGATGCTGCAGGGCAGGCTGAGGAAGGCTTCGTGGATGTCGTCGCGGATCTCCCAGCGGATGCGCAGTCTGCGGAACCAGTGCAGCAGTGCAAAACTCTGCTCGACCACCCAGCGGTGCACGCCCAGTCCGGAACCGTGCTCGACTCCGCGCCGCGCGATGACCGGGGTGCCCCCCAGGGCCCGCGCCTGCTTGCGGTACTTGTCGTGGTCGTAGCCGCGGTCGGCGTAGAGCGCGACCGGTCGCTGTCGGGGCCGTTCGCGCAGGCCGCGTACGGGCGGGACGGCCTGGAGCAGGGGGATGAGCTGGGTGACGTCGTTGCGGTTTCCGCCGGCCAGCGATACCGCCAGCGGGATGCCGTGCCCGTCGGTGATCAGATCGTGCTTGGAGCCTGTTCGGGCACGGTCGACCGGGCTCGGTCCTGTTTTGGGCCGCCTTTAAGCGCCCTGACGTGCGAGCCGTCGATCACCGCCCGGACTCGTTCGCCCGGGGCACGTCCGACCTGATCAGCCCCCGGTCGCGGAGATCGTCCCAGAGACCTTCGGGGATGTGCTGACGGTGGAGTTCCACGTTCCGTGCGACCTGCTGCGCGGTGCGCATGCCGAGGGTGACGTTGATGACGCTGGGATGGCTGTACGGGAACGCGACCGCTGCCGCGGGCAATGTCGTACCGTGCTTCGCGCAGACCTCGGCGATCGCCCTGGCGCGGGTCACCAGGGCCGAAGGAGCCTCTTGGTAGTCGTACTTCATGCCCTCGGCGGGCCGGTCGCGGGAAAGCAGTCCCGAGTTGAACACGCCGACGGCCACCACGCTCTTGCCGAGTTCCCGTGCGGCGGGAAGGACGTCGTCCAGTGCCGACTGGTCGAGGAGGGTGTAGCGACCGGCCAGCATGACCACGTCGGCAGCGGTCTCGCGCAGGAAGCGGGCGAGCATGGCCGACTGGTTCATGCCGGCGCCGATCGCGCCGATCACCCCCTGGTCGCGCAGTTCCGCCAGAGCCGGCATGGCCTTCTCGGCGGCCTGCCTCCAGTGGGCGTCGGGATCGTGCAGGTAGACGACGTCCAGGCGTTCCAGTCCCGTTCGTTCCAGCGTGTCCTCGATGGACCGCAGGACCCCGTCCCGGCTGAAGTCCCACTGTCGGCGCAGGTCATCGCGTACGACGAAGCCCTCGTCGTCGGTGCCACGCGGGTGCTCGTTGGGGACGAGCAGACGGCCGACCTTGGAGGAGACGACGTAGGTGTCCCGCGGCCGGTCCCGCAGTGCGGCGCCCAGGCGCCGCTCGGAGAGGCCGAGGCCGTAGTGCGGTGCGGTGTCGAAGTAGCGGATGCCCGCGTCCCACGCCGCCTCGATCGCGGCCTGCGCGTCCTGCGCCGGGGTGGCCTTGTAGAGGTTGCCGATGACGGAGGCCCCGAAGCCGAGCTCGGTGAGCTCGACAGGGGTGCTCCCGATCTTCCGGCGCCCCATGCTCCTGTGTGTCAACTGTTCTCCTTGGATGACGCGGACGGTGTGAGCGCCCACGGGCCTGTCACCTTCTGACGGCGGCCGAGCCGCCTGCCATCAGCGCCTCCACCTCGGCGAGCGAGGCCATGGACACGTCGCCGGGGGTGGTCATGGTGAGGGCCCCGTGCGCGGTCCCGTAGGCGAGGGCGCGGCTCAGCGCGGCGACGTCGAGGTGCGCCAAGGGTGTGGCAGCGGCCGCCGGTCCGTCCTCTTCCCCGCAGGCGGTCAGCAGTCCGTAGATCAGGCCGGCTGCGAAGCCGTCACCCGAGCCGATGCGGTCGAGGACGTGCAAGCCGGACATCTGCGGGCCACGGACGAATCCGGTACGGGCCGACCAGGCGGCGGAGGACCAGTCGTTGACCCCGGCGGAGGGCACGTGACGCAGCGTTGTAGCGAGGACCTCGGCCTGAGGCAGGAGCCCGGCCACTTCGACGAGGGCGTCTTGCACCTCGTCCGCCCCGATGCGTACCGCACCCGGGTACGGCCCGGCCAGGCCCAAGACGCCCACGACGACATCGGCGTGGCGGGTGAGCTGTACGTCGACCTCGCGGGCCCGGTCGGCGCCGCCGCGGCCGGCCCAGAGGCTGGGGCGGTAGTTGGGGTCGTAGGAGACGGTGACGCCGTGGCGGCGGGCGGACGCCATGGCTTCGTCGGCGACATCCACGGTGGTGTCGGACAGGCCGGCGAAGATGCCGCCGGTGTGGAACCACCGCACTCCGGCCGAGAAGATGGCGTCCCAGTCGATGTCCCCCTTGCGCAGCTGAGAGACGGCCGTGTGCGCGCGGTCGCTGACGCCCAGTGCGCCCTGGATGCCGAAGCCCCGCTCGACGAAGTTCAGTCCGTTGCGCACCCCGCGGCCGATGCCGTCCGCTGGCACCCAGCGGATCAGTGACGTGTCGACGCCGCCCTGCAGGATCAGGTCCTCGACCAGCCGGCCGACCTCGTTGTCGGCGAGGGCGGTGACGACGGCGGTGCGCAGGCCGAAGCAGCGGCGCAGTCCGCGCACGACGTTGTACTCCCCGCCGCCTTCCCAGACCTGGAGAGTGCGGGCGGTGCGGATCCTGCCCTCGCCCGGATCGAAGCGGAGCATCACCTCACCGAGTGCCACCACGTCGGTCACGTCGCGCTCCCGTGCACGGCCTCGGCGGTCAGCCGGCGGATCTCCCCGTACTCGACCCGCTCCAGATGGGCAACGGTGGCCATCCAGCTGCCGCCGACGGCGAGGACCGCCGGGTCGGTGAGATAGGCGGGCAGACGACGGGCGTCGATGCCGCCCGTCGGCACGAACCGTACCTGGGGGAAGGGCGCTGCGAGCGCGCGCAGCATCGGGACGCCGCCGAGCGGCTCGGCCGGGAAGAGCTTGACGGTGTCGAGGCCGGCCTTCAGGGCGCACATCAGCTCGGTGGCGGTGGCGATGCCCGGCACGACCGGGACCCCCAGCTCACCGCACTTCGCGACAACCTCCTCGTCGAAGCCGGGCGAGACCACGAAGCGGGCCCCGGCCGCCACGGCCCGCTCGGCCTGCTCGGGCGTGAGGACCGTGCCGGCGCCGACGGCCAGTCCCCCGTGGGAGGCCATGGTCTTGAGGACCTGTTCGGCGTCGGGGGTGCGGAAGGTGACCTCTGCGCACCGGGCACCGCCCGCGGCGAGCGCGTCGGCCAACGGGCCGGCCGTGGCGGCGTCGCGCACAGTCAGCACCGGCATGACACGGGCGCCGTCCAGCACGCAGGCCAGGTCTACGTCACTCATCGGCCGAGCCATCCGCCGTCGACGGGCAGGACTACGCCGTGGACGTAGGCGGCCGCGTCGGAGGCCAGGAACACGGTGGCGCCCGCGAGGTCGTCGGCGCTGCCCCAGCGCGCGGCCGGGATGCGGTCCAGGATCGCCTTGCTGCGCACCGGGTCGTCCTGGAGGGCCTGGGTGTTGTCGGTGGCGATGTAGCCGGGGGCGATGGCGTTGACGTTCACACCGTGCGGGGCCCACTCGTTGGCCAGCGCTTTGGTCAGGCCCGCGATGCCGTGTTTGGCGGCGGTGTAGCCGGGGACGGTGATGCCGCCCTGGAAGCTGAGCAGCGATGCGGTGAAGATGACCTTCCCCTGGCCGCGGGCGACCATCGCCGCGCCGACCGCGCGGGTTAGCGCGAACTGCGCGTTGAGGTTGACCTGGAGCACCAACTCCCAGTCGGCGTCGGTGTGTTCGGCGGCCGGGGCGCGGCGGATCGTGCCCGCGTTGTTGACCAGGACGTCCACCGGGCGTTCGCGCCCGGCGAGGTCCGCGCCCAGGGCCCGTACCGCCTCGGGGGCCGCGAAGTCGGTGCGGATGGCCTCGAATGTGCGGCCTGCGGCGACGACGTCCTTTTCCACCGCGCTGCCGGACTCCTCCAGGGAGGCGCTGACGCCGATGACGTCCGCGCCGGCCCCGGCGAGCGCGCGGGCCATGGCCCGTCCGATGCCTCGCCGGGCTCCGGTGACGACGGCGAGCCGTCCGGTGAGGTCGAAGGCGGTCATACGGCGGCTCCCTGGGCGTCGTCGGTGCAGTCCACGAGGATCTTCATCACGTCGCCGCCACCCTCCAGCGCCTCGAAGGCGGCGGGTGCCTGGGTGAGCGGCACGACCTTGCTGATCAGCCGGTCGGCGGGAATGGCGCCGTCGGCCACCAGTGTCACCGCCTTCTCGAAGTCGGAGCGGTCGTACAACCGGGCGCCCACCAGGGTCAGTTCACGCCAGAAGAAGCGGTGCAGGTTCACCTCACGCGGGCGGGAGTGGATCGCGACCAGACACAGCCGGCCGCGCACGCCGAGCACGTCGACCGCGGTGTCCACCCCGCCCGCCGCGCCGGACACCTCGAAGGCGACGTCCGCCCCCGCGTCCCCGGTCCACCGCCGGACCAGCTCGGCCAGGTCCTCGGCGGCAGGATCCCACACGGTCAGCCCCAACTCCTCGGCGAGCAGCCGGCGGTGGGCGCTGAGCTCCACCACCCGGACGTCCGCCCCCGCGGCCTGGGCCACCAGCGCGATCAGGACGCCGACCGGGCCGCCGCCCACCACGACGACCCGCTCGCCCTCGCGCACCCCGGCCCGGCCGACGTCGTGCACCGCGACCGCAGTGGGCTCGACAAGCGCGGCCCGGTCCAGCGGGAGGGAGTCGGGCAGCCGTATCAGGGTGGCGGCGGGTACCGTCCAGCGCTGCTGCATCGCGCCGGGAGAGTCGATGCCGATGAAGTCCAGGTGCTGGCAGATGTGCTGGTGGCCGTTGCGGCAGGCCGGGCAGGTGTCGTCCCAGCGCAGCGGCATCACGGTGACCGCGTCGCCTGGCCGCCAGTCCGTCACGTCCGGCCCGCAGCGGACCACGCGCCCGGCCATCTCGTGCCCCAGGACGGCCGGTGCGCTGACCCGGGCGTCCATGTCGCCGTGGAAGATGTGCAGGTCGGTCCCGCAGATGCCGACGTAGGCGGGGGCCAGTTCCACCTCGCCGGGTCCCGGCGGCGCGCTGTGGGCGGGGGCCGTGTCCAGGGTGCGGGCGCAGAGGTATCGGGCGGCTAGTGACATGGGGGCAGGGTCCCTTCGGCGCGGACCGGTGCCTACGGATGCCGAGTGGCTCGGCGTCCGTGGCTATGTGTCCGGCGCTGGTTTCGCGCGAGTTCGTGTGAGTCCGTGTCATGGGATGTGGCTCCGCGGCAGTGGGTCTCGCCGCGGAGCCAGAGCGGGTCAGGCCCTCCGGGCGGTCGCGTCGCCCTTCGTGAAAACGGAGGCCAGGCCGTAGAACGCGGTCGCGGTGCCGGCGAGGAGCGCGTCGACATCGCTCTCGCTCCAGCCGGTGAGCAGTTCGTCCACGGTGGCGGCCCACCGGTTCCAGCCACCCGCCAGGTTGGCGACCGGCCAGTCCGAGCCGAACATCAGCCGCTCGGGGCCGAAGGCCGAGAGCAGCACCTCCCAGACCGGGCGGATGTCGGCGGTGGTCCAGCGGGTGTGGTCGGCCTCGGTGATCAGCCCCGAGACCTTGCACACCACCTGCGGGTGCCCGGCGAGCTGCCGCATCCGGCGTTCCCACTCGGCGATGTCCCCACGGGCGATGTCCGGCTTGCCCGCGTGGTTGAGCACCTGGGGCAGGTCCGGGAAGCGTTCCGCGAGCCGGATAGCCTGACCGAGCTGGTGGTCGCGCACGAGCACGTCGTAGCGGAGTCCGCGCTCCCGGGCCGCCCTCAACCCGCTTTCCACATCGGGGTGTTGGAGCCAGTCGGGGTCGGTCTCGCTCTGGACGAGGTGCCGCAGGGAGCGCAGGTATCCGCCGCCCGGTCCGGCTTGCAGCTGGTCGAGTACGTCACCGATGGCCGGTGACGTCAGGTCGGCCCAGCCGACCACGGCCTGGATCTGGGGCTCCCGCTCGGCGAGCGCGAGCAGGTCCTCGGTCTCGGCGATCTCCGCGATGCACTGGACGACCACTGTGCTGTGCAGCCGTCGGCCCGCGATGGGGTGGGTGGCGGTGGTGCGCAGGTCATCGGCGGTGAAGGTGCGGCGGATCGATGCCACGCCGGGGTCGTCCAGCCAGGGCTGCGGACGGTGGGCGAGGTCCCACAGGTGGTGGTGGGCGTCGACGAGCACGGGTGCGTTCATGGGGTGGTCCAAGTCGGGTCGGGCGGGTGCGGGCCGGCTCTGGCCGGTGCGGGCCGGATCAGACGGTGGCGTCGCCGTCGGGCGGGCTCAGATGCCAGATCTCGGGGAGCTCGGTCCACTGGCGTCCCTCCCCCCGGTCGGGGAAGGGCTCCTGGCACGGATCGGTGAGCTTCCACCAGCGCTGGGTCTCGGGGTCGGCCTCGATGGAGGCCATGTCCACCTCGAAGTCGTCGCCGATGTACTCCATGTAGGCGAAGAGCACGTCACCGTGGAGGAAGATGCTGTAGTTGCGGATGTTCGCCCGGAGCAGGGCGGCTTCTACGCCGGGCCACACGGCGGAGTGGAGCCGGAGGTACTCCTCGCGGTGTTCGGGACGGAGCCTGATGGTCTGGGCGATGCGCTTCACGCCGGTTCCCCTGTCGTCTCGGTGGAGTCGGCCTGCTCGGCCTCGGTGTCGAACGGGGTCCGGTAACTGGGAGTACGGGTGCGCAGCCCGAGCCGCAGGGTGAGCCGGATGCGGGTGGAGGCGGGCAGACGGACCGTCAGGTACGGGCCGTCGCACGGGACCTCGGCCTCGGAGACAACTGGCTCGGTGTGCCCGTAGTCGTACATGTCGCCGATCCAGCCGTCGTCCTGGCAGGTGGTGTACCGGACGCTGGTGATGGTGTGCTCGGCGAACGCGCCCGCCTGGACGATCACCGTGCGGTCGGTTTCGGGGGCCAGGTTGACCAGCTCGACGGTGGTCGCCTCGGGGTCGATGGAGGTGACCAGGGCGGCGACGTCGGCGGGCAGGCCGGCCCGGCGGGCGTCGGCGTCGTGGTAGCGCAGCCTCGCCTGCTGCAGACCGCCCTGATACAGCACCTGCGGGCCGCCCCAGGTCAGTTGTACCAGGGCCTCGGTGACCACCGGGTTGCACAGCTGCCACACATGGATGTCGGCCTCGGGCACGTCCAGGTCGCGATAGCGGTCGATGCGCCGCAGCCGGTGGCGGACCTGGGCCTGAGCGGCCGCGAGGATCCGCTCCGGGTAGCCGGGGTCGTCGCCGGCGAGGAAGGCGAACCACGCCTTCTCGTGACCGGAGTCCTCCTTGGACCGGAACGGCCGCACGGTGCGCCAGTCGATGCCGTCCGCCTCGCGCAGCCGCTTCAGCCGGGTGCGGTCGGCGTCGGAGGCCGTGTGGTGCCACAGGGCCACCGGCACGGGCGGGGTGGCCGGGTTGTAGTCGAACCAGCCGGAGTCGTTGTGGCGGAACGGCAGGTGCGGTGTGGGCGTGTGACGGTCCGGACCGAGTTCCACCGCCCACTTGGAGGGCAGGCTGGAGTCGGCCTCCGTGTGGGGCATGACCTTGGCGTGGCCTATGAGGGTGTCGAGCGAGGTCGCGACCATGGAGAGGTAGTCGTCGTCGCCGGTGACCGTGGCCGCCGCGAGCGCCGCCACGCAGGCCGCGTGACCGAGGCTGTGCCAGCCGTGGGGCCACGACCAGCCGTAGTGGCCGCCGTACCAGCGCCCTTCCAGCATGGTGCCGACCTCGCCGTCCGGGCCCACGTTGTCCGGGATCAGGCCGCCCTGTTCGCGGGTGCGCTCGCGCCAGGCGCCCACGTACTCGACGATCCAGTCGCGGTAGCGCTCCTCGCCGGACAGGATCCAGGCGTTGAGGACCAGCCCGGCCGCGGCGAGGTTGACCGCGGTGTCGCCGACGCCCATCCGGTCCCGCATCTGGTCGCCGAGGCGCGGGTCCGCCGACAGGGGGAAGGGGCCGTTCGCCGCCTCGGGGATCCACTCGAGGGGGAAGCCGTAGGTCTCCGCCTCCTTCGGCAGCCAGGGGTAGACGTCGCCGTCGAAGAGGCCGGTGCGGTCGGGGTCGCTGCCGTTGTGCGGGCGGGCGATGATGCGGTGTTCGGGGTCGTAGTTGCCCTTGGCCGGGTCGACGTACAACTCGGCGAAACGCAGGGCGCGCTCACGCCAGCGGTCGGGTGCGGCCATGCACAGGAAGTACAGCAGCAGCAGGCTCTCGCCCTGGTGGAACCAGTCGTAGCCGCGTTCGAACTCGTCGCGCAGCATGTCCAGTTCGGTCAGCTGCCTGGTGACGCCCTCCCAGTGCTTCTCGCTGGCGGGGAGCAGGTCGTCGGCGCCGCCGAGGAGGTACAGCTGGGGCCAGTTGAAGAACACTTCGTAGAAGTCGTCCACGCCGTCGCGGGTGGTGAGCGGGCCGGTGTAGTTGAGGCGCCCGTCGGGGCCGGTGAAGTCGCGGGCGAAGCGGCGCCAGGCGTGGTCGAGAAGGTCGAACAGCGCGCGCTGGGCCACGGCCCAGCCGGGGGGTTCGAGCAGCGGCACTGCGGCTTGGACATCGGAAGCGGGGGTGGACCGGTCGGCGGCCGGGATGTCGTCGCCGGGGTCGCCGGGGTCGCCGGAGAGGTGGGAGTCAGGGCTGTATGGCATGAGAGCTGTTACTCCTTGGTGGCGCCGGCGAGCATTCCGCTGACCAGGAAGCGCTGGGCGAACAGGAACACGACGAGTACCGGTGTGATGGCGACCAGCGTGGCCAGTGCCAGTTGCGGGCGTTGGATGGCGAGGGTGCCGACGGTCGGGTTGAACGACGGCACGTTGCTGAGAAGACTGCCGACGCCCACCTGGATGGGCATCTGGTCGCTGTCGGGGAGCATGACGTAGGGCAGGAAGTAGTTGGTCCAGTTGGCGACGAAGCTGAAGAAGCCGACCAGCGCGATGACGGGCGTGGCCAGCGGCAGCGCGATGTGCCGGAAGACGCCGAACTCGGAGCAGCCGTCCATGCGTGCCGCGGCCAGGAGGTCCTTGGGGACGGCGGTCGTGAAGTAGATGTAGGTGAGGTACACGCCGAACGGGTAGAACGAGTAGGGCAGGATGATCGACCACATCGTGCCGATCAGGTGCACCGCGTTGAGCTCCAGGAACAGCGGCACCACCAGGGTGGCGTTCGGCATCAGCATCACGACCAGGGTCGCGATCAGCAGCGTGCGTCGGCCGCGGAACTCGGTCATCGCCAGCGCGTACCCCGCGGGAATGGCCAGGCAGAGCGTGATGACCAGTGAGATCGCGGCGTAGACGGCGGAGTTGCGCAGCCACAGCAGGATGGCGTTGTCCTGGAAGGCGGTGAGCGCGTGCCAGTTGGCCTTGAAGGCGTGCCAGGAGCCGAAGGTCAGGGGGTTGTCGTGGACGAGTTGCTGGTCGGTCTTGGTCGCCGCGAGCAGCAGCCACAGCACCGGCAGGACGAAGAACACCACGAAGACGGTGAGCACGGAGCCCGCCAGCAGCCGGGAGGCCACGTGCTGCGGGGACCGGCGGCGCCGCCGCGGTTCCCCGTGCCGGGTTCGGCTCATGGCGTTCGTGTCCCGTTCCGTGCGTGGGGCGGTGGCAAGGGGAGTGGGTCGGGTCTCAGTCGGCATCGAAGAACCCCGATCGTGCGACGAAGACACCGGCGACCGACACGCTGACGACCAGGAGCTCCACCGAGACGGCGGCCGCGCCGTTGATGTTGTTCATCTGGAAGGCGAAGTCGTAGGTGAGCTGATTGAGCGAGTAGTCGCGTCCGGCCACGCCCGTACTGGCCAGGGACAGCAGCTGCGGCTCCACGAAGAGCTGAGCGCCGCCCGCGAAGGCCAGGATCACCATGTACACGATCCACTTGCGGAGCATGGGGATCTGCACCCGCCAGGCGGTCTGCCAGCCGTTCGCGCCGTCGATCCGCGCGGCCTCCATGACGTCCTTGGGGATGTTGTTGAGCGCGCCGTACATGACGACGATCCAGCCGCCCGCCCCGGTCCAGAACGCGATGATCGTGAACAGCAGGGCCAGGTTGCCGGGGGCGATGACCTCGCCGAAGGTGTGAAAGCCCAGCGTCTCCAGCAGGGAGCTGACCGGGCTGACCGTCGGGTCGAGCATGAACAGCCACACCAGGACGCTCGCGGCGCCGGCGAGGGCGCCGGGGATGTAGTAGAGGAAGCGCAGTGCCTGACTGAGCGGCCCCAAGGACAGCTTGTGCAGGAGCAGCGCCAGGACCACCACGAACACCACGAGTGAGACCAGCCAGAAGACCAGGTAAAGGGCCACGTGGCTCAGGGAGTCGACGAATCGGAAGTCCTGTGCCGTGGTGACGAAGTTGGAGATGCCGGTGAAGGCGCCTCCGGCGTCCGTGAACGCGAAGTAGATCGCGTAGCAGGTGGGAAGGACGCCGAAGGCGACCAGCAGCAGTACGTAACCGGCGACGAATGCCACGCCGGCCCGGCTTTGCCGGGAGGTGCCGCGAGGGCGCCCCCGGACGGAGCCGGCCGAGGAGGGCGTGAGCGTCACCGGGAGACCTTGTATCCGTCGGCCTTGGCGTACTTGACGATCGAGTCCTGCCAGGCGGGCAGCAGCGATTCGATGCTCTTGCCCTGTGTCAGGCCGGGCTTGACGGTGGCGGCCCAGATCGCCTCCTGGCTGAACTGGCCCGACCCCCAGTCCGACCACACCTGCGAGGAGGCGTCCTTGAGAGGCGTGAGGTCGCCGACGAAGTAGCCGGAGGCGGCCTGTGCCTTCAGCCAGTTCTCGGCGGCGGGCGCGTACGCCGGGAAGCCGGGGGCCTTCTCGCCCTGGTAGGCGTTGTCGGTGGTGACCCACTTCAGGAAGTCGGTGGCCGCCTTGATGTGCTCGGAGTGCTGGGACAGCAGCCAGGTGCCGCCGCCGACGTTGCCGGTGGACGGCGAGGTCTCACCCTGCCACTGCGGCATGGGCGCCACCGCGATCTGCTTGGCCGGGGTCTTGAAGGTGCCCTGGAACAGAGCGCCGCCGTACCAGGCCGGGCCGGGCATGAGCAGTACCTTGTCGGCCTTGTTCTTGGCGAAGTCGGTGCTGAAGACGCCGCTGATGGACATGGACTTGTTCTTGATCAGCACGTCCATGAGCTTGGCCATCTTGGTGCAGGCCTCGCCGGCGGTGTTGACCGACGCGGACTTGGGGCCGGTGATGTGGTTGGCGCCGCACTTGCTCGCCCACAGGTAGATCTCGGGGGTGAAGGAGTCTCCCGCGTCGCCCACGAGGTAGCCGGGGTGCTCCTTGGCGACCTTCTCGCCGAGCGCCTGGTACTCCTCCCAGGTCGTCGGCACCGTGTAGCCGAACTTCTTCAGCAGCGGCGCGTTGTACCAGAGCACCGCCTGGGAGAGGTCGTTGCGCAGGCAGTAGAGGGTTCCGTCGACCGTGCAGACGTCGTTGGCGCCCTTCGCGAACCCGCCGAGGGTCGCGTCCGGGATCAGGCCCTTGTTCAGCGGGGCGGCGAAGCCGGCGTCGACCGCCCAGGTCACCTCGTTGTTCTGGGAGCTGAAGACGACGTCCGGCCAGCCCTTGCCGGTGCGGTTGAACAGCTGG
Organism: Streptomyces sp. Ag109_O5-1; assembly: GCF_003814875.1. Lineage (GTDB taxonomy): Bacteria > Actinomycetota > Actinomycetes > Streptomycetales > Streptomycetaceae > Streptomyces > Streptomyces sasae. The sequence goes on along the minus strand of NZ_RKQF01000002.1, from coordinate 7,142 downwards.
ACCTTGGTCTGGAGGTAGTTGGATCCGTTGGCGTCACCGTCGTAGCTGACGATGTTCATCTTCACGTCCGGGTGCGACGCCTGGTACTGCTTCGCGGCGTCCATCCGCGTCGCGTCCACCCAGACGGTCAACGCCCCGTCCTTCTGCGGCGCCTGGGCGAAGCCGTCCTTGGTGGTCGTACCGGCGCCGCCACCACTGCCGCAGGCGGCCACGGTGAGCAGCACGGTGGCGGCACAGCCGGCCAGCAGCGAGATACGTCTCCTGCTGGTCCCTGTCTCCTGGGCGGCCGAAGGCTTGTAGACGGACATGAGCGACTCCACTGGGTTTGCTTGCGGCTGCTGACGGCTCTGTCGTACCGCCGAGGAAAGAAATTAGCCGCGATATCGACGGGCGAGTCAAGGGGTGAGTAGGTCTTTTCTTGAGATTTGGCGTGCATGTCAAGGTGACTACTGCGAGTCATATACGCAGCTAAAACGGCACTAAAGGCCATAATTTGCATGCAGACTGATGATCGGGAGCGCCAAATGAGTCCGACTTATTAGAGTGTCTGGGGTAGGATGAACGTGGTTTAAGGTTGATCAGTCACCGTCGTCGCAGCCACCCGGAGGCAGGACACATGAAGGACACGCCCGTCGTGGCGGCAGAGGTGAACGGCGCGGACGAGCGGCGCGACTACCGGCCCGGTTACGAGGTCGTGGCGGAGCGGATCCTCGAGTTCATCGCCGAGTCGCGCCTGCTTCCCGGCGACCGGATCCCCACGGAGAAGGACCTGGCCCTGCAGCTGGGCACCAGCCGGGGGGTTGTCCGAGATGCCGTGAAGATCCTCTCGGCCCTCGGCCGGGTCCGGGTGCACAAGGGGCGCGGACTGTTCGTCGCGGACGAGGACGGCATGCTGATCACCAGCCGCTGGGCCGGCTTCTTCCGGCCCGTGGACCTCGATCACGTGCTCATGCTGTTCGAGTTCCGCGGGGTTCAGGAAACGGTTGCCGCCAAGCTCGCGGCCACCCGGGCCACGCCCGCCGAACTGCGCACCATCGAGGTCGCCATGCAGCAGTGCCGGCACGGGTACGTCCACGGTGAGGTCGACGTCTTCAACCAGGCGGACGACGACTTCCACGCCGCCGTGGCCGCGGCTTCGCACAACCCGTTCCTCGGCAGCGCGGTGCGTGAGGCCCGCCAGCTGCAGCGCCAGTCCAGCGCGATCGTCCACGACACCATCGGCGAGGGCACCGCGGCCGCGGTCGAGGAGCACGAGACGATCTACCGCGCCATTCGCGACGGCCGACCCGACGAGGCCGCCGCGGCCACGGCCGTACACCTCGACCGGACGCTGGAAGACTACCGACGGGAGATCCAGCGCCGCCTGTTCGGCTGACCGTTGTGCCGGCACGTGCCGGAGGGGCTGTCACAGGGTGAGGAGTCGCCGGTCCTGACCGGCGCCACCGGCGACCGGCCACTCGATGAGCATGGCGCTTCGGTGGTCGAGGCGTCGCAGGCATCCAGCAGTGGTCAGCGAGCGGGTCGAGCCGACGCACCCTCTGGGAGAGGGGGCTTCGGTGGCCCGCCTGCGACGATTTGGGCCCTACGGGGACGAAACCTTGAGGACGACGAGAACGCGGCACGCCGTCTTGCCGTCTGCACCTGCCACCGTGAGGTTTGTGAGGCGGGCCTGTGGAGGAGTGCAGTGGTCTTTGCGGTACTCGCGCGGGCTGACGCCGCCGTGTAGGGGTCGGTCGGCGGCGTGACCGGATGTATCCAACGTGCTGGTGCGGGCGGGCGTGGGGCCCGTCGGTGCCGTCAGGGCTGCGGGGTCGGTCGGCGGCTCGCCCATGCCCGGGCGATGTGCTCGCGCATCGCGCGGGCGGCTCCGTCGGCGTCACGATGGCGGAGCAGTTCGAGTATGGCCACGTGCTCGCCCAGTGACATGGTCAAGCCGTCGCGGGTCGAGTGACCGGTGTAGAGGCGTGACAGGCGGGCCTTGCCGTGAACGCTGCGGATGATCGCCTGACCCAGGAGATTCCCGGAAGCCCTCATGATCATCTCGTGGAAGGCGGCGTCTTCCTCGGCGTAGCGCACCGGGTCGTCCAGTGCCTCCCGCAGCGCGGTGACCTGCTCCTCGAGTTGGGCGAGTTCGAGGTCGGTGATGCGGCCGGCCGCGTCGGCGGCCATCTCGGCTTCCAGGGCGATCCGGACACTGACCAGCTGGTCGAGGGTCGTCAGTGTGCGGTCGTGGCGGAGCCGGGCCTCCAGGACGATGGGGTCCAGGAGATTCCAGTCCTGTTGCTCGCGTACTCGTGTGCCGCGTCCGGGCGCGGCCCTGACGAGCCCTTTTTCTTCGAGTACCTTCACCGATTCGCGCACGACGGTCCGACTGACGCCGAACTCCTCGCACAGCACCGCCTCGATGGGCAGCGCGGAGTCCGGCGGATAGGCCCCGCCCACGATCCGGTCGACGAGATAGGTGACCACGGTGTCGCTGAGCCGGCCGGTCTGCCGTCGGGGAACGGCTCCCAGCGACCCCTCCGAGGGTGCAGACGCCAGTCGTTGACGATTCGCCGGGGTACGGGCCACGTGCGGCTCCTCGTGATCAGTAAATGCCACAGCATACACCTTGTGGATTATGTCATTCGTATGATGAAGTTCGTCCGCCCGGCGAAACGCCGGTGAAACATGGCCGAAGTCCGCCGGGTCGCGACCGGGATGGGACCAGGCACGGTGTCGCACCACCGAAGGAGCCCTCGTGCTGTCACTCCGAAGAACGATTCCCTCACACCGCCCCGGGCTGCGGATACGTGCCGCGGCCGCGGCGACGGCGCTCGTCGGCGCCCTGCTCTCCGCAGTCGCGTCCGCCGGAACGGCGCAGGCCGCGACCATGACGACGCTCTACGCGGCGCCGAACGGCACGGGCACCGCTTGCTCCGTGAGCCAGCCGTGTTCGATCACCCAGGCGCAGACCTCGGTGCGTGCGGTCAACGCCGGCATGACCGGCGACATCGTCGTGCAGTTGGCGGACGGCACCTACCGACTCTCCGCTCCGCTCGCCTTCAGTGCCGCCGACTCCGGCACCGGCGGCCACACGGTGATCTGGAAGGCCGCGCTGGGCGCGCATCCCGTCATCACCGGCGCGCAGCGGGCGACGGGCTGGACCTTGCAGGACTCGGCGAAGAACATCTGGAAGGCGGACGTCGGAACCGGGTTCGACACCCGGCAGCTATACGTCGACGGCGTCCTGGCGCAGCGGGCCCGCTCCACGGTCAACCGCTCGGACCTGACCGTGACCACGAGCGGCTACACGTTCACCAACAGCTCGCTGAGCTACCTCAACAGCCTTGCGAACCCTGGCCGGACCGAGATCCACGGCATAGGGTCCTGGACCGACCGCTACGCCCCGGTGTCCGGCATCAGCAACGGCACCATCACCATGACCGAGCCCTCATGGACCAACAACACGTTCGGCTGGGACACCCTGTCCCACCCGCTCCGGGTCGGCCCGCTCTACATCGAGAACGCCTACGAGTTCCTCGACACCGCCGGTGAGTGGTACCTCGACACCAACACCGGCACCCTGTACTACAAGCCGCTGCCGGGGCAGAGCATGAGCACCGCGGACGTCGAGGTGCCGAAGCTCGACTCGCTCGTCGACGTCGGGGGAAGCTATGCCTCTCCTGCCACCCACATCACGTTCTCCGGGCTGCAGTTCTCGGGCACCAGCTGGACGGGGCCGAGCGGCAGCAACGGGTACTCCGCCCAGCAGACCGGGACCTACCTGGCCGGCACCTGGTCCGTCCCGTCGGACTGGCTGACCTCCTGCAACGGTAACGGCTGCAAGTTGTTCGAGGCGACCCGCCCGCACTGGAACCAGATGCCGGCCGCCGTCCAGGTCTCGGCCGCCGACCACATCACCTTCACCGGCAACCGGTTCGCCAACCTCGGGCAGCTCGCCCTCGGCATCGGCCAGGACGCCAACGCCCACGCCACCGGCGTCGGACTCGGTGCCGACACCATCACCGCCACCGGGAACGTCTTCACCCAGGACGCGGGCGGCGGCATCGTCGTCGGCGGGCTCCAGGCGGACGCGCACCACCCCAGTGACAGCCGGATGACCAACAAGAACATCACCCTGAACGACAACGTCATCCACGACGTGGCGATCGACTACCGCGACATGACGGGCCTCCTGGTCACCTACGTCAACGGCGCGAGCGTCTCGCACAACGAGGTGTACAACCTGCCCTACTCCGGCCTCGCCATCGGCTACGGCTGGGGCGTCAATGACCCGGGCGGCAGCCCGGACTACGCGAACCGGGGCCTGTACGACTACCAGCCCGTCTACTCGACGCCCACCACGGCCCAGAACAACACCGTCACGGGCAACCAGATCCACGACATCATGCAGCAGATGGCCGACGGCGGCTGCGTGTACACCCTGTCGGCCTCGCCCGGCAGCACGATCACGGGGAACTACTGCCACAACACCAACAACTACTACGGCCTTTACCACGACGAAGGCTCCCGGAACTTCACCGACACCAACAACGTCGTGCGCTACACCAACCAGTGGCTCTTCGCCCACGTCAGCTCAACCCACAACACCGGCGCCCTGACCGCCACCGACAACTGGACAAACAACGACAACGCCAACATCAGCAGCACCGACGGCCACGGTGACACCGTCAGCGGCACCGTCGTCGTCACCGACGGCAACTGGCCGTCCGGCGCGCAGACCGTCATGAACAACGCCGGCATCGAGCCGCAGTACCGGCCGCTGACCACCGGCGCCGTCACCGGCCCGTACAGCGCCTACTCCTCCACCCCCGCCGCCACCGGACAGACCGGCGGCTTCTTCACCGTCACCGACGCGGGCACCGACATCTGGGGCGCCGGCGGCCAGCACGACGACACCTACGGCACCGTCTACCAGGCAGGCGCCGCCGTCAACGGCACCTCGGTGACAGCCCGGGTCGACAACATCGACAACACCAACGCCTGGGCCAAGGCCGGAGTCGTGCTGCGCAACAACCTCACCGGCAGCGGCTCCTCACCCGGTTACGCGACCGTGGTGGTGACCCCGGCCAACGGCGTCAGTTTCCAGTGGGACTCCAACGGCGACGGCTACCTCGACCAGCTGACCTCCACGGCCACCTCGGTCAAGGCACCGGTCTGGGTGCGGCTCACCCGCACCGCCACCCAAGTGTCCGGCTACTACTCCACCGACGGATCCACCTTCACCCAGATCGGCTCGGCGGTGACCCTGCCGTCCATGGCCGCCACCCAGGACGCCGGAGTCATCCACACCGCCCACAGCACCACACCCGGCAGCGCGACCTTCAGCAAACTCCAGATCGTCACCTCGCCCTGGCGGGCCTACAGCTCCATCCCGGCCGCAGTGAGCCAGAGCCAGGGAGTGACCTCCCTGACCAGCGCGGGCATCGACACCTGGGAAACGACCGCGCTGCACGACGACGAGTACTCCGCGGCCTACCAGCCGGCCGCCGCGGGAACATCCTCCACCGTCACCGTCCACGTCGACAGCCAGGACAACACCAACGCCTGGGGCAAGGCCGGCCTGATGCTGCGCAACAACATCGCCGCAGCCGGCTCGTCCGCCGGCTACGCCTCCCTCTCCGTCACTCCCGGCAACGGCGTCACCCTGGAGTGGGACTCCGACAGTGACGGCTACGTCGACAAGAGCACCACCAAGACCGGCCGCTCCGCCCCCGTCTGGCTCCGGCTGGTCAGGAGCGGCACCTCGGTCACCGGTTCCTACTCCGTCGACGGCACCACCTGGACCACCGTCGGCACCGCCACACTGACCGGAGCGAACAGCAGCCTGGACGCGGGCACGTTCTTCACGGCCCACGCCCCGACACCCGGCACCGCGAGCTTCAGCCAGTTCTCCATCAGCTGACGAAGCGGAAGGGGCACCCGGGACTGCCACAGGACCGCCAGGCTCAGCGTCGCCTGGCGGTCCTGGGCCACGCCTAGGATGTGACGCAGACGTCGCGCTGACCGGGACCGGCATCGTCCCGGCCGGCGGGCAGCTCTACAAGATCGTGAACAGGAACAGCGGCAAGGTCCTCGACATCAACGGCTTCAGTCACCGGAGGGGGACTTCGATTCAGCGGCACTCCTTCGCCGGCGGCAACAACCAGCTGTGGCCCTTCCAGCCGACCACCGGCGGGTACCTCATCCGCAACTGGACCCATCAATGGCATGGTCGCCGACGGCTGGGGCTCCACCACCAACGGCGACCCTGTCCGGCAGGAGGCCTGGGACGGCAGCGACACGCAGCAGCGACCACGGCGGTCTGGCCGGCGGCGACCTTGTCGGCGAGGACCCTGGAGCAGCTGCCGAGGAAGTTCCGGCGCGGCCGGCGCACCCTGATCCGCACCGACTTCACCGGCGTACCCAGAAGTTCCTCGACCAGGGCCTGTATGGAGTTGTGATCAAGGCTGTGATCCGCTGTGTCGGATCACAGAGGAGGCCGGCGCATAATTCGAGTCCGGCCTGGTAGCTTCAGGCTTTTGTCGTAGCGGCCACCGTGCACCGTGTCCTCGTTCTGCGGGGACTCAGCCGGCTGCGCGACATCGATCCCCGCCCACTGGCGAGCAACTGCGCAAAGTCATCCGCTACGAACACGAACGCATTGGCGACTTGATCCACGTAGACATCAAGAAGCTCGGTCGCACCCCGTCGGCGGTGGGTGGCGGATGCACGGCCAGGGGGACCGGCTCGCCTGCACCGAGGCCCTGGACGACGAGAGGCCGTCACCCGCGGTCGCCTTCTGGCACCGCGCCGCTGCCTTCGTCGCCGCCCACGGCATCACCTCGATCCGCCGTTACCTCACCGACACGGGTCGTGCCACCGGTCCACGACCTGGGCCAACGCGCTCGCCGCGACCGGTAACGACGCAACAAGCGGACCCGGCCCTACACCCCGCGCACGAACGGGAAAGTAGAGCGCTATAACGGGACACTCGCCCGCGAGTGGGCGTACGTGCGCGACTACACGTCCGGACACGAACGCCGCGTCACGCTCGCCGAGTTTGTGAACTACTACAACCACGAGCGGCCACACCGTACGGGAAGCCCCGAGATCACGACAGAAGGTGTGATTGGGCGGTGCCGGCCACGGCGGTGACC